>CAVBDE010000006.1:0-39692 GCA_963594055.1 Anaerovoracaceae bacterium | reverse complement strand
CAAGCGGCGAAGGCCAATACTGTTGCGCAAAGCGCGATAAAAGATTTTTTCATAAAATAAAACTAATTATTGATTTAGTGTTGCTAAATATTTGTCAAAAGCATTCTTCACATCGTCCCAGTAATCATACATCTTGATATGGCACAGGTCGAAGATGAACATTCCATCGGTGCTGCTGTTGATGCAGGCATCCACGATGCTGGGCATAAGCGAGCCCTGTCCGCCGTCCACGAAACCCGAAGCATTGCCGATGTCAGGACCGCCGCTGTAGACCACGTCGCCCTTGAGAAGGTCGCCGGCCTGCTTGCAGAATCCCTGCATGGTCCACTCGGCAGAGCCGTAGATGCTGTCGGCACCCGCATACGCACCGATGAACATGAAGTCCAGATGATCCGCGAAGCCGTAGTTCTTATAGTCCGCGTCCGCCCACCTGTATCCGTCGGCCTTGGGGTCGTAACTTGGGCTGGCCCAGTTCACTCCGCTATAGTAATAGCTTGAGTACCAGCCGCCCACATACACTCCGAAACGGATGTCGGCATTCACGGCGTGCACCTTCCGCTCTGCCTTCACGATGAAATCGTGTATGGTCTTCGCGCGGAAGGAGAGCCACTGCTTCTGGATGGTGGTGAGTGAATTCCCGAAGGAACTCTGTCCGGCCTTCATCACATCTCCCGGCCAGTTGGTAAGGGTCCTGCCTATGTATTCCTCGAACTGCTTTCTGGACTCGTCGGAAAAGTCGCTCTGAAGGCTGTAGTCGTCGTAACGGCAGCGGTCGAGCACTATGCCGTCAAGGTCATATTTGGCGAGATCCTCGATAAGACTGAGGGCGTATGCCTGCGCGTCAGGATTGGCAGGGCTGAAGAATCTGGCACCGTAATCATTCTCGTAATCCGTAAGGTCCACGGAGTTCACCAGACCGTCGGCAGTGTTCACCACCGAAGCCCAGGCCTTCATCTCCGGATTAGAGTAGATGGGGCCGTCGGAACCGAGTCCGTAAGGACAGAGATAGCCGCCAACCAGGGTGTTGATGCTGGCGTTGATGCGAAGGCCGTTATCGTGCGCCGCATCTATGAAGGCCTGCAGGTAGTCGAACGAAGCCCATCTGCTCACCCACTTGTAACCGGACGAAGTCCAGACGTCGATCTTCGAAAGAGGCGTCCCCTGGGTCGTGTTGTAAAGCACGGTGCCGTTCGTAGGGCGCACATCCACGATGAGGTCGGTAAAACCGGTCTCCTTTATCTTCTTCACATCCTCGGCGATTTTCGACTGGCTGTTCGCGTAGTCCTGGAAATTGCCGCCGGCGTCAATCCAGATATAGCGGGCCTTGCCCTCGAAAGGTGTCGGGTCCGGATCGGGATCAGGGTCAGGGTCGGGGTCGGTCTCTCCGCCAGGGAAAGGCGGAAGGGTACCGCTGCTTTTCTCGGTGCAGGAGCCGCTGGTCAGAACAAGGGCCAGGGCGCAGAATACAACTGATAATAACTTCTTCATTATTTGATATATACGCAGCTGGCCACACTCCTCTGCTGTCCGTCGGAAGGTTTGAGCATCTCCTGACCGTTCACGAGCATAAGGGTGGAACCGCCGCCGTCAAGATTGAGGGCATCGGTACAGCCGTAGTCACTAAGAATCTGTGCGACTTC
Organism: Anaerovoracaceae bacterium; assembly: GCA_963594055.1. Lineage (GTDB taxonomy): Bacteria > Bacteroidota > Bacteroidia > Bacteroidales > UBA932 > Cryptobacteroides. The sequence continues at coordinate 38,052 of CAVBDE010000006.1, read as the reverse complement.
ACCGGTAGTGAATCCCGGCACGCCTTCCGTCATATTGCGTCCTTCACATACGAACAGAACGAGCTGCCTGTCCGCAGTGATGCCAATCGCAGTGCGCGGATGACGCTCATCGGCGTTGATGTCGATAAGCTCCTCCTTATAGGTATCCTTGATGACGCCGCCCTTGATAAGGACAGGGGCACCGCCTATACCGTTCCTGGCCTCGAACGTGCGGGCAGTGGAAGGGAATTCGGCATCCGGAACCTTCCTCGGGGAAGCATCCCAGCTGTTCTCTGCCGGGGTATCGTAGATGTAATGCGTGGAAGCGTCTTTCCAGTATGTCCAGCACACCTCGTAAGTCCCGTCGGCGTGCTCCAGGAACGCACCTCTGGTAGGATAATAGATCTTCTTCCAGTCCTGCGAAGCATAATTGATGTTCGGACTCAGAAGAGTGGAATTGCTTACCTCCAGGCTTGAAGAGTAGGATTTTCCGCCCTCGGCGTAAAAATAACCTGCGTTGATAACCACGGAAGGATGGCCCTGCGCTTCATAAACCTGCGAAGGGGTCTGAAGCGGCTCGTCGCAGCCCTGGAGGTCAGGAGCATTGATGCCCCATACCTCGAAACCGGTCTTGGAGAGGTCTACCTGAGCGATGTAAGCCACGGCGTTAACCCCGAGAAGCGTCTGCGAAGCCTTGAAAATCTTCACATATTCAGGAAGCGAAGCATAGGACGAAGTCACGTCCGTCCATCCTTCATCTGCAGGCTCCGGTTCGTCCGGAGTCTCCGGAGTCGCCCACGGCCAGTCAGGGACCCTGCTCTGCGACTTTTTCTCGCACCCGAGTGCGAGAAAAGCGCAAAGAGTAAATATAATCAGCAGTCTGCTCTGTTTCATAACTATTTCTTTATGCAGTCAGCCACATAGGCACCGAGTGCCTGGCTGTGGTGATCGTAATAATAGAGGTACAGATGGAATCCGTCGGTTGAAGGGCAGAGACATACATCTCCGGATGCGCCGCTGGCATAGTTTGTGCCTTTCTGATACCACGACGGAGCCGCCGATGCTATGGCGGTCGGAGCAGAAGGATCCGTTATCTCGTAGAATTTGAACTCAGGGCCTATACCCCACTGAGGGAAGTGGCTGACAGAGAAGAGCACCATAAAGGTGGAATTGTTGAATCTCTTCGAATCCAAACAGTTAGGGTTATATGCCCAGTTGCCGAGATGATCGGCGACATTGTCATTGCCCTTCCCGTCGATATAGTGAAGCATATAAAGTTCCTCTTCACCGACCACCTCGCTGTTCCCGTCGTAGAAATCCAGGAACCAGCCGTCCTGTGCCGGAGCAAGGCTTGCAGGAACGACCGTCGCGAAATTAACAGGGGCTGCACCCCATCCGCCGACAGAGAGATTGAATTCCACGATCTCAGGCTCCCCGTCGATGGCACCGCTCTTCACGTGAACATACACTGCACGGTTGGCCGTAGTCACCTCGACAATGCCTTCTGCAGTGAAGGTAATGAGAGCCTCGGTGTCAAGGTTGCCGATGATCTTCATTCTGTGACCTATTCCGGCTCCGGACGATGCGTCAAGCGGATTGACGAAACTTCCGAACAGGACAGGGTCCTGCGCAGGATCATCGCTGCGGTAAAGCGTTACGGTCTCTCCGGCGTCGGCATAATTGGTAATGAGAACATGCTCGCCCTCATCACCTGCGATGCATACAGGATCGCAGCCGCCGACCTTCATCGTGCCGGTCTTCGCACCGTTGAAACGGTTCACGAGCACAGGTTCACCGCTTCCGGTGCAGACGATTATATTGCTGCCGTGACCGGCGATGGATGCGTAAATAGGCGTCGAGGCGTCAGGAATGCCGACATCGGCAGGGTCCAGGTTGAAGAGTTCCTTGACCGAAGAGGTATTGATACCCATATCGATAAGCTCAGGATTACCCTGGGTTACCGTATAGACACCCTCCGTAACTCCGTCCTCGGCGAGGACAGTCACGGTCTGGCCTGAATTCAGGTTATAGGCCACAGCCTCCTTGTAAGCCTTGGTCCCTATCTTGGAGAGAGTGGCGTGAGGGGATACCTGTCCGCTTACGTGAACTGAAGACAGGTCATCGAGATAAGGAATCAGAATGGTCTTCTTCGTCTCGTCGATGATACCGTCCACCATCACTTCAGAGATGCTGAAGGTGACAAGTTCGCAGAGGTCAGGGAGCTTTCTCTCGCCCGTGATGATGATCTGCTTCGAGAATCCGTCCGGTCCTTCGAGAGTAAACTCGTTCTCTTCGGTAAGGTCAAGCTTCACCACGCCCGGGACCAGCCTGTAGTTCGGAGCCAGCGTGACATTGATCTTGAGATCGGTCATATAGGTGAGCGTAAGGTCATCCGAGGTGATAGGATAGTACCACGGAATAGGAATGGCATAGTAGTCGGTATCCGGATCGGTGACATTGAGCGTGCCCAGGACCTTGTCGGCATACTGACCGTCAGGGAAGATAGCCTTGATGCTTATGATTCCCTTGGTGGCGTTCTCGTCCGGCTGCACATACTCAGGCTCGTGGCAAGCGCTTGAGAGCAGGGCCAGTGACAAGACCAATATGGAGTTTAATATCTTTTTCATATATGTACTTTCTGTTATTAGTTCCAATCAGGATCCGGTTGAACGTGATTCAGAGAAGAGTTGTTCTCCAGCTCCGACTTAGGAAGAGGGAAACGGTAAAGCCTGCTTTCGAAGCTTCTGTCCTTCTCGTCCACGCTTACATAAGAGTAGGTGAATGTGCCGTCGTCGTTCTTCACTATCTTCAGACCGTGCTGCTGATATGCTGAAAGTCCGGCAGGATAATCTTCTGCAGCTGTCTCCCAGCGGCGGAGATCCCAGTACCTGAGGCCTTCATAGGCGAGTTCGACCTTGCGCTCCTGACGGATGGCGTCACGGAGGTCAGTTCCGTATTTGTTCGTGTACGGAAGGCCGACACGGCCGCGGATTTCCTTCACGATGGCATTGGCAGAAGCCTCATCCCTGGATGCGCTCTCGATGCAGGCCTCGGCCTTGTTCAGAAGCACCTCGGCATAGCGGAGGAACGTGAACGGCTGGCTGCTTCCGGAAGTGGTGACATCATAAGTCTCGTCCACATTCTTGCGCAGATAATATCCGGTCACGGTCTTGCCCTTAGGCTCCTTGACAGTCTTCCAGGTAGCCCAGCCGTCGGTACCGCCTTCGTAAGGCTCGATGGTGCGCTCCTTCCAGGATGCTCCGTTATAGAGGATGGTAGCCTGGAAACGTGGTTCTAGAAGCTCGTAAGGAGGATTGTCGGTGGTAGTGCCGTGCCATTTGCTCCAGTCAGGCTTGCCGCCTGTGGCGAGTTCGTAGCTTTCCACGATCTCCTGGGTAGGGACACCGTATCCGCCGCCCTTCTGGTTGACTACAGCATAGTCTCCGCCAGGGGTATAGTAGAAATTGAATTCGTGGGTTACACCGTCCGCCTGGCTGAAGAGGTACTGGAGGATGGCTTCCTTGTTCCCGGTGGTCTTGGTGAAGACGTCGGCATAATTGGCCTCGAGTTCATATCCGAGTTCGGTGACCTTGTCGGCAGCGGCGATGACAGCATCGTAACGCTTGGCATAAAGCATCGCGCGGGTGAGCATCGCGTAGGCAGTGCCCCGGTTCAGACGGCCGTTGGCCACGCCCGGAAGAGGCAGATTCTCGGCAGCGTAGTTGAGGTCGGTCTGGATGAAGTCCCAGGCCAGTTCCTCGGAGCTGAGAGGAGTGTTCGTGTCGATGGCGGTGAGGTCCTCGTCATAGATAATCACGTCCTTGTAGCGCTTCACGAGTTCGAAGTAGAAGTAAGCGCGGAGGAACCGGAGTTCGCCCTCGATGCGCTTCGTGTCGTCCTCGTCCAGCGTGCCGTAGGCGTGAAGGTTCGAGAGAGCCTCATTGGTCTTGCGGATGGCGGTATAGATGGTGCTCCAGTATCCGAGATAGCTGTCGACATAGGAGGCGTCCAGGTTGCTTCCGCCGTAGGAAATCTCAGACGGGATGAAGCAGAGGGCGTTGTAATTGTATGAGACATACTTCATCTCGTCCGTGAGGGCCTCGGTGAGACCTGCCACGGTAGGAGAGGAATTGAAGTCCCAGATGTATGAATACAGGTAGTTAACCGCGTATTCGGCATATTCGGTCTTGCTCCACATCACCTTGGATGACACCCTGTCGGTAGGGTCGGTGTCCAGGAAAGAGTTGCAGGATGTGAGAAGCAGTGCACTTGCAATAAAAATCGTCAACTTTTTCATAGCGCCTAGAATGTTAAAGTTATACCTCCCATCACAAGTCTCTGCTGTGGGTAATAACCGTTGTTGACGCCTGGAGACTCAGGGTCAATTCCGTCAGGAAGTCCGTCGATGGTGAACAGGTTCTGTCCCTCGACGAAGATACGCAGTGCGCTGATGCCTACATATTCGGTAATCTTCTTAGGAATGGTGTATCCGAACTGTGCGGTCTTAAGGCGGATATATTTTCCGTCCCGTACCCAGAATGTAGAGCACAGACCGTTGTCACCGCCGCTTGTGGTCTCAGCCAGGGTCAGGCGAGGATATGTTCCTTCGGTGTTGTAGACTGAATATGCGTTCTCCACGAGGTAGAGAGGCGAGTTGCCGCCTTCCTTGAAGGTCTGTGTCCAGATGGTGTTGTCGTCGTATCCGTTATAGTAGTTACCGGTAAGTGATACATTGAACATCGCACCGCCTGTGAACTGGGCGTTGAAATCGAATCCGTTCCAGTTGAAGTTGATGTTGAAACCGAAGGTGAGGGCCGGACGGTTGCTGAGTCCGAAATAACCCTTGTCGTCCTCGTCGATGATACCGTCACCGTTGATATCCACATACTTTATGTCGCCGACGTTAGGTCTGGTGCTGTACCAGGCTGAGTTGTCGATCTCCTCCTCGCTGCGGAAAAGTCCGTCCGCCTTCCAGCAGAGGATGCTTCCGTACTGGGTGCCGACCTTCTTGCGGTAGTCCACGATGTTAGGCTCGTCCTTGTACTTGAGCCAACGGGTGTAGGCGTAGGTGAGGGAACCTGACAGGTCGTAGTAGAAAGGCTTTCCGAGGAGGTCGAAATGGTTCCTGTGGGTGATGAGAATATCCACACCCTTGGAATCTATGGCATTGTAGTTCACCCAGGTAGGATAATATCCGCCCATTGAAGGGGAATATCCCGAGCTCTGGTATGTAAGCATGTCATAGGTATAGTTGTAGAATCCGTCAATCTCGGCACCGAGAAGTCCGTCCCACATCGTGAGGTCGAAACCGGCATTCCAGCTGAGAGTCTTCTCCCAGGTGAGGTCCGTGTTCGAGATGCCTGAAGTGGTGTATGAAGGGAACATTCCGTTAGGATAGATGACATTGAGCGACTGGCCGTAAGTACTGAGGAACATATACTCGCTTACGGAGTCGTTACCGAGAAGACCCACTGAAGCGCGAAGCTTGAGGTCGTCGACGACGTCCTGATTCTGCATGAACGGCTCCCTGGAGATGCGCCATCCCAGGGAAACTGAAGGGAAGAATCCCCAGCGGTTTTTGGTCATACCTGCAAATTTGTATGAACCGTCGTAGCGTCCGGTGAACTCGGCGAGATATTTCTCGTCATAGTCATAGCGGAGACGTCCCACATAACCTGCACTGCGTGAAGCGCTGCTCCATCCGCCTACAGGGCTGTTCGTAGGAATACCGTTGGAAAGTTCAGGGAGTTCGGAGAACGGAAGGCTCTTCACATAAGCTGAGAGGCCATTGCCCTTGTACTGACGCGCCTCCGCAAGCAGGAGAGCGTCGATGTTGTTCTTTCCGAAGCTGTTCGTATAGCTGGCACTTACCTGTCCCACCATCTGCTGTGAGAATGTGACACCCTCGCCGAGGTTGTTCACATTGTCGCTGACATGAGGGTTGTCGGAACGGGTGGACCATCCCCAGTTGCCTGACGAATCCTTCGAAAGCTGCATCAGGGTGTAAGGGGTGCTGAGGTTCTTGTTATAGCTCTGAGAGTAGTCGAACGAGCCTGATGCCTTGAGGCTGAGCCCCTTGACGAAAGGCACGTTGTAGGTCAGAGCGGTATTGGCAGACATCGAAGCTCCGCGGGTCTCCTTGTAGCCGGATTCATAGATGGCGGCAAGCGGGCTCACGAGGTAGGTCTGGTTGTTCTGCACTGCACCGGTGTAGTAACCGTCCTTCTGTACAGGAAGATACGGGTGCATCTGCACGGTCTGGCGACCAATTGAGAACCAGCCGACCTCGTATCCCGAATCGGAATCCGAACCTCCGGAGAGGTAGGCAGGGGTGTGGCGGTTTGAAAGCACGCCGCTGAGTCCGAGGGTAAAGTCGAGGTTCCTGGCGATCTGGCTTTCGATATTGGCGCGCACATTATAGCGCTTGTAGTTGAAGTTGTCGATGTTACCCTTCTGGTCGAGAAGACCGAAGGAAGCGAAGTAGCGGTTCCTGTCGTTTCCGCCCTGGACGGTGACATTGTGCTTCTGGTTGACGCCCGTTCCGAAGACGAGGTCCACATAATTCACATTGTCCCAGTTTCCGTCAGGATCGCCGTTCTGGATGAGATTGAGCACTTCCTTGGAGAAGTATGGCGTGTACTCGTCCGGGCTGGAGATTTCCTTGTTCGCGAGCTGGTCCATCATCTCGGCTATGTTATAATAGGAGACGAACTGGGCCCCGTCCATGAACTGTGGGAAATTGGCATTCATCGAAGCGCCGACAGAAGCGTTGTAGGTGATCTTCGCGTCGCCCTTCTCACCTTTCTTGGTGGTGACGATGATGACGCCGCCGGCTGCTGAAAGTCCGTAAACGGCCGCTGAAGCACCGTCCTTGAGGACTGAAATGCTCTCGATGTCGGCAGGGTCGATGTCATTGATATTGTCTGCAGGGAAGCCGTCCACGATGTAGCTTACGCCGTAAACGGAACCGCGGATACGCAGCGATGCCTGGTCAAGACCAGGTTCACCTGATTCCTGCACTGAAGAGATACCCGGAAGACGGCCGGCAAGCACCTGGCTCACGTTGGTTGACGGAGCCTTAAGCAGCTCGTCACCCTTGATGGCCGATACGGCGCTGGTGATGGATGACTTTTTCTGCTGGCCATAACCCACGATGACGGCGTCCTCGAGGAAGAGATTGTCTTCTTCAAGCACGACATTGATGGTTTTCTGACCGTTGTAAACCCTGGTCACCTTGGCATAACCCAGGAAATAAAATTCGATGGTCTCACCCTGTACGACAGATATTCTGTATACACCCTGATCATCGGTGATGTCACCGCTCTTGGGCTGTCCGTTCTCGAGAACAGCCACGGTAACTCCCGGCAGAGGCTGACCCATCGCGTCCGTAACAGTGCCCGTGAGGTTGCTTTGAGCGAAAGCAAATGTCACGTTCAACAGAAGAGCCACAAAGGCATAGAAAAAACGCATAGTTTTAATGTTAATGATTGTCTGACAAATATAATGAAAAAAGTGGACTTCACGTGTGTGAAATCCACCTTTTCTGTTAAAAAGTCGATAAATCGTCGACTTATTCAGCCTTTTCTTCTGCCGGTGCCTCAGCTACAGGAGCCTCTGCAACCTCTGCTGCAGGAGCCTCAGCCTTCTTGGCGCTGCGGCGTGTGGTCTTCTTGGCAGGCTTCTTCGCCGCTGAAGCGAGAGCGGCCTCGTTGAAGTCCACGAGCTCGATAAGGGCAAGTTCAGCTGCATCTCCCGGACGGAAGCCTACGTGAAGCACGCGGGTGTATCCGCCTGGACGGTCTGCAACCTTCGGAGCGACCGTGCGGAAGAGCTCGGTAACAGCCTCCTTGTTCTTAAGGTAGCTGAAAACAATACGGCGTGAGTGAGTGGTGTCCTCCTTTGATTTGGTGATAAGAGGCTCCACATAGCTCTTGAGGGCCTTGGCCTTGGCTACGGTGGTGGTAATCCTCTTATTGAGAATCAAAGAGCAGGCAAGGTTTGAAAGAAGAGCCTTGCGGTGACCGCTCTGACGTCCGAGATGATTTATGGATTTATTGTGTCTCATCTTTTATGCGTTCTTTTTCTTTGGTTCAATATTGTACATTGTAACATCCATTCCGAATGAGAGCTTGTTCTGCTCCACGAGCATATCGATCTCATTGAGGGACTTGCGGCCGAAATTGCGGAACTTCATGAGTTCGTTGCGGCTGTATGACACGAGGTCTGCAAATGTGTCGATGTCAGCTGCCTTGAGGCAATTGAATGCCCTGACAGAGAGACCCACATCGGAGAGCTTGGTCAGCAGCAGGTGACGGATACGGAGACTTTCCTCGTCCAGTTCCTTGCTGTCGGTCACGGCTATGTTCTCAGACGACACCTTCTTGTCGTCGGTGAAGAGTCTGAAGTGATAGATAAGGATGTTAGCTGCGTCCTGAAGAGCTTCGTCAGGAGAGATTGATCCGTCGGTAACCACCTCGAGGTTAAGTTTCTCGTAGTCCGTCTTCTGCTCCACACGCCAGTTCTCAACTGTCCAGTTGACCTTGCGGATAGGAGTGTAGATGGCATCTACAGGAATGGTTCCGATAGGAGTATCCTCGTCCCTGAGTTCGTCGGCAGGCACGAAACCGCGACCCTTGGTGATAACGATCGAGATTTCGAGCTTTACAGACGGCTCAAGAGAACAGATGTGCTGCTCAGGATTCAACACCACGAAAGAAGACAATCCCTTGGAGATATCCTCCGCTGTAAACTCGTGCTTACTGCTGATGACGATATTTGCTGTCTCAGTCTCGACCCCCTCGACCATTCTCTTGAAGCGCACCTGCTTGAGATTCAGGATGATGTCCTGCATGCCCTCGATGACGCCAGGGATGGTCTGGAACTCCTGCGAAACGCCGGAGATCTTGATCTGACTGATAGCAAAACCCTCCAAAGAAGCGAGCAGAATGCGACGAAGCGCGTTGCCGATGGTCTGTCCGTATCCCGGCTCGAGAGGGCGGAATTCGAAACGGCCGACGGTATCAGTGCTTTCGAGCATGATCACCCTGTCAGGTTTTTGAAATGCTAAGATTGCCATAATTCTATTGGGTGTTAATGTTTTACTTAGAATACAGATCGACGATAAGCTGCTCGTTGATGTTCTCAGGTACTTCTGCACGTACAGGGAGGTTGAGGAACTTTCCTGAAAGCGCCTTGGCGTCAAATTCGAGCCAAGAGTACCTGGTGGTGCTTGCCACTGAAGCCTGGATGACCTCGAGGCTCTTAGACCTTTCGCGAACTGCAACCACGTCACCAGGCTTTACCTGTGCTGAAGGGATGTTGCAGACCACACCGTTGAGGGTGATGTGCTGATGGCTTACGAGCTGACGGGCAGCGGCTCTGGTAGGAGCGATACCGAGACGGTAAACGACATTGTCAAGACGGCTCTCGAGAAGGAGGACGAGGTTCTCACCTTTCTGTCCGCTCAGACGGCAGGCCTTGATGTAGGTGTTGTGGAACTGACGCTCGAGTACACCGTACATATACTTAACCTTCTGCTTCTCTTTGAGCTGGTTACCGTATTCTTTTGATTTCTTGCGCTTTGCAGCGAGTCCGTGCTGTCCTGGAGGTACATTTCTCTTCTCGAAATATTTGTCTCCCCCGTAGATGGCCTCGCCAAACTTACGTGCGATTTTGGTGCTTGGACCAGTATATCTTGCCATAATTCTTAACCTTTAAAATTAAACTTTACGACGACCCTTAGGACGGCATCCGTTATGAGGCATAGGTGTCACGTCGATAATCTCTGTAACGGTTATACCTGCATTGTTGATGGTACGGATGGCAGACTCACGGCCTGCTCCCGGTCCCTTGACATATACTTTCACCTTACGGAGTCCAGCATCAAATGCTGTCTTGGCTGCATCCTCCGCTGCCATCTGGGCAGCATACGGAGTGTTCTTCTTGCTTCCTCTGAAGCCACATTTGCCTGCAGAACCCCAGCTGATCACCTGGCCCTGGGCGTTTGTAAGCGAAACGATGACGTTGTTGAAGGTTGATGAAACATGGGCCTCGCCATAAGCTTCAACCTTGACAACTCGTTTGGATGTTGTAGTTTTCTTTGCCATACTTCATCAATTTTTACTTGGTTGCCTTCTTCTTGTTGGCAACGGTCTTCTTCTTGCCCTTTCTTGTACGGGCGTTGTTCTTGGTGCTCTGTCCGCGTACCGGAAGTCCGCTACGATGACGGATTCCGCGGTAGCAACCGATATCCATTAGACGTTTGATGTCCATCTGGACCGATGAGCGGAGCTCACCCTCGATCTTGTACTCTGCTGCGATCTCCGCACGGATTGCGGCTACCTGGTCATCGTCCCAATCGCCAACCTTGATGGCTGGGTCGATGCCGCACTTGCCAAGAATCTTCTTGGCAGAAGAGCGTCCGATTCCGAAGATATAGGTAAGACCTATCTCTCCCTGTTTGTTGTTTGGTAAATCAACACCGGCTATACGTGCCATAATTATACTTTAATTTTTAGTTTATACTTTTAAACTATTATCCTTGACGCATCTTGAACTTAGGGTTCTTCTTGCAGATCACGTAAAGACGGCCTTTACGGCGTACGATCTTGCAATCTTCGCTGCGCTTTTTGATGGATGTTTTGACTTTCATAATACTGAATTTTATTTATATCTGAAAGATATTCTTCCTTTGGTCAAATCGTAAGGAGAGATTTCAACCCTCACCTTGTCTCCCAGAAGGATGTGGATAAAGTTCATTCTCATCTTTCCTGAGATGTTGCACAGGAGGACGTGGCCGTTCTCGAGCTCAACTTTGAACATTGCATTCGGGAGAGTCTCTATGACTCTGCCGTCCTGCTCTATTGCTACCTGTTTAGACATTGAAACATCACTTAAAAATTGATCGTAGGATCTTTCTCGATAAAATCATAGGTCGACAGTTGCTCAGCTTTCCCGCGACGGACAACAACCGTAAGCTCGTAGTGCGCCGATTTCGCACGGTCCGCCGTATGGACTGCCCAGCCATTTCTGTCCAGGTAGACTCCGCGGCCTCCCGCATTGATCATAGGCTCAATACAAATCACCATTCCGTCCACCAGGTGAGTGCCGCGCCCCGGGCGTCCGAAGTTCGGAACTCCAGGCTGCTCGTGCATCTCCCTGCCAAGTCCGTGACCTTCAAGTTCACGAACCACGGAGAAACCGAATGATTCTGCATACGACTGCACCGCGTATCCGATGTCGCCGGTTCTGTTGCCTGCTACAGCAGCTTCGATGCCCTTGTAGAGAGAAGCCTTCGTTACGTCGAGGAGCTTGCGGGTCTTCGCATCCACCTCCCCTACCGGAAAGGTGTATGCGGAGTCACCGTTGTATCCCTTGTAAAGAGTGCCGCAGTCCACTGAGACGATGTCCCCTTCCTTCAGAACGTAGTTTGACGGAAATCCGTGAACGACCACGTCGTTGACCGAAAGGCAAAGCGCTGCAGGAAAACCCTCGAATCCGAGGAAAGAAGGAATAGCGCCGTTATCGCGAATGAAAGTCTCAGCCACTCTATTCAACTCTAAGGTTGTCACACCTGGAGCGACTATCTTACCGACTTCCGCCAGTGTCTTGGACACTATAATGGCATTCTCTCTAAGAAGCTCTATCTCTTCCTCTGTCTTGGGTTTGACCATCTTCCTAAAAATTTTCAAAGAACTACATACCTGAGCGCCCGCTGATACGGCCGGTCTTCATGAGACCGTCGTAGTGACGCATCAACAAATAACTTTCAACCTGCTGGAGAGTATCCAGAACCACACCTACCAGAATGAGGAGGGAGGTGCCGCCGAAGAAGCTTGCAAATGCGTTGGAAACGCCGAGCTTCATGGCGATGGCAGGAAGAATTGCGATAAAGGCCAGTGCAATTGAACCCGGGAGAGTAACCTTCGAGAGAATTCCGTCCAGATACTCGACCGTGCTCTTGCCAGGCTTAACGCCAGGAATAAATCCACCGTTTCTCTTCATCTCCTCGGCCATCATCTGCGGATTGACGGTAACGGCCGTATAGAAGAACGTGAAGGCGATTACCAGGATGGCAAATATGAAATTGTACCAGAATCCTGTGTAGTTGCCGAGCGTGGCGGCAAGTCCGCGGGTAGCGTCCCATCTTGAGAAGAGGATAGGGAAGAGCATCAGTGCCTGTGCAAAGATGATAGGCATGACGCCGGCAGCGTTGATCTTGAGCGGAAGGTACTGACGTACTCCACCGTACTGACGGTTGCCGATAACCCTCTTGGCATACTGTACAGGGACCTTGCGGACAGCCTGTACCAGCGCAATGGCAGCCACGATCACCAGGAACCAGATAACCAGCTCGATGGTAAGAAGGATAGGACCGCCGTTGGTGGTAGCCATCTTCTCCGAGAACTCGGCTACGATCGCATGAGGCAGACGGGCTACGATACCTATCATAATGATAAGCGAGATACCGTTGCCGATTCCGCGGTCGGTAATGCGCTCACCAAGCCACATGACGAACATTGAGCCAGCCATGAGAATGAGTGTGGAAATGAGATTGAATGCGAATGAACTCCATCCGAGATTACGCACAGCCACGAACGCCTCTGCTGGAATCTGGCTGTGGATAGAGGCTACATAGGCAGGACCCTGGATGCAGATGACGAGGATAGTGAGAACCCTGGTCATCTGGTTCATCTTCTTACGACCGCTTTCACCCTCCATCTGGAGTTTGCGGAAGTAAGGGACGAACACACCCAGCAGCTGGATGACGATGGATGCCGAGATGTATGGCATCACACCCAGCGCAAAGATGGAGGCATTGCCGAATGCACCGCCGGAGAACATGTTCAACAGGCCGACAAGACCTTCGTTGGATCTGCTCTGCAGGTTCGCAAGCATGGATGCATCGATACCCGGAAGCACGATGAAGCATCCGAGACGATACACCAGTATCAAGAGGACTGTGTACACAATCCTCTTGCGCAATTCCTCTATCCTGAAGATGTTTTTAATTGTCTCTATAAACTTCTTCATTGAGAACGGAATTATTCAGTTACGACTGCCTTTCCGCCGGCAGCTTCGATTTTGCTGATTGCTGAAGCAGAGAATGCATCTGCGGTGACAGTAAGAGCAGTTTTGATCTCTCCGTTGCCAAGGACCTTGATGAGGTCGTTCTTGGAAGCGAAGCCTGCGGTCTTGATGTCGTCAACGCCCACTGCAGTAAGATTGGCCTTGGCTGCGATGGCTTCGATGACAGATACGTTGACTGCCTTGTACTCAACACGTGTAGGGTTCTTGAAACCGAACTTAGGCATACGTCTCTGGATAGGCATCTGGCCTCCTTCGAAGCCGATCTTGTGCTCGTATCCTGAACGCTGTCCAGCACCGTTCATACCGCGTGTGGATGTGCCACCGTGACCTGAACCTTCACCACGACCGATTCTTTTCCTTGCTTTGGTAGCACCCTTTGCAGGTGCGAGATTTTCAAGTTTCATATATACGGTCCTCCTTATTTAACTTCTTCAACTTTAACGAGATGTGCCACCTTGGCAATCTGTCCCCTGGCTACCGGAGTGTCCTCCACCTCAACGCTCTGGTTGAGTTTGCGGATTCCGAGGCAGCGGAGGTTTGCAAGCTGACGCTTGGTCTCGCCGTTCTTACTGATAACCTGAGTTACTTTAAGCTTTGCCATATTCTGTATCCTCCCTGATTAACCGTTAAACACTTTGGACATAGGAATACCGCGAAGCCCTGCAACCGTATAGGCGTCCCTCATCTCGGTAAGGGCGTAAACAGTGGCCTTTACGAGGTTGTGAGGGTTGGATGAGCCCTTTGATTTGGCAAGCACGTTCTGGATGCCGGCAGACTCGAACACTGCACGCATCGCACCGCCGGCCTTTACACCGGTACCGGGAGCCGCAGGCTTCATGAATACCTTTGCACCGCCGAAACGGGCTTCCTGCTCGTGAGGGATGGTAGTGTTGATGACAGGAACCTTTACCAGATTCTTCTTGGCGTCCTCAACAGCCTTTGAAATGGCTACCGTAACCTCGTTTGCCTTTCCCAGACCATAACCTACGACGCCCTTCTCGTCACCTACCACTACAATGGCGGCGAAGCGGAAATGGCGACCACCCTTGGTCACTTTGGTAACCCTCTGGATGGCGACAAGTCTGTCTTTCAATTCAAGATCAGATGTCTTTACTCTTTTTACATTTGTATTTGCCATAGTCTGTTCTTTTAGAATACGAGGCCGCCTTCACGTGCAGCGTCTGCCAAACTTTTAACTCTTCCGTGATAGAGATATCCTCCACGGTCAAAACTTACGGTGGTGATACCGGCTGCAAGTGCGCGCTCTGCAACGGCTTTGCCGACAATGGCGGCAGCATCGATACCATTCTTGCCCTTGCATTCTGCAGCAAGCGCCTTGTCAATTGAAGATGCAGCGGCAAGTGTCTTGCCCTGCTCGTCGTCGATTACCTGAGCGTAAATAGCTTTGTTGCTTCTGAAAACAGCAAGACGAGGTCTTTCTGCCGTGCCGCTGACGTGCTTACGAATACGGTAATGAATTCTTTGTCTTCTTTCTATTCTATTCAATGCCATAATCTGATCTCCTATTATTTAGCTGCTGCAGTCTTACCAGCCTTGCGACGAAGCTGCTCACCGACAAACTTGATACCCTTACCCTTGTAAGGCTCTGGCTTACGAAGTGAACGAACCTTTGCTGCCACCTGGCCTACAAGCTGTTTGTCACAGCTCTTGAGCACGAGTACAGGGTTCTCACCCTTCTTGACGTCCGGAACTTCTGCAACTATCTCGTCCGGAAGGAGAAGATAGATGTCGTGAGAGTAACCAAGCGAGAAGATGAGGAGGTTCTTGCCCTGGAGGGCAACACGGTAACCCACACCGACAAGCTCCTGCTTGATGGTGAACTGCTCGCTCACACCGACTACCATGTTGTGTACAAGTGCGCGGTAAAGTCCGTGCATTGAACGGTGACGTGGCTGGTCAGTAGGACGGGCAAACTTAATCTGATTGTCCTCGATGGTGACGGTGATGTCAGAGTCTACTTTCTGAGACAGCTCGCCATGAGGTCCTTTAACCTTCACTACGTTGCCGGGGAGCAACTCTGCGGTTACCCCGGTCGGAAGGCTTACAGGCAATTTACCAATTCTTGACATTTATTGTTCTGTTTTAAAATTAATATACGTAGCATATAACCTCACCACCTACGCCGAGCTCCCTGGCTTCCTTGTCTGTGATGACACCCTTGGATGTAGAGAGGATGGCGATTCCGAGTCCGTTGAGGACGCGAGGCATGTTTTCTACATCAGCATACTGCCTGAGACCCGGGGTAGAGACGCGCTCAATCTTCTTGATGGCCGGAACCTTGGTCTGAGGATGATACTTCAGAGCGATTTTGATGGTATTCTGTGGCTGAGTCTCCACTACCTTGTAGCTGAGAATGTAACCTTTCTCGCAAAGGATCTGGGTGAGAGCCACTTTCATCTTAGATGAAGGGACTTCAACCACCTTCTTTCCTGCCGCATAGGCATTGCGAATCCTTGTGAGATAATCTGCAATTGGATCTGTCATATCTTTTAACTTTTTAATTTTCTACCAGCTTGCTTTCTTTACTCCCGGGATGAGGCCGTTTGAAGCCATCTCACGGAACTGGATACGGCTGATGCCGAATGCTCTCATATATCCCTTCGGACGACCTGTAAGAGAGCAACGATTGTGCATACGTACAGGTGAAGAGTTCTTAGGGAGTTTGTCAAGTGCTGCCCAATCTCCGGCTTCCTTGAGCTCCTTTCTTTTCTCGGCGTACTTAGCAACTAATTTCGCGCGCTTAACCTCGCGAGCTTTCATTGATTCTTTTGCCATATTCTTTACTTATTATGTTTTTTGAAAGGAACACCGAACGCTGCGAGAAGTGCGTGACATTCTTCGTCAGACTTGGCACTTGTCACGAAAGTGATTTCAAGGCCGTGGATTCTAGGGTTCTTGTCGATGTCAACTTCAGGGAAGATGATCTGCTCCTTGATACCGAGAGTGTAGTTGCCCTGTCCGTCCATGTTCTCTGCGACGCCGTTGAAGTCGCGGATACGAGGAAGAGAAACGCGGATGAGCTTCTCGAGGAATTCGTACATCTTCACGTCGCGGAGGGTGACTTTGCAGCCTACAGGCATACCCTTACGAAGTTTGAAGTTGGAAATATCTTTCTTTGATACTGTCACGAGGGCCTTCTGGCCGGTGATGAGTGAAAGCTCCGCTGCAGCCTCCTCGACGATCTTGCGATCCTGGGTACCTTCGCCAAGACCTTCGTTGATGGTGATCTTGACAAGCTTTGGAACCTGCATTACGGTAGAATAGTTGAACTGCTTCATAAGAGCGTCAACGATCTGCTCCTTGTACACCTTCTTGAGTGTAGGAACGTATCCCGCTGGAGTGGCGCTCTGTCCTGCTGATGGTTTATTTGTCTTTGCCATAATTACTTAATCTCCTCCCCAGATTTCTTAGCGAAACGAACTTTCTTGCCGTCCTCGAACTTGTAGCCTACGCGTGTAGCCTTGCCGGACTTCGGATCGACGAGTGAGATGTTTGAAACATTGATAGGAGCTTCCTTCTTGATGATGCCACCCTGAGGAGCCTTTGTATTAGGTTTCGTGTGCTTGCTGACCATGTTGACGCCTTCAACAATCGCACGGTTCTCTGCAGGTGCTACAGAAAGGACCTTGCCGGTCTTTCCCTTGTCGTTTCCTGCAATGACGATTACATTATCGCCTTTCTTTATGTGTAACTTACTCATATTGCCAAATGTTAAAGGACCTCCGGTGCCAATGAAACAATCTTCATATAGTTCTCGCGGAGCTCTCTGGCAACAGGGCCAAAGATACGGGTTCCACGAAGTTCACCTGCGTTGTTAAGAAGAACGCAAGCGTTCTCGTCGAAACGGATATATGAACCGTCTGCTCTGCGGATTTCTTTCTTTGTGCGCACTACTACAGCCTTAGAAACTGTACCCTTCTTGGCGTCGCCGCCAGGGATAGCACTCTTGATGGAAACGACAATCTTATCGCCGACTGTCGCATAACGGTGGTTGGTTCCTCCAAGCACACGGATGCAAAGAACTTCCTTTGCTCCGCTGTTGTCAGCCACCTGTAAACGTGATTCCTGCTGTATCATATTACTACTTGGCTTTTTCTACGATTTCAACTAATCTCCAGTTCTTTGTCTTGCTGAGGTGACGGGTCTCCATAATGAGGACTGTATCTCCGATACCGCACTCGTTGTTCTCGTCCTGAGCGACAAATTTGGTGGTCTTCTTGACGAACTTACCGTACAAAGGATGTTTCTCTTTACGTTCAACGGCAACGATGATGGTCTTGTCCATCTTGTTGCTGACCACTACTCCTGTTCTTACCTTACGAAGATTTCTTTCCATAAGTCTGCTCTACTTTAGTTTTGTTTTTCTTTTTCAGCAAGGATAGTGATCATAAGAGCGATATCCCTTCTGGTCTTCTGAAATTTCGACGTATCCTCCAGTGGAGAAATAGCGTGATTGATCTTCATGGTGTCGAGGTTTGATTTCTCGAGCTCGATACGGTCGCGAAGGTCTGCGATAGACATTTCACGTGCTTCTGATGCTTTCATTGTCTTCTCCTCTGTTAACTATTCAACATAATCTCTACGAACAACGAACTTGGTAGCTACAGGGAGCTTGTTCGCTGCAAGACGCATAGCCTCTTTCGCAACTGCGAGGGAAACGCCCTCGGCCTCGAAAAGGATACGGCCCGGTGTGATAGGTGCTACGAATCCGTAAGGATCACCTTTACCTTTACCCATACGGGTATCGAGAGGCTTCTTGGTCACAGGCTTTACAGGGAATACCCTGATCCAGACCTGACCTTCACGGTTCATGTAACGCGACATAGCCTGACGGGCAGACTCAATCTGCTGGGCTGTCAGCCAACAATTTTCAAGGGTCTTGATACCGAATGAGCCGAAAGCCAGCTGGTTACCCCTCTGGGCCATACCTTTCATACGGTTCTTCTGTTCCCTTCTGAATTTGGTTCTTTTTGGTTGTAACATTGCTATATTACTTTAATAATTTGTATTCTTTAACGTTCCCCGCGGGAGACACTCCTCCCTTAAAAGGGCTGCAAATTTAACACAATTATCCGAATATGCAAAATATTTTTACAGATTTTCGACACGAAATCTGAAAGCCAATTGTCTGATAAATCAGCGGGTTACAAACCCCGCCACAAAAAACTTCCTCCTGTTTTCGACCGCGGTGAAGAGAAGTTTTGAAAAAATTGGCGGGGCGGAGGCTTTTCGAAGCGTTTGCCCGTACAGGGTCGCGAAGCGACAGCGGAGAAAAGCCTCCGCCCCGGCAAGACACTCGGATATGAAAAGGCCACCGGATTCCGGTGGCCTTCTGTGCCCAAAGCCGGGCTCGAACCGGCACGTCTTTAAGGGACACTGGATTTTGAGTCCAGCGCGTCTACCGATTCCGCCATTCGGGCCAATGGCTACGGACAATCCGCAGACAGACTGCAAATGTATGCAAATTTCGGCTCACCTGCAAATTTCCCCGCTGATACTGCCAGTAAACGGGAGCGGCAGCGAATTGAATGGATATTAAACGACTAATGATTAACTTTGCCGTGGTTTTGACGAAATAAAGCATTATGAAACGTACCTATATAGTATATGATGCGGCGGTGCGCGACTTTTACGCGGACTTCCGCCGCAGCGTCAAGGGAGAGATCCTGGGAGAGCTGCCTCTCATCTGCGATGAAGAGCACAAGACGCTTGCCAGCGTGGAGCACATCTGCAAGGCGCTCCTGGACGCCGACACCGAGAAATCCGACACCCTTCTGGCGGTGGGCGGAGGCATCTGCAGCGACATCTGCGGTCTCGCGGCATCCCTCTACAAGCGCGGGATGCGCCTGGAAATAGTCCCTACCACCCTGCTCGCCATAGCCGACGCATCGGTGGGCGGAAAGAACGGAGTGAACCTGGCCGGAATGAAGAACATCATCGGCACCTTCCACTTCCCGGCCAAAATACACATAAAAAAGGAAGCTCTGAAGACATTGCCTGACAGCGAGATACTGTCCGGCAGCGCCGAGATTCTCAAAACCCTTCTTCTCTTCGACGCGAAGAACTACCACAAGGCCGTGGCCCTCTTTTCCGGCTGGGCCAAGGGCGAAAGAGAAGCGGACCGTCTCGAAGAGATGGTCAGATTGGCACAGAGAGCGGCGAAGCTGAAGGCGCGGGTGGTGAGGCACGACCCGCTGGACAAGGGCCGCAGGCATCTGCTCAACTTCGGGCACACCTACGGGCACGCCATCGAATGGCAGGCACAGGGCAGGCTTTCGCACGGGCAGGCCGTGTCAATGGGCATAATCCGCGCACTTGAGATCGGCGAGCAGAAGGGCTGGACCGAGAGAGGATTGGCAGACAGAGTGAAAGACGACTTCAAGCGCTGCGCACTGCCTACGGAGATCACTTACGGGCAGGAGCTGGACCTCGTGCAGGCGATAAGAAACGACAAGAAGGTAGAAAACGGAACGGTGGATTTCGTGTCCATCAGAAAAATCGGCAAACCGATCAGAAAGAAACTCAAGATATGATCTGTACAAGCATTCAGAACAAGACCCTGGAGGAAGTCCTCACGATTATGGACGACCCTTTCGTGGAGATGGCGGAGATCCGTCTGGACCTGTGCGATTTCAGCCGTGAAGACCTTCAGGAACTCATAGAAACCTGCGAAAAGCCGCTTCTGATAAGCTGCCACGTCGATCCGGCGCTGCGAGGCGAAGAAAAATTCAACAGATGGGAGGCCGTAAAGGAAATGTATCTCGCGGCTATCGAAAGCGGGGCGAGCTTCATCGACCTGGACCTCAACGCCCCGGCGCATGTCAGCCAGGAAGTGCAGAAAAAGTGCAAGAACTCCGGCACCAGACTGATACGCTCCTTTCACGACTACGAGAAGACCCCGGACACGACCCTCATCAGACAGACCATACTGCGCTGCTTCCGGTACGGCGCCGACATAGCGAAGATCGCCTGCAAGGCCAATTCGGCCGAGGACGTGATGCGCCTGCAGGGCTTCTACGAGACTCTGCTGGAGGACAACCGCGCCATACAGGCCAGCCAGCTGATTCTTATCTCAATGGGCAAACCCGGCGAGGAAGCGCGGGTCAAATGCCTCAGATACGGAGCGCCGTTCACCTTCGCCAGCTACGATGAACCGACGGCGGAAGGCCAGCTGAGCTTCGAGCAGATGCATGCCAAGGTATATGGCGACTGGCTCGGAGTGCACAAGCTGGACTTCCACGTGCCGTGCTCGAAAAGCTGCGCACAGCGTGCCATCATAGCCGCCGCGCTCTCCGAAGGCACGTCCCGCCTGCACGGATTCACCCCCTGCGAAGACAGCCTGGCCGCCATCGAGGTCGCCAGAAAGCTGGGCGCCAATGTAAGACGCCAGGGCGGGACCCTCAAGATCGAGGGAATAGGACCGGTAGCCCCCGGCTCGCTGAATCTCAGCACCCTGAACGTGAAGGAAAGCGGACTGCTCGCCAGACTCTGCATTCCACTCTCGGCCGTCCTCTCGCAGGAGGAAACCCGCATCGAAGGAACGGGGACGCTGCTTGACAGGCCTCTCAAGGGGGCCAATGACATAATGGCAGCCTTCGGCATACTGCTGGAAAACGACAGGAAACACCCTGACCTGCAGAGCTATGTGCCGCTCAAGGTCAAGGGCAAGTTCTACCCCGGACGCGCCGAAATCCCCGGCACAGCGGGCTCGCAGCTTATATCGGGCCTTCTGATGGCCCTGCCGCTCTGCCCTACCGACTCCCAGCTTTTCGTCAGCGATCCGAAAAGCATCCCGTATATGTTTATGACCCAGGACATTCTGAGAAGATTCGGCATAAAGGTAGGGTGCGAACTCGAAGGAAACGCGAAAATGCTCGAAGAGCAGGACTGGAGCTACTGCAACGGGATAGATTTCAAGATAAAGGGAGGCCAGCGCTATCAGGCGACAGACCTGGACATAGAGGCGGACTGGAGCTCCGCCGCGGCGTTCCTCACCTACGGAGCGCTGTTCGGCGAGGCTGAAGTAAGCGGACTGAACACCGATTCCATACAGGCCGACATCACCGTCCTGGACATCCTGTCCGACGCCGGAGCCTGCATCTCATACGACGAAGACACGGTAAGCGTCAAGCGCGCACCGCTCCAGGCGTTCGAATATGACCTGAACAATGCGCCGGACCTCATCCCGCTGGCCGCCCTTCTCTCGGCGTTCTGCCCGGGCCAGAGCACCATCGCCGGCGTCCAGAGGCTCCGCGGCAAGGAATGCGACCGCGCCGAGGCCATACTTCAGACGCTCACCCGGATGGGAGTGCCTGCACGCATCATCGGAGACGAACTGCGCGTCACCGGCGAAGGCCTGACCCAGAGATTCACCGCCGGACACCTTCTCAAGGGAGGCCAATACACCTCCTGCCACGACCACAGGATGGTTATGGTCCTGAGCCTGGCACAGATGGCGGCCGACTCCCGCATAGAGATAGACGACACGCAGTGCGTCGCCAAATCCTTCCCGGGATTCTTCGATGAGATGACCTTATAAAGAATTATCTTCTCTGACGGCGGGTGATAAGAGTGATGCCCGCTGCAGCCAGAATAATCTGAAGTACCCATTTCAGGATTATCGTCCAGACAGCTGCGCTCGAGGAGGTAATCCTGATATTGTTGTCTATCGGGGTCTTGCGGGAAGTGTCCACCGGAAGGGTGCCGTAGGACATCCAGTTGAAGATGCCGGTGCAGAAACGGGAGTTGAAGGCGGTCAGAGTCTTGCGCTGAACGGTCATCTCCATATTCGACAGGCAGTCCGCATCGCCCAGCACCATCACCCTCTGCTCGCGGCCCTCCGCAGGGCGTCTCAGGGCTATGGCCAGGCTGTGGGATTTGCGGAATTCCCCCGCCTTTCTGTCGGCTGCCAATTCCGAAGCGTCGGCGATGCCGCCGAAGTCAGTTACCTCCACTTCGTTCCAGCATTCGGTGCCCGGAGTGGCCAGGACAGGCACGGCATCCCATTCAGAGGCCAGATCATAATCTATCGCTGCGGCGGTCGGCATGGACACCGTCATCCCAGGAAAGAACCATTCGCTGATCACGGACGCATAGTCCGTGGTGACAGCCGGTATGAGAGTAGGCGCGGTGTCGCTCCCCGGATAGACCACGGTCCCCGGAAGGGCGCCGACCCCAAGATATTCCAGCAGTCCGCCGTACAGGCCGATGCGCTGCGGTTCGAGCGCCAGAATCATATTCCCTCCGGCATCCAGGTAGCTGATGACATTGGCCTTCTCGGTGGCTGTCAACTCCTTCTTAAGGTCGGCGATCACGAGCACATCCGCCGTTATCACGCTGTCGGCGCAGACTCTTTTCACGTCGAACCCGATGTTCACCAGAGATTCGCGCACGTCAAGTGCGGAAGAGAATCCGTTATATTCGCTGTCGTCGGCCCTGTAGGCGTCACGCTCGTTGTGTCCGGTAAGGAACGCCACCACAGGCGCCCTGTGCTCAAGACGGTAGAGAGCGGTGGTAATCTCCTGCTCCTCCGGGTAGCGGGTCATGTCGCTGAAAAAGCGCAGCCAGGATTTCTGCCCGCCGGCGGCAGTCAGCTGCTTCACCAGATGGTTCTGCTCCCCGGACAGGTCTATGCGGGCGCGGATCTGCTCCGGAGTCAGGACCTTATCCATCGGCACGCCGTAGGCTCCCGCGAACATCACGGCCATCTCCTTCGTGCCGGTCTCGGACACGCCGTAGTCCATATTGTGATAAGCCTCGTCGTAATAATAGACGTAGTTCATCCTGATGTCCGGCTTGAAGCGCGTGTACTTGCTGTATCTTTTCTTCTCGTCGCTAATGGTCACCGGCGCCCCGGCCCAGCAGTCATAATCGGAAAAATTCACATAGGTGGTGATGTCCAGCGGGCCCTGAAGGTCCTTTACCACCTTTATACTCGTGTCGGTCAAGGTATTGGCATCCACTTGACTGGCGTCGTGATACAGAATCAGACCCGGGCGCGAAGACACATAACCCACGGCCAGTACCGCCACGGTGGTGCCGACATACTTGAGCGCACAGGCCAATTTCCTGCGGTCGCGCTTGTACTGAAGCAGATAGATGCTGTAGCTGAGGAACAGCAGTATGACTATCGCGAAATAGATGAGGTCCTCCGAGGTGACGAGCCCTTCGGTCAGCTGGTCGGTGCGGCCCGACAGAGACGCCCAGTAGGTGATGTCCCTGACGAAATCCAGCTCCTGCCCCATACTTGAGAGCTTGTTCAGGAATCCGAGCGCACCCAGGGTCAGAAGCGCCGCCACTATCTGATAACTCGTCAGACAGGACATGAACAGGCCAATGGCCGAGTATGCCCAGAACAGCAGGAACTGTCCGGCCAGACCGCTGAAAATCAGCCCGAAATCGGCGTTCTCCACGCTGAAGGCCGTGAAAATGATGGCCGGGAGCGTCACGCCAAGCATTACAGCGGAGAAAAGGATCATGGACAGGAATTTGCCTGCTATGATCTGCGAGGAGGTGATCGGGGACGAATACAGGAGTTTGATCGAGCCGCTGTTAAGGTCGCGGCTCATAAGACCCATCGTCAGCAGCGGAATAAAGATGGAGAGCGTGTCCTTGATGACGCTGTATATACCTCTGTAATGGGCGAAAAGCCCGTAGGTAACGTTGCTCACGCCGCCGTGAAGCTCCAGGTCGCCGGCAAATGACGACAGGCAGTCGGTGAATGCCTGATAGGTCTGATAACTGAATATGACCAGTATCAGCCAGGCTATAGGGGAGCAGAAAAGCTGTCTGAGTTCCGCCTTGCATATGGCCCACGTCTGTTTCATCTGCTGTTTTTCGTGTTAAGGAATTTGAATATGTCGTCCGCAGAAGGCAGTTCCTTCGTTATCTCGTGAAGCTGCCATCCTTTGATGCCGGAAAGCGTTATTATCTTCTCGCACATAAGGTCGGCGTCACCCTCTGTCAGAAGGCGTCTGAATCCCGGATGCTCCTGCGCCGGCTCCACGCCCTTCACACCTTCAATGGAGAGCAGGGCCTCGTCCGAAGGACAGTTTCCCATATTGACCAGAAGAGATTCGGAGCGGATGGAATGGTTGAAGGTGTCGATGTCGCCGTTGAAAATGAGATTGCCGGTGGACATCATCACGATCCTGTCGCAAGTCAACTGCACCTCGTGAAGTATGTGGGTGGAAAGCATCACCTGACAGTCGCGGGAAATCTCCTTGACGAGATTGCGGATTTCTATTATCTGGATAGGGTCCAGACCGTTGGTCGGTTCGTCCAGGATAATGAACGACGGACGGTGTATGAGGGCCTGGGCTATGCCCACCCTCTGCTGATAGCCTCCGGAGAGGTGCTTAATAAGTCTTTTTCTGAAATGCGCTATCTTGCAGATGTCCAGAGCCTCGTCCACGGCCCTGCGGATATCGGGCACCAGGCGAAGCTGCGCCGCATACTTCAGATACTCCTCCACCGTAAGGTCGGTAAGAAGCGGCGGTTTCTGTGGAAGAAAGCCAATCTGCCTTTTCGCCTCCACGGGGTGGTCGTGTATGCTGTAGCCGTTGATTATGACATCACCGGAAGTAGGCGTAAGCACCCCGCAGATGATGTTCATAAGGGTGGATTTACCTGCGCCGTTGGCTCCGAGCAATCCAGTAATGCGGCAGCCGTCCAGGCTGAAGCTGACGTCCCGCACCGCAGTAAAAGAGCCTGAATAGCTGTGGGTTATGTGCTCGACGCGCACATTTATGTCTTCCGGACGGAGCCTGGCGGCCTGGCTGCTACTGCTCATAAGTCCTGGTCATGCTTGATGGCACCACTATGGTGAAATCCGCGCGGCTTCTGGACGGCTTGTACCGGGCCGGGTCGTCTTCAGAGATCACGGACACCGTGCAGACTTTAAGCGAAGGGCTGTACTGCTTAAGGTAATACATTATCCCTGAATGGAATGCCGAGTGCAGTTCTCCGTGGAAATGGAAGAAGAAGTCACCGGGCTGCATATTGGCCACGATGAAGTGCGCCATAGTGGCGTCCTTGAGAGCCTGCGCGGCGACGATGTTCTGCACATTCTTCTTCATCATCGGAGCGCTGCCCATCTGCTTGAACGACTCTCCGATAAGGGTGTAGACGGTCTCGCCGTAATCCACCTTCAGCGGCATCGGTGCGAGCCACTGATATGCGGCTGCGTCCAGCGAGTCAAGCACTTCAGTACCGAAATCGGAAACCATGCGCGCGTAGCGGCGGGGCACATTGGTGGCTACGAAAGGGATGCCGTTCTCCACGGCGTACTCGAAAATTGGCCTGTAGTCACGGTAATTCGACCACAGGCGGCTGTTCTCCTCGTAGGTGGAGCCGTTGATGAGCCCGAGCTTCGCATATTCGTCCAGCACCTGCTGGTTGTCGGTCTCCCACATCTCGGCGCCGACCACGAGCCTGTCTTTCTTTATGGAATGGAAGTCCTTTTCCAGGGTCAGTTCGAGCCAATGCGAGATGGGATCGTCGTGCATCTCGCCGAACAGGCACACGTCCGCGCGGCTCAGGGTCCTGAGCATCTTCGAATATTCCACCTTGTGGCCGGACTTGTCAAGTATCACATAAGCCGGCATATCGGTACTGTACGACTGGCTCCGGCCAGAAAAACAAGCGGCCAGAAGCGCTGCTGCAGCCACGGCTGCCTTGGAAAAAAGATTCATATCCACAGTTAAAAATAAACGCTCAGGAACATCCTGCATTCCTGAAAATCCAGTTCGGAAGCTATTGCTCCCGTGTAATTGTAGGCCGCTCCCACCTCCAGGCCGGTCTTCCCTACAGGCACTTCCGCCCGAAGGGACACTCCTGCACGCCACCTGCGGGTGTTCAGCCACCGCTCCTGCGCCAGACCGACATAGGTCGTGTAGAAGTTCGAGCCTTCCCTGGCAGCGCCCGGAGAATAGGTGACATGGGGACTGAAAGCGTATCCGCCGGTAAAGTCCAGGCTGAGGTCCGCCTTGTGCGCCTTCATCCCGAGCCCGGCAAAAATAACACTTTCCAGAGTCAAAAACTTAAGTCTGGCATTATAATTTTTATCCAGACGGTTCTCCGCGTCCATGGACAGGTCCAGCCCCGCGCGTCGAAACCACCCGTCACGGTGATATTCCGCCCCGAACTTCCCACCGTAAAGCGATGCGTTGTAGTCCTTTACGAACTCCGAGGAAGCCTGGCTCCAGGTAGAGCTTTTCCCGGAAGTGCAGTCAAAGTCCGCACTGAGAATGAGAACCTGACTATCCGGCAAGGTCCACACGTCACTGATGCCGACCTGATGGGCGGTGAAGTCATACCGCGTCCACTGCACCTGCTTCGAAGCGCTCTGGGTCGATGTGTTCTCCCAGCCGTCGGTCCCGAGTCTGAAGGAATACTTCACATTCAGGCGGTTCGCCTGTCCGCGGTATTCCCATCCGGCATAGACGCCCGGAACGTTCTGGGTCCAGACCACATTCGAATACATATTGACTATCTGGGTGCCGAGCCCGTTCATAAGATAGATGGAATAGTCCAGACCCGAGTTATAGATGCGGCTGAAATTCGGCTGCTCCCTGTTCCTCTCGTAAAGGAGTCCCGCAGACAGAAGGTTTCTGCCCAGCAGGACGCTTCCACCGGCCTCCAGAGCTATCTCCAAGGCGGTCTGCTCATTACGGACGTCGTTCTTTCTGAACTGCTTGTCCCCGGTGTAGTCCACCTGAAAGCCAAGCGCCCACCGGCCGTCGAAGTTCTTCACCGCCGTGCCGGACAGGCTGTATCTCTGCACCTCCCAGGTGGTGGCCGGCACCTTGCACCAGTAAAATGACGGCGACCCGTAGGGTTTCAGACGGTAGGACAGATTGGCCCGGAGACTGTCCGTCATACCTATGCTGTAGCCGAACGAGCCCTTGAACGACCAGCCGTTTTCCTTCTGGTGAAGAAGGGATTCAGCCTTCACGCCAATTCCCCTGACCCCGTCGGAAGACATAGGCGAGTGAAGCTGACCTGAAGTCAGATACGCTTCGGTACCTATCAGCGACCATTCGTCCATATCCCACCAGGCGAGCCTGGACGGGTTGCGGTCATAGCTTAAAGAATAGATGCGGTTAAGTACGGTATGCCTTTCCGCTCCCTGACAAAGCGCAGGAAGCAGAAAAGCGATAAAGGTCAATATATTGAATATGAGCCTTCTAGAGTTCATATCCTTCGTAACCGGCCCTCGGGGTAGGCGGCAATACAGCCTCGAAATCCGATGAAGTGTTGTTCGTGTCGGCGAGAATCAGACGGCCTGCAGCCTGGGAAGCCTCGGTGTCGATCTTGCGGCGCTGGCTGTAACTGGTATTGCAATTGTCTCCGCCCGGAACATAGTTGAATCCCTTGTCGAGAACATTAGGGAATCTCTTCCACCTGCCGTCATTGGCCGTACTTACGAAGTCGGCCGCATCGAGCACATCGGATACAGCCACCTTCAGAAGAGAAATCTCCAGGGTGTTTTCCCCGCTCTTATAAGAATAGGTAATGACATCGTCTTTGCTGAAAGTCTTGTCACTTCTGAAGATTACAGGAGCGCCGCCGTTGACGTTCCAGTTGAATATCTGCACATAGTCATAAGCAAGGAAGATATTCTCCGCGTTGGGAACATCAGGATTGTCCAGATCATATGTTTCCGCATAAGAGGTGTCTTCATATCCCTGTTCCTGCTGCCACTTTACGGTATAGGTCTCCATATCGGCGATGGACAGATCGACAAGATACGCGATCTTCTCCTCATCAGGCTCCATTTCCCATTCTACTGCAGCCCGGCGGGATTCCTCCTTGAAGTTGATAGCGTTGGTGGCCAGGATGAAGCTCTTGCCCGGAGCCAGCGTTATGTTCGACCCTTCAGGAATGCGGGCTGCGGTGCAGAGATATACGTAGTCGTGATCCAATGTATTGTCCTCCAGAATAGGAGTTTCACCCAAAGCAAATGACTCACAGGTTTCAGGGGTCCACGCATCACCGATGTACAGACCGTCGAGCAGGACAGGCTCGTCGCCATTGTTGAAGATCTCGATGAACGAGTCCTTAAGAAGGCAGGCAGCATACTCGTCATAATCAAAACTTGAACCTGAATAGAATATCTCCTTGATTACCAGATCCGAAGTCTTCAGCACTTCCTCCAGGGCCAATTCCACAGCGGTCGCCTTCTGCGAAGCGACTGCCACGCCGGCCTTGACTGCGCTGTAACTTGCTCCGGTAGCGGCGTCCTTGACCGTGGCGGACACGTTGTAAGTTCCTGCCACGAGGTCCTTGAACTCGACCACGCCCTCTGCAGAGGTAGTCGCCGTGCTCTCGACGAGATCCGAAGTGTTCGTAATGGTGACGGTGACACCCTCGACAGATACCGCTTCAGGAGCGGTTACGGTCACCTTGAGAGATCCGAGATAAGAATCTTCCTCTTCTCCGCTGCAGGATGAAACGCCTGCAACCAGGGCCAGTCCGAGGACGCCTGAAAGGCATCCCTTGGCCAGAGCCAAAAATTTGTTTACGTTGTTCATTGTATTGTTTGTTAAAAGTTTATCTGTTTGCTCCCAGCAGGAAGGACATTCCGAAGCCGAAACTTACGGTCTCGTTGAGGGTCTTTCGCGTGCCGTTATATACATAAGTCGGATTATACCACAGGAAGTTGTTGATGTACATACTGAACGAATGGCCGGCCTTCGTCTCCTTCCTTATCTGAAGGTGGAAATCCGGATAGAACGGTTTCTTGTCCAGTATCTCGTAAGTGCTCGGATTGAGCCTGAGGTCCGCATATTCGTCGGACACCCGCTCCTCCTCCGACAGGGCGTGATAATTCCCCTGCCCGTCGTAATATGCTTTCGGATAGATGCTTCCCTCCACAGGCTCCGTATAGTTCACAAAGTTCAGCTCGGCGTTCAGCGTAAAGATGAGCCGCAGGGACGGGATCTGCTGCGTGACAGTAAGACGGCCGCTGCTGTAACGGGTGATATGGTCCGTGCGGTCATATACGCCGTAGCGTGACTTGGCATCTCCCACCGTATACTTGGACAATTCCATATAATAGTCGTCATTATGCTGGCGGGTGCGCATATAACTTGCCTGGAAATTGAATTCCGTGTGCGTGCTTTCGATTCTGGCCGGAATCAGGGTCAGTTCCACGCCGTCCGTAACCTCGGTCGCAGTGTTCTTCATCACGTACTTTTCCCTTACCAGCGTGGTGGTCGTTCCGTCCGGCTCCACTACAGGAGGCTGGCCGGTAGGCTGGCTGACCACCTTATAGTTAACCCTTTCGAGCAGAAGCAGTTCCGGCGAGAGGGATATGCCGTCCTTCAAAATCTTGTGGTATGCTGTAAGCCTTACATTGATGGGCTTTGACTCCCAGTCGAACCCACCCTCCACGGTGTTCGTGTGGCTCGGACGCAGGTGACTGTTCGTCGGCTCATATACATAGGTGGTCACTACCGCCAGACGCTCGTCGGGGTTCGTGGCGTAGTAGCTGAGGTTCGTGTAATCGTAATATGCCGGATCCGGATAAATCTGCATCATCGACGGAGCCTTGTATGCGAGTCCCCAGGCCAATCTGGCCGTCAGAGCGTCGAACAGCTTCACCGAACCGGAAAGGCGCGGCGAGACGAGATGATACCTCTCGAGCATATAGTCGTAACGCACGCCAAGCTTCAGCTTGGTCTCCGCAATGCGGCCGACATTGCGGATGTTGGTCTCGTGATATGCGGACCAGGTCTTCGAAGCCGGAACATCGTGGAAAGCGGCGTTTCTCGATCCGATACCGCCGCTGGCCTGCGCGACTCCGCCCGCCACAGAACGGCCCTCGCCGAAATTTTTGTCTATGTCGGCCTGAAGTCCGGTCATGAACGAGAAAGTCCAGTTCCGGCTGGTCAGATTCCTGGTGAGCGACACATCCGCCGCGGCATTGACCGGCAGACCCTTCATGACGATGTCCTGCTGGTATGCGATATTTGAATACGTGGTGGTGTAAGTTCCTGTCTGCAAGGCTTCTATGAGCGGAAGCGGACCAGTTCCGGTGGTGAGGTAGCGCGAATACTGATGATCCAGGCTGCCGTTCACGGAATAGTCCAGGTCACCGACCTTGCCCAGCGACATCGAGCCGAAGACATTCAGGCTGAAATTCCGGTTGTTCACCTTCGCGATGTCCCTCACGCGCTCTTCAGGCTCATAGCGCTGTCCGTTGAAGCCCATATAGGTCTGAAAGGCCACTGTGTTGTTCCAGTCCAGCCTTTCGGAAAGCTTTTTCATCCAGCGCAGACCGAAATTGACGTTCTGGTAATAGTTCTTCCTCTGCACCGGACTGTCCTTCGAATAGGTGTAGGAGAAATCCGTGTTCAGGATGCCGCCCTTCTCCCCGAGGTTGAAACCTTTGGACACTGCTCCCTGGTAGGAAGTCGAGGAGACATTGGCAGATACGGACAGCGGAGTGCTGCCCATCTTGTTCTTCACAATGATGGCGCCGGAGGCCAGGTTCCCGTATTTGGCGGACGCCACGCCGGTCACCACCTCCACGCTCTCGATGCCCGCGGCGGAGATGCTCCGGAGGTCGATGCCCCTGCCCGCGGAGGCATAGGAATCAGACTGGCCCATTCCGGGGTTGGAGACCTGCATATTGGCATCGTTGGACATGGACATTCCGTTGACTATCACCGAAGTACCTATGTTGTTGAAAGATGTGCTGACGGCGGAGCGCAGGTCGGCCTGCTGCACGGTGTTGTAGTTCGACATCGACATACCCTTGCCAGGCAGCAGGGACAGTACGTCCTGCAGGTTCATCGCCTGTATCTGCTTGATGGCCTGGTCGCCGATACGGTAGGTGCTGGTGCCTTCCTTGCTGTCCACCTGGGTGGCGGTCACCACCACCTCGTCTATGCGAAGGGACTCGGAACGCAGGATAAACGTGAGCGTGTCGACATTGGCCTGAACGGTGATCTCCTTCGTCGCGCTGCGGTAGCCCACGTAGGCGGCGGCGAGGGTGTATTTTCCTTTCGGAAGGCGGAGAGAGAAGGACCCGTCATCGGCGGAATAGGTGCCGGTCGGAGGCTGCTCCACTGCGACGGTGGCGAAGCTGAGCGGATGCCCGTCCTCATCCACGACGACACCGGACACCCTGTACTGCTGGGCACCCGCAAGGATACCCGACAGCATGAATGCAAGCGTTATGACAGCCTTCCTGAATGACATCCTGTTCTGATCGACTTACTTCTGAGCGGCTTATTTCTGAGCGGCAGCCCACTCCATGGCGCGGTCTATGATCCAGTCAGTAAGGACACCTGTCGAACCGGGAAGGATTCCCTGGTCGCCATAGACGATCTCCACGCCTTTCTCCTCCAGCGGCTTCTGCTTATCGGGCATACCGATGCGGTGGGCCATGCTCTTTACGTTAGATGTCAGATAGACACCCTGAACCAGGATGCGCTTTTTCTGCGCGGCGGCATTCTCCAGGATTTTCTCCAGGTCATCGGCCATGTACATGCCCATAGCTACCAGCTCTCCATCGGTGTAAGTGATGGAAGAATTCTCCTTTATATAATCGGCCGTGCGCTGAAGCAGCTCGTTCCAGAAGCCGATTCTCTCGGGATCGCCGTGCGCCAGGATCACCACAGCCTCATCGGCCGGGGTCTTGGACATAGCCATAACCCTTTCATACATAATCTTTTCGAGAATATCGGTAGAATACATCGTAGGGCCGAGCACTATCTTCATGTCAGTATGGACGAACTCGGTGCCCTCCTCCTTCAGCTCCTCACGGACCGACGGGGTAAATTTGAGACCAAGGATGTTCGGGAGATCCTCCTCGGAATGACTGGAAGGGGCGATAAAAAGCGGCAGGGCGAACACCGTGTCGATCCCCTGCTTCTCGCAGTCCTTCAGAACCGAAGCGACGGAAGGCTCGGTGTATTCCATCATAGCCACCCTTACATAGTCAAAATCAGTAATTCCGCGCTCGGCGAGCCTGTCCTTTACGGTCTGCTCCAGAGCGAGAACCGGCTTGCGCCAGCTTTCCATGACATGCCCGTGAGCTATGACTACCACTGCGGATTTGGCACATGCGCCTGTCGATATCAGCAGCGCACACGCTGCCGAGATGATAAATTTCTCCATAATACTACTAACCAACGTCGGAAACACTTCCGTTCCCGACCAATCGCGAATTTAGGGATTTCAATTGGAAATACCTATCCCTATTTTTAGCGATTACAGCAGGTCGCACAGGACGATGGCCGCCATCGCCTCCACTATTACGGGAGCGCGGAGGGCGAAACATACGTCGTGTCTGCCTTTTATGCTCAATTCCGTCTGCTTTCCGGCGGCGAAATCGTAAGTCTTTTGAATTTTCGAGATGGAGGAAGTCGGTTTGAACGCCACCCTGAACACGAGCGGCGCACCGTTGCTCATACCTCCGTTCACCCCGCCGGCGTGATTTGTAAGCGGTCCTTCCGGGCCAATGGGGTCGTTGTGCCCGGATCCGCGCATGTCGCTGGCCGCGAAACCGTCACCGAACTCTATGCCGCGAACCCCCGGGATGGAAAATACGGCGTGTGAGACAAGACTCTCGACGCTGTCCCAGAACGGCTCGCCAAGGCCGGCCCGAAGACCTTCCACCCGGCATTCGACCACCGCGCCGAGCGAGTCTCCATCGGCGGACGCCGCTTTCAGAAGATCCTCCCACTTCGAAGGGTCGTCACTGCCGCCAAGCCGCTTTACTTCGGCATTTATTTTAAATTCTGACGGGAGCAGCTTTTTCGCCACTACCCCTGCGGCCACTATGGCTACGGTCATACGGCCTGAGAACTGACCGCCGCCACGAAGATCGACATTGGCTCCGAACTTCTGCAGGGCCGCATAATCCGCGTGTCCGGGACGCGGAACCGAAGGAAGAAATCCATAATCGGAAGAATTGGCATTACCGTTCCTGATCGCGATGCACAGAGGCGCGCCTGTCGTGCGGCCCTCACATACTCCGCTCTGGAATATCGGAGTGTCGGATTCGCGCCGGGCGGTGGTGTAAGGTCCGTGCGGGGCACGGCGCTCAAGGTCCGCGGCGAAATCAGACTCGTCCAGAGACACTCCGGCGGGCACGCCGTCCAGAAGGACGCCGACTTCCTCTCCGTGAGATTCCCCGAAAACCGAGACTCTGAATTTTCTTCCGAATGTGTTCATCTGTTTATAAAATTACCCTTCTTCAAGTCCCTCTCCCGGGGGAAAGGGACCAGGAAGGGTTTAATCAAAGTGCATTACCAGAGTTTGAGGAATACCTCCATAGCCTGGTATTCTGCCATGCCGAGAGCGTCGTACTGACGGGCCGTGTTCTCGGTCCTGTCCTCTGCTCTCTGCCAGAATTCGCGAGGGTCCTCGCCAGGGAACGGAACGATGTCCTTCTGTGAGAGGTGGCGGTAGATGGCGTGACGCTTCTCGACGACTTCGTCAGGAGAAAGAGGAACTGCCATATCCACACTGCCGAGATCCCACTCCATCCATGCGCCGCGGTACATCCACACGTGGCAGGATGAAATCCACTCGGCACCTTCGGCGCGAAGCTGGTCAAGAGCCTCGAGAGCGCACTCCGTACATACGCGGTGCGTTCCGTGAGGGTCGGCCAGGTCACCGGCCATGAAGATCATATCCGGCTTGAGTTCGGACATAAGGGCCTTGATGATGTCCACATCCTTCTGACTGCGAGGGAGTTTCTGAATTCCGCCGGACTCATAGAAAGGCAGGTTCAGGAAGTGTGCGTTGTGCAGGTCGTCGAGTCCGAACGAACGTACGGCGCCCTTGGCCTCGGAACGGCGGATGGCAGCCTTGATGTTCAGAAGCTCGCGAGGCTCGGCCTCTCCCGGACGCTTGCTTGCGACCAGAGCCTTGACCTCGTCGAACCTGTCACCGAACCCGAGTTCGCGTGCGGCGTCCATATGCTGGAGAACCACGTCGTCGTGAACGGCCACGTTGCCCGAAGTCTCATAAGCCACGTGAACGTTGTGTCCCTGGTGTGCCAGACGGATGAACGTACCTCCCATGGAGATGACGTCGTCGTCAGGGTGCGGAGAGAAGATGAGAACCGTCTTCTTCGCAGGGGTTGAAGGTACAGGACGGGTGGAGTCGTCTGCGTTTGGCTTTCCTCCCGGCCAGCCTGTTATGGTGTGCTGCAGGTCGTTGAATACCTGAATGTTGATGGCGTCATAAGTTCCGCAGGCCTCGAGAAGTCCGCCGAGGGAATTCTGGAGATAATCCTGGTATGAAAGCTTGAGGATAGGCTTCTTCACCTGTCCGCAGAGCCATACCACAGCCTTGCGCTTGAACTTCGGGGTCCATTGGCAAGGGCCGATGCACCAAGGTGCGACGACGCGGGTAAGGTTGCAGCCTGAGTTCTCGTCCACGTAAATCTTCACGTTCTTATGAAGCTGGAAGAACGATGCAGGGCAGTCCAGACCGATCTCGCCCTCGACCACTCTGGCCACCACGTCAGCCTTGTTCTCGCCCCAGGCCATCAGGATGACATTGGAAGCCGCCATCATGGTGTCTATGCCCATCGTGAGGGCCATCTCCGGAGTCTTGGCCACGTCACCGCCGAAATATCCGGCCTGACGTTTTCTGGACTTGTAAGGAAGATGCACCAGACGGGAGCGTGACTGCTGGGTGGAGCCGGCCTCGTTGAAGCCGACCTGGCCCTGTTCGCCCACGCCCATCACCAGAAGATCGATGTCACGAAGAACCGGCTCCATCTTCGCGCAGTATTCCGAGATCCTGTCCACAGGAATGGTGGCGTCAGGAATGACCACGTTCTCAGGAAGCACGTCTATATGGTCGAGCAGTTCGGAGCGGAGGATGTGGTTTCTGGAGTGAAGCGCATCCTTGGATACCGGGTAAAACTCATCTATAGAGTTGATTCTCACGTTCTTGAACGATACCTGTCCCTGATCGCAGGCCCTTCTGAGGTCCTTGTAGAGGGATACCGGCGTTGAACCGGTGGTAAGTCCGAGGTGGAAAAGCTTTCCCGGATTGGCAGCGGTGAAGGCCTTGATCTCGGCTATGATCTCATCGCACACCTTCTGGCTCGCGATGAAAGGAGTCTCGCAGATCTCCGCGTAAATTTTCTCTCTGGAATGAAGAATGTCTTTAGGAAGACCTTCTTCTATGAGACCGCCATCTTTTGGCAAAGAAAAATGTTTCATATACTACAGATTTTCTGCCTTCTCGACAGCTTTGAAATACTTGTATGAATTGACCTTGAGCTCACCTACCGAAGCCTCGTCGGCCACGATGATGCCGTTCTGGTGGTTCTGGAGAGCCGATACCGTGCACATGTGGCTGTACGGTCCCTCCACGGCGTCCTTGATGGCACGCGCCTTCTTCGGTCCGAATGCCAATATGACCACTTCCTTCGAATCGGTGACGGTGGCCACACCTACTGACAGCGCCTGTGCTGGCACCTTGGCAGGGTCGTTGTCGAAGAAGCGGCTGTTGACCACGCGGGTGTCCTCGGTGAGGGTAACGACACGGGTGCGGCTGGTAAGAGGAGAGAAAGGCTCGTTGAAAGCGATGTGTCCGTCCTCGCCGATTCCGCCCAGGAACAGGTCGAATCCGCCGGCTGCGACGATGGCCTTCTCATAAGCGGCGCACTCGGCGTCGAGATCGGCGGCGTTGCCGTTGAGGATGTGGATGTTCTGCTCAGGTTCGTCGATGTGCGAGAACAGATTGGCCCTCATGAACGAGTGATAGCTCTCCGGATGGCTCTCCGGCAGGCCTACGTATTCATCCATGTTGAACGAGATGACGTTCCTGAATGAAAGTTCGCCGTCCTTTACCATGCGGGCCAGCTCACGGTAGGTCTCGATAGGAGTCGAGCCCGTGCAAAGGCCAAGTACGAACGGCTCAGAAGTACGCGCAGCCTTTTCCTTGATCCTGGCTGCGATGTGGTGAGCGGCCCAGAGGGACCCCTCAGCTGAGTTTTGTTTAATTATAACCTTCATAAATGCTATGAATATTTATTTGTCCATGTGTGTTCCCTGCGGGATGGCGCCGGGGCCGCGGCACTCCGCTATTTGAGAGTGTCGAGGATCTGCCAGATCTGATAAAGGCCTCTAGGGACGTGGAAGCAGCCCTTCCATTTGCCGCCCTTGAGAGGGAGGAGGACTTCGCCGCGACGGTTCAGGTAGCCGTACCATTCAGGATATTCCTGATCCTTGAAGTGAGTCCACATATAGTCGTTGAGCTTCTTGAACCACTCGAGACATTTCTCGTTGCCGGTCAGCTGATAGCCCTTTATCATCGCAATCGAGCTCTCGAGGTGTACCCACCAGAGCTTCTGATCCCATTCGAGCTCCTGGGTAGGATAACCCTTGCGGTCCATGAAGTAGAAGATTCCGCCGTACTGCTTGTCCCAGCCGTATTCGATGACGCTGAGCGAAATCTCGACGGCCTTCTCGATGAGGGCCTTGTCGCCCCGGCGTATGCCTATGTTCATAAGGAACCACATAGCCTCGAGGTCGTGGCCAGGGTTCACCTTCCTGCCTTCGAAGCAGTCGATGAGCGATCCGTCAGGTGCGAGGTTCTCCAGAATGACGCCGAGGTCAGGCTGGTAGAACACGTCCACAATCTCGTGTACGCTCTCGTCTATGGTCTTGTCTATCAGTGCAGGATCGTTGATGATGTCCTCCACTTCGAGGGCCATGTTGCAGATGATCATAGGGAGGGCGAAGTCCTTCATCGGACGGGTGCCCGGATAGAGCTTGTTCCACTGTCCCTTCGGGTTCGAACGGCGCGCGAGGATGCGGTCGAAGGTCTTCTTCGCGATCTCTGCATATTCTTCGCTGCCCGTAGCCTTGGCCAGCTGAGCGAATGCCATGCAGGCAAATGTGTTCGAGAAGATATTGTATGGCTGAACGATAGGCTTGCCTTCGCGGGTTACGGAAAAGAAGAAGTCGTAGTTCCCGTCGTGTCCGTACTTTTTCAGGAATTCGGCGCCGTCGATGGCGGTCTGAAGCCATACCGGGTTCTTCTCCAGATTGTTGTAAAGCATGGCGAAAAGCCATACCTCGCGTCCCTGAAGCCAGATGAATTTGTCTGTGTCAAAGACACTTCCGTCACGGTTCAGACAGCTGAAGTATCCACCGTACTCCTTGTCGATGGAATGGTCAAGCCAGAATGGAAGACAGTTCTCCCGAAGCTCCTTTTCATACTTCGAAGCAAGCTCCTTGAAATTAATTTCAGTGTTCATATAGTTCAAATATTATTGTTCGCGAATTGCGGCTCTAAGATACGAAATTTCCGGCAGGAAGGCAAATTTTACTATATTTGCAGGCATGAAAAAGACACTGCTGCTTATAACCGCCCTGGTCTGCTCGATGAGCATCTGCCGGGCTGAAACCATCAAGGCCACCGACGACAAGATCCAATACACCGGCCGAATTCTGGCCAATGAAACCGACGGTACGGTCAGCTACGACTGGAGCGCCACCTCCTTCAAGG
Source organism: Anaerovoracaceae bacterium (assembly GCA_963594055.1). Taxonomy (GTDB): domain Bacteria; phylum Bacteroidota; class Bacteroidia; order Bacteroidales; family UBA932; genus Cryptobacteroides. The sequence goes on along the minus strand of CAVBDE010000006.1, from coordinate 471 downwards.
TGAAATTCACAGGCAAAACCCTGCAGATCAGATGCACAGACACTCACTGCGACTATTTCAACGTCTGGGTGGACAAGGCCGCCGGAACCAGGGCCGACAAGGTCTTCTCCGTCGGGAGCGACACCACCATCACGGTCTTCAAGGGCCGCAAAGGCACCCACGAGCTCATAATCCAGAAACGCACCGAGGGCGAACAGGGCTGCATCACCCTGTCCGAATTCATCACCGACGGCACCTTCCTCCAGCCGTCCCCTGCCAAGCCGCGCCTCATCGAATTCATAGGAGACTCCTACACCTGCGGGTACGGCACCGAAGGCCCGGGCGCCGACTCTCCGTTCCTTCCCGAGGAAGAGAACCCGTCCCTCACCTACGCCGACATCCTGGGCCGGCACTTTGACGCCGAGACCGTGCACATCTCGCATTCCGGCCGCGGAGTAGTCAGAAACTACGGCGACTTCAACACCCACGAGA
>CAVBDE010000005.1:0-44895 GCA_963594055.1 Anaerovoracaceae bacterium | reverse complement strand
TTGCCGTCCTCGATGGCGTGGATGATCTCCACGACCTTGTCGTTGTACGGGGTAGGAACTCCCACCTTGCGGCCGTATGCGCACACGCTTCCGTTGATGGCGTCCACCTCGGTCTTCTTCCCGTGCTCAATGTCCTGCAGCATGCTGGCCTTCAGCAGAGCGTGCTTCTTGATGGCTATCGGGATGATGGCAAATGAAATGGCCTTCTTGACAGGGTTATTGTAGTCCAGAAGCTTCACCACGTCCTTCCCCTGGATAGGCTCTATCCTGATGCCGCCGGCCTTGCACACCTCTATGCATTCCTTGATTATGGCCTGGACTACCCTGCGGGAAGACTTGTCTTTCGCGGCCTGTCCGAAAGTGCTGCCGCACACGGCGCTCATTCCTGAAAATGAAGCGTTTATGAGGAGCTTGCTCCATCTGGTGCCGATAAAGTTCTGATCCACTTCCACCGGTCCCATCTTCTCCAGAAGCGTCTTCACTTCGTCGAAATGCCCGTTAGGTTTGTTCCCGAGATATCCGAGCGAGAAGGTGAGGCTGTCAGGCGAACTGGTAAGCTCGCTCACGCCAGGCTCCGTCATCGTCGCGCCCCAGGCCACGGTGCATCCCAGCACTCTGTCCTCGCCCACTATCTCGCTGATGAGCAGTTCCGGAAGGCCGTTCTGCAGGGTCACGATCACTCCGTCCTCACTGAGGAAATCTTTCAGGAATGTCACCACCTCCTGATTATGCTGCTGTTTGGTCATCAGGAAGATGACGTCGTACTTGCCGTTCATCTGATCCGGAGTGTAGACGGTAACCTTCTGGACAAAGTCCACGGTACCCGTCACGTGCGCTCCATTCTTCTGAAGCGCCTCCACGTGTTTGACATTGCGGTTGACAAGCTCTATCTGCCCGCCGCCGCGGGTGATGAACGCTCCCAGGATGGTGCCGAGCGAACCGGCTCCGTAAATCGCTGCTCTCATAGATATCTTTGTTTTAGTTCCGGTAAAGATAAGCAAATTTTCACTGACCCGGACGGTCGAAGTAATATGCCCTGTAGGAGATGCCGGTGCGGTTAAGCACGCGAAGGACGTTTCCGGACGCGTCGGTGAATACCAGCTTGCCGCTCACCGTGCCGTTGTGAAGGTACAGGTCGTCGGAAATCTTCTGGCTGTTGCTGCGGTTCTTGGAACTGTACGCCTCGTCCAGATTTATCATCAGTTCATACCGGGCCGTCTTCGCCACAGGGTCTATCCGGTAGATTACGGCGCGCGAATACCCGCGGTTCGAGCCGTTATCGTAGCAGAGGACCAGGTCCGGCTCCAGCACGGTCGCGGCGTGCAGGCCTCCGGTCGGGTAGTCACCGCCTTCCAGGCCAATGTCTCCGTGTGCCCCGAGCCTGTACAGCACCTCGCCCGTAGTGCCGTCAATCTTCCACAGCTCGCTGATGCGGTTGAACGTCATATAGAAGTTCCCTTCGCTGTCGGCGTCCACGGAATTGGCGTGCACATAGTCATGGCTGTACTTTACAGGGTCTATGTAGTCCACTTCCGCCGGAGACAGTTCCCCGAAGCAGTCCCAGCTCTGCATAATCTGTCCGTCCGCATCGAAAACCACGAACCCGTCACCCCATACCGGAGTGCTTTCCGCAGCGGCCCCGCGCGAGCGGAGATCGAACTCCCTTACGGAATTGGCCACGGCTATCATCCTCCCGTCCGGCAGAAACTTGAATTCGTGATGCGCGTTTTCGATGAAGCCCTCATTGGCCTTCCTGTGGAACAGGATGTTACCGTCGAGGTCCGCCACCCGGAAATCGTTCACGAGCCGCAGGAAATCTTCGCTGTCCTCGCCGTCCTTGAAGCCCGTCATAACTGCCAACCGCTGCGTCTGCGGGTCGAACCAGCCGGTGCGCACGCCTTCCCCGAAGCTCTGATACCAGACGATGTTCCCATCATAGTCGCAGAAGGTGACATAGCCCGGGGACGAGCTGTCCAGCTGCATAATGCAGCCCGGCAGCGCCCTGTCGGCAGGGGATGTCCGCTCGACCGTATAGATGGGGATGTCTTCGGGAAGGCTTCCCGTGCGGAATTCCACCTGTCTGGAGCGGGCTGCGCTGCCTTCCACCAGAATCTCAAAACTGTAGTCGGTCTGCGGGTAGAGGAACTTGAGCGTGGTCACGTTCGAGCCGGCCCTGCCTTCCTGCAGGGAGGTCGTGGCGGCGGTGCCGCTTTCGTCGGACCTTTGCCAATACCTGACGCGGTAACTGCAGTCCTGCCTGAGATTGAGCGTTATCTGCGCGCGGAGGGCGTTGTCCTGCGTGGACACGGCGACCTCCTCCGCCCAGTAGGCGAAACTGTCCTCTTTACGGGAACATCCCTGCAGCACGAGAACGGCCGCAAGGATGCAGTAAGATCTAAGATTCATCAAATCAGTTCTGATAAATGACTTCCACGCTCTGCAGATAGTAGCCTATGCCGTCCTCTTCGGAGTTCCACAGAATCTCTATCTGTCCGCTTGCACTTCCCGTGAATGCAAATGTAGTCATATCATTTGACAATTTCTGCGCAGAGCCGAAAGCGTTTCCGTCTACCTTGACGGAGACTTCCGCCTGCTTTGAACTGTCGCTGTCCGAGCAGGTGACCTTCACTGCCTTTATCGTGCCGGAGATGTCCGGGGTATAAAGACGCATGCTCTTGACATGGAGGTCCGTATTTGCGCTCCAACCTATGCCGATCTGTAGCCCCCAGTTCTTCCAGTAGAATATAGGCTCGTTCATCGTCGGCTCCAGATACCATTTGTATCCTTCAGAAGTGGTGGCAGGACCGTCGATCTTGTACAGATCTACATTAACTTCACCCGTAAGGCCGAAGTCTCCGGAGGCGAAGGTATGTTTGGAGCTCTTCGTCACGGCGCCCATGTCTGTCGTGGAATTGCGCTCGATTGTCAGCACTTTGTCTTCTTCTGACTCCCTGCTGTAAACCGTGCCGTCGGCGGCGGTAAATGACAGAACGAATCCCGATTTCAGAGCGACAGGGACTACAGCCATATAGTAGGTGCTGCCGGCCTTGATGTCTCCGGAAAGCGTCACGCTGCTCTGTGTGCCTCCGCTGACGGAAGGTATTCCATCTTCGCCGACCGTAAGGGTGAGCGTTCCTGAAAGCCACTGGTTGTCATCCTTGCTCGCAAGGGTGATGGATGTGCAGTCAATGCCCGGAGTGATCTTCAAATAGCCGACGGCGTTTTTGAGCTGAACTGAGCCTTCAGCGCTGCCGACTCCGCACATTATCGCTGCGGCAGGATCAAAAGAGCCGGCCACGGCGTTCTGAGTGGATGCCAGGGTGACGTTGGTGATGGCGGTGCCGTCAAAACTTGCCCCATCCTGATATGGGCACAGGACGGTGTAACTGCCTGTCTGGCTGACAGTTCCTTTGAATGTGCCGTGGGCGGTGCCGGCACCGCTGCTGAGAGTGAACGGATTGTTCGCGTGAGTCTGGTCGAATACGCTGAGCCTGTCTTCGGCAGACCAGATTATCTGCTTGGCATTCTCGCTGTTGATGGCGGCGCGTGTGATTATGTTTTCCTGGCTGAGAGAGAGGCTGACGGCCGTCTTCTCCGCGGTCGCGTTTTCTTTCGTGCAGGCTGCCAGCGCCAATATTATGGCGAGGGCGGAAATTGTGCGTCTTACCATATGTAAACTCCTTCTTTAAGTTCTTCTATGTCCGCTTCCTGCTGCGGCGTGTCGGATCCGGTGAGGATCGGAGTCCCTGCGGTGAGGTCTATCACCTGAATGTCCGGGGAACTGTAAGTCAATTCATTGTATTTCATAGGCTTATTCCTGATAAATTACTTCTACGCTTTTGAGGAAATAGCTGATTCCTGTATCCTTGGATTCCCAGATGATCTCGATTTCCCCGCTGGCGGAGATGCTGTCGTTGAATGTGAATGTGGTCATGTCGTTGACCATACTCTTTCTGGTTCCGAAGTTCACGCCGCCCACCTTGGCATATACCTCGGCCTGCTTGGCATTCGGCTCGTCGCTGTATGAGCAGGTGACGCTGATGCTCTTGACGGTTCCCGGAATGTCCGCCGTGTGCAGGCGCATACCCTCCACGTGCAGGTCGGTGTTCGTGCTCCAGCCTGCGCCGATCTGAAGTCCGCCCCAAATCTTCCAGATGAAGAGTTCGGAGCCCATTGTAAGGTCGAGATACCAGTTGAAGCCTTCGGCCGTGGTGGCTGGGCCCTCGTGGGTGTCCATCTCTTCGTCTACTTCAGCATTGAGCGACCAGTCTCCCTGGGTGAAGGTGTGCTTGGAATCCTTCATTCCCTTAGGCTGGAGGTAGATCTGCGCATAGCCCTCGTTGGCAGGGACGTCATACTCGAGAACCATCTCCGTGGCGGAGAGCCTGAACACGTTGTAAGGGGTGGTGAGGCCGTCCCAGTTGGCCAGATAGAGAGGGAATGCGTTGCCGCTGAGGTTGAGCGTGAGGGTCTCGCCGTTTTCGGTGAGTGACCAGGTCTCTTCGCCGGTGAGCTCCACAGACACTTCTGATTCCGCAGCCGCGTTCCAGGTCTTTCCGTCCTGTCCGAGGTCGATCTTGACGGCGCCGTCTGCGGTGAATGAGATGACATCGTCCACGATGCATTCAGGAAGGGAGTAGCCCTTGTCGCTGCTTATCCAGCAGTATTGGCCCGTAGGATCGTCATAAGCCCTTGATCCCCACTTGGATACCTGCCAATCGCCCACCACGAGCTTTTCGTTGGCGGTAAGAGGGCGGCTGATGTTCGCGATGACCCTGATGTCGCCCTTGTCGAGAATCAGTTCGTCTGAAGTCGAGGTCTCGTAGGTCTCGCCGTTAACGGTGTAGAATATGGTGAATCCTTCGGAATATGTGCCCGGGAGTACGGCTGCCGTGTAGGTCTTGCCGCCTGCAAACGAGCCCTCGAAGGCCGTGACGCTGACCTGTGAAGAGGTGGAGGTCGACTTGACGGCTGCGTGTCCGTCGAAGCTTATCTCGACAGATCCCGCCAGGGTCTCGCCGGCAGTGCTGCTTATCCTGATGGCGCTGAGCCCTGTCACGTCTTCTTCCACGAATACTGACAGGTAGCTTGCTATGTTCTCAAAGTTCATTGTGGAGGCGTCCGTGGTCCTGGCGACGCTGATCTCCGGCACCACGCCGGTAGAGACGCTCTGCTCCACAGGGATGCTGGCCCTGATGATGCCGTCGGCAAGCGTGGCTGTCTTGTCGTAAGGGAAGAGTCCGTAGAGAACGTCAGCCTTGATGGCTTCGCCTGACAGAGTGGCGGTTTCGCCCGCTCCCTGGCTGCGGAAAAGGTTGTTTGACGTTCCGTCGAAGATGCTGACCTTGTCGGCCTTGTTCCAGCCGTAAACGCTGGTGGCCGTGATGTCCAGAGCTTCAGCCTTGGCAGGAGCAGGATCCTCTCCGCCGTTGGCGGTCTTGTTGCAGGAGATGACGCACAGCGCCGTCAGTCCCATAATCAATACATTGGTTTTCATATAGATAGTGTTTATTTTGATTTGCTTTTATAGATTACGTAATCGAACAGGGCGTAGTTCGTGTGCGTCGGAGTGTGGTCGCCCATGAATTCCAGATTCTCCACGCTTATGCTTATGAGGAACTTGACTTCCGGCCCGAACCCGAGGGACAGGGTCTTCACCGGTTCATCGTCTATGTACCACGAAGCCACATATTTGTTGTTTTTCACCTCCATCGCGAGTGTGAGGTCGTGCCAGCCCACGGATATCGGGGTATAGGTGGAGTTGTACGGCAGCCCCTGGTTCGTAAGGCAGGCCACCATCTGGTCCTCTGCCGCACCGCACCCGGTTCTGGCTGCATCTTTCCCGTAGCCTATCTCGAAGTCGAGCTCGTGCGTGTCGTCCGAATAGATGAACGCGCCTATGCTGCATTTTTCGCCCTTGGCTATCTGGCTCACATATACGCGGAAGGTGTAAATTCCTTCGCCGAAATTCTTCGTGTTCGTGTGCAGTTTGTTGCGGTCAAGGGTATTGGCATTGGTCCAGATCTTCACTATGCCGTCTTCCACGCTGTAGCACTGCTCGGCAGGGGATTCGGTGTGGGTGTAGTAGTACCAGCCGTCGATTCCGTTCTCGAAATCCCAGCGTGTCTGCTCCCATTTCTGCCCGTCGGCCCTGGACAGCTCTCCGAGCGGGGCGGTCTGTCCGTTTTCGCACCTGACACCGGTCTTTTCCAGTGAAACGGTCTCTTCCCCGCAGGTGAGGCTTATTTCAAGCGTCTGGTAGTCGCCCGCAGGGACGTTGACCCTGTATGCGGTTCCTGTCTTGAAGTATGTTCCGGAAGGCACGACAGTAAGCGAAGGCTCCGAAGCGTAGGCCTTGAGCACGTCTGTGTCGATGGACAGGGCCCCGCTGAGGTTGTTGCCTGATGAGAGGACGATTTCGGAGACGTTCCCCAGGTCCTTGGCCAGACTGAACTCGAGCGTGCCGAGCACCGGCTTGAATGCCAATACCTCATCTTCGCTCACGGCCACGGCCACCTGCGAAGCCTCGCCTGCAGTGATTTTCGAAGGAACCTTCGTGGTGATGATGCTGCGGTTGATGGCGGCATCCGCGTCATAAGGGTAGAGCGCGTAATAAGTGCCGCACTGCGCCGCCTTTCCGTCCAGAGTGCCGTTCGAGCTGTGGTAAGTGAACTGGCAGGACTGTCCGTCAGCGAACACATTGGCCTGTGCATTGTTCTGAATGCCAATGCCTTCCTTTACCACGAACGAGAGCGGAACGGTGACGGAGGGTTCGGAACTTGCCTGTCCGCTGAAGGAGACATAGTCGAAGCGCGCGGTGTAGTCGCTTTCCGGCAGATGGTCGCCCATGAACAGGAGGTTCTCCACGCTGCAGAAGATGTGGAATTTCGCGTCTTCCGGACCGTATCTCAGAGGAATTCTCTGAAGTGAGGTGCCGTCTATGAGCCAGCCGGCCACATAGAGGCCGTCATTTTCTTCGAGCTTGAGGGTGAAGGTGTGCCAGCCCGGGGAAATCGGACTGCAGGCCGAACTGAAAGGATGGGCCTGGCTGGTCATGCAGGCCAGGAGGTCTCCTTCATTCGCGCCGTAAGACTGCCTGTCTTCCGCGGTGCCGTAGCCGATCTCGAAATCGAGTTCGTGCTCGTCGTCCTGATAGATGAACCCCGCGAAACTTACCTGCTCATAAGGCTTTACGCTGCTTATGAACATTCTCCAGGTGTATTCTCCGGTCTGGAAGTTTCCGCGGACGGTGTACATTTTCGAACGGTCGCGGGTGTTCGCCCTCGTGCTGAGGTAGAGGCTGCCGCCGTCAAGGCGCCATTGGCTTACGCTCGCCGTATCCTGATGGCTGTAGGCCCACCCGTCGAGATCGTCGAAATCCCATTTGAGTTCTTCCTCGACCGGAGTCGGGGCAGGCGGGTCCACCTCGGTCGAGGCCGGTCCCTTGCATGCTCCGCTCAGCAGACTGAGGAGTATTAGTGCTGATATGTATGTCATCTGCTTCATTATTCTGCGTAATCTCTGGCGTTCTTGAGGTCAGGATTGAGGGTCACTTCACGCTCCGGAATAGGCATATACATCCTGACGTCCCTGTCGGAGAGGGTTTCAGGCTTCGGATATGCTACCCACGAACCGTCGTAATAGCCGCTTTCCCTGCCTTCGTTGACCTCCTTCCAGGCGTACTTCTTCGCTATGGTGCTGTAGTATTTGCCCATGCGGTCTTTCCAGAGGCCCATTCTTATGAGGTCCGGACGGCGCACGCATTCGAGGTTCAGTTCGTACATCCTCTCGTCGCATATCGCGCTGCGAAGATCGTCCTTAGTGGCGTAGTCGGCCAGAGCCAGGTTGTGCGCGCTGTTCTGGAAGGCCCTTTCGCGGATTTTGTTGATGAGGTCAACGCTTTCCTGGGTAGGGCCGTTGAGCTCGTTCAGGATCTCGGCCTTGCACAGGATGATGTCCGCCAGGCGCAGGAGCGGAAGGTTGTTCGGCGTGTCGTAGATGTATTTGCCCGTGTTCAGGTATTTGTATTTCTGGGTGAAGGTCTCGGCCATCTCGTACACTTCCTGGTAGGTCTTGCCGTCGTAGGTGTGTTCGTTCGGGATGCTGCCGTATTTTTCCACGCTTTCGGCCGCGCGGTAGTATTTCTGGTCAGGCTTGTACACGTCTTCGTACTTGACCACCTGCAGGACGGAATATCTCTGGTCCTCCGGGTCGAACTGCCAGGTCATCTCCACAGGCTGATACATATTGCCCCAGCCCATATCGTACTCCCAGCTCGTGAACTGCATCGCCAGGTCCCAGGAGCCCGATGTGATGGTGCCGCTGGCGCGCACTGCGAAGATCAGCTCGCTGTTGTAGATGCTTGCGTCGCTTGAAGGGTCGAAGATGTCCCATACCGTCGGCTGGAGCGAGTACTGAACGCCCTCGAGCGCGAGCACCTTGTTCACTTCTGCCAATGCGTAATTCCAGTAATCCGCGGCGTCCGCGTCTCCGTTCAGGCGTTTGCGGCCCGCCTGGCGCATATAGAGGCGTGCCAGATAACCGCAGGCTGCCCCGTAGGTCGGGCGTCCGGCATCGTCGTTCGAAGCGTATGCCTTCGGAAGATAGTCGCGTGCGTTGAAAAGGTCGTTCTCGATCTGCTTTTCGATCTCGTCCACTTCTGCCAACGGCTCCTTGGCCATCGCCTCGATCTTCGAATCGGTTACCAGCGGAACGCGGTAGAATATGTCGGTAAGGTTATAATAGGCAAATGCCCTCATAAAGAAGGCCTCTCCCAGGAGCTGCTCCTTGGTGGTGGTGCGGAACGACGCGTCGGACATCTCCGGAACCTGGTCTATGACGATATTGGCCCTGGCGGCTATGCGGGTGAGGTAGGTCCAGGCGTTGAGAGTGCGGTTGTCGGTGAAATTGGCCTGGTCGTTGAGAGTCTCGAAGCAGTTGCCGTCCTTGAATCCCGTGTCGGCGGCGATGTCGTTGAAATAGAACATCGGTTCGCGGTAGAGGCTGTGCAGCGGCGCATAGATGCTGTTCACGGCAGCCTGTGCGTTTTCGGCCGTGGTGAAGGCGTTGTCGTCGGTCAGGGTCGAATAGACCACCTCGTCCAGCTTGTCGCAGGATGACAGCAGACCGATTGCGGCTATGGAATATATGATAAGTCTGGTTTTCATCTTTCGGAGTGTTTAGAAGGTTACTTTGATGCCCGCGTTGAACTGCCTGTAGGCAGGATATGCGTTGTAGTCAAGTCCCTGGGTGACGGCACTTGACCCGTTCGTGCTCACTTCAGGGTCGAACCCCGAATACTTTGTGAGGGTCAGCAGGCGGTTGCCGCCCACGAACACGCGTATGCCCTTCACGTAGGAATCCACCTTTAGTTTGCTGACAGGCACGTTGTAGCCGAGTTCGATGTTGCTCAGACGCAGATAGGAGGCGTCCTCCACGTAGTGCGAGTTTACGAAGGTGCCGTACTGCACGCCGCCGTCACGCTGCCATGTGCTGCGTATCATCTCGTTGGACGCGTTGTTCCTGGTCCAGCGGTTGAAGCAGGTGTTGAGCCTGTTCTTGTCCTCGAGGACCACTCTGGACACGTTGAGAAGCTGGTTGCCGATGGACGCGTCGAAGAATACCGTAAGGTCGAAGTCCTTCCATGTGAAGGTGTTGCCCCATCCGAACACGACGTCCGGATCGCCCTTGCCTATGGCCTGGCGGTCTTCCTCGTTGATTATGCCGTCGCCGTTCAGATCCTTGAACTTAGGGTCGCCCGGCTGAGACTTCGGCTGCGCGGCGCAGGTCTCGCCTTCCTGCAGGATGCCGTCCCATACGTAGCCGTAGATGGTGCTCAGAGGCGAGCCTTCCTGAACCACGGCGTACTGCGTGTCGGCATAGCTGCCGTGAGGCTTGATGGTGTAGTAGGTAGGGGAGGAGATGGACTCGACGTTGTTCCTGTTGTGCGAGATGTTCAGCGTGCTGGACCACGAGAAGTCCTTCGTGTCGAAGATATGGTAGTTGATGAACAGTTCCACACCCTTGTTCGATATGATGCCGTTGTTGCCTTTGGTAGTGAGAATACCGGTAGTGGTGGTGGAGATGTTGATGTCGTTCAGAAGGTCGGTGGTGACCTTGTTGTACAGGTCGAAGTTTACCTCCAGCTTGTGGTTCAGAAGCGAGAAGTCCGCTCCGAAGTCGCTCTGCGTGGTGGTCTCCCAGTGGAGGTTCGGGTTGCCGGCATTGGACGGGTACATACCCTTCACCACGCTGCCGCCTCCCAGATATACATCCTCGAATGCGTAGGAGCGCAGCGACTTGTAGCTTCCTATGCCGTCGTTGCCGGTCTGACCGTAGCTGACGCGGAGCTTGATGTTGTCGAACAGGGGCTTGGTGAATTCCATAAACGGTTCGTCGCCTATCTGGTATGCAAATGAAGCCGCCGGGAAGTATCCCCATTTGTTGTTCGCACCGAAGTTGGAAGCGCCGTCTGCACGTATGCTGGCGTTGAAGATGTATTTGTCTGCCAATATGTACTCGGCCCTTCCGAAGAAGGAGAGGTTGTACTTGTCAGAGCGGGCCGATGCTATCCAGTCTATCTTCTGCGCGGCGCCCATATTGTAGGCACGGAACGCGTCGGTGGTGAAATCGTGCGCCTCCATACCGGTATAATAATAGTTGTATCCTATGTAGCTGGTACCGGCGATGAACTTGATGTTGTGAAGGCCCGCATCCCTGTGGAACGTGAGCACTCCCTCCGCCTGCTGATAGTCGCTGTTCTCCGTCTCCACGGTAGCGATGCCGTTGTAGGACGCACCGTGATTCGAGTTGCAGTCATAGTAGGTGGTGTACTTGTTCATCTCGAAATGGTAGGAGTACTGTGCGCGCAGAGAAAAGTGCTTCAGAAAGTCCGCCTGGGCGTAAGCCGTTACATATGAGTTGTTTACCCTGACGCCGAGGTCCTTGGACGTGATCTCGTAGTATACGTTCTCCACCCTGGTCGGCTCTCCCCACACGTTGGTTCCCTCCACCGTGTTTACAGGGCTCGCGAGGAACATCCAGTAGATGGCGTTGTCGGTGGAGCTGTTGGTACCCATGCTGATATAGGTCCTGTCAGTCTTGGCCGCATAGGCGTTGATACCGGCCTTCAGCCATTTGTTCGGCTTGAAATCCACGTTGACGCGGGCGCTTGTGCGGGCGAAGTCGGAATTGAGCACCATACCCTGGTCGCGGGTGTTCACTATGCTGGCCGCAGCCTGCATCTTGTCCGTGCCGCCCTGCAGGTTCAGCGCGTGGGTGTTCGTGGTGGCGTTGCGGGTCATTGCCTTGATCCAGTCCGTGCCCGCGCCTGTATAGGTCTGTTTGTCAGCGGTGTATGGAGGATCTCCGGCTGAGCCGTTGTTCTCCCACACGAGCATGTCGTATTTGATGGTCTGGCCCGCGTCCATCAGATCCCAGGGATTCCTGAGCTGCTTGAGCGAGGTCTTGAACGAGTAGTCTATGGCCAGTTTGCCGTTGCTTCCGTGCCTGGTGGTGATGATGATCACTCCGTTCGCACCGCGTGAACCGTAGATGGCCGTGGCCGCCGCATCCTTAAGTATCTCTATGCTTTCTATGTCTTCAGGGCTGATCTGGTTCCCGACCGAGCTCTGAAGTCCGTCCACTACATACAGAGGGGTGTTGTCCGCGGAGATGGAAGATGCGCCGCGCACCCTGATGGTGATTCCGGCACCCGGGGCGAATGATTCCTGACGCACGGTCACGCCTGCGGCGCGGCCCCTCAGAAGGTCCGCTGTGGAGGTGATCACTCCGGCCTTGACGTCTTCGGTCTTGATCTGCGAGACGGATCCCGCCAGGTCACGCTTCTTGGTGACGCCGTAACCCACGACCACGGTCTCCTCGAGGAGTTCCGAGTCGGTCTCCATATATATGGTAAGGGCGGCGTTCACGTCCTGCACGGTCTGCTTCTGTGAGACAAGTCCCATGCAGGAGAATTCCAGCACTGTGCCTTTGACGGCCGGAATCTCGAAATGACCCTGGTTGTCGGTCATCGTATAGACGGTGGTGCTGCCTTCCACGGCTACCAGAACTCCGCCTGTGCCTGCTCCGGAATCATCGAATACCGTTCCCCTGACTGTGCTCTGGGCATAAGCCGAGAGGCAGAGCCAGATAGATGAAAGTACAATAATGAATTTTCGCATAACTATGGTTATTAATTTCCGAAACAAAAGTCGGAATTCCGTCCCGTAACACTGATTTGGTTTTATGTGAAAAATATGTAATTTTGTCCAAATTAGCAAATGAAAATGAATAAAAAGTTTTGTTTTTCTCTAATATGGCTGATAATGTCAACTTTTCCTCCGCTTTGGGCGCAAGGAGAGGTTGACTATTACTATAAGAACATCAGCCTTCAGGACGGGCTGAGTCAGTCGAGCGTAACCTGCATCGCGTCCGACAGGAACGGCTCGCTCTGGATAGGCACCAGGTTCGGGCTCAACCAGTATCAGAACCAGCAGGTCAGTTCCGTGGGGACTTTCGGTTATGTGAACTGCATCCACTCCGTGCCGGACGGCACCATGTGGATAGGTACCCCGGCCGGTCTGTACAACGGGAACTGCGACACGCAGGACTTTTCCAGGATCGATCCGCACAACGCCCTCTGTATTCTTCAGTGTGGGGATGGTCTTTATGCTGGATGTGAGGGCGGTGTGGCATTCCGGGACGGCACCGGGTGCAGTTTCAGCGGCCTTCAGGGAGGATACATCACGGCCCTGTATGAGTATGGCGGCGGGATTCTGGCCGTGGACAAGGGCCTGGGCGTATTTTACCTGTCAGAAGACAGGACATTTGAACGCTGGCCGGGGTACGATACCCGCGAGCACGTCATTATGTGCAGTGCCCTGGACGGGGACACCCTGTATCTGGGCCTATACCGTCAGGGTCTTATGATTCTGGATCTCAAGACCGGAGACATGCGGATTCTCAATACCTTGAATTCCGGACTGTCGTTCGATATCATACTCTCGCTTCTGCTGGACGGTGATGACCTGTGGTTGGGTACGGACGGCGGAGGGATAGACATTTATTCCACGACGAAGAAGACTATACGACACATGCCCGTTCCTTCCAAATCCATCACCTCGCTTTACCGGGATTCGTTCTCGAATGTGTGGGCGGGTACGGTGTCTTCCGGACTGTACGGACTAAGGCCATCGCGAATCCTGTCATATGACGTGGACAACAGCGAATTGGCCTATAACGTGATTCTGGACATGTGCGCGGATGCCGGGTCGAATGTGTGGATAGGCACGGACGGCGGCGGGGTTAGCCTGTTTTCCGCCGCGGGCGCCGGACTGACGACATTCCCGGCCACAGCGGGGCTGAAGGTGTCTTCCATAGTGAAGATGGACGGCGACGTTCTGCTGCTTTCCCTGTACAACCGCGGGCTTACCCTTTTTGACTGCCGGACCGGGCGCCTGACTCCGTTTACCCTGGTGGACCGAAAGACCGACGAATGGCAGTTCTTCTACGGCAACAGTCCGTCCCTTTATGATCTGGGAGACGGGCATTACCTGATTCTCGCCATAAATGTCTATGATTATGACAAGAATACCCGAACATTCACCCAGTTCGTCTCTGACGGGAACACTCCTTTATATGATATGAAACTTTGCGGCCGGAAGGACGGTGTGCTGTATGCCTACAATGCTGACGGCGTGTTCGTTCTGGACCCTGAAAGGCACAGCGTCCGCAAGCTCTGCTCCGGCACCGGCAGGATTACGGCCGCCTCTTATGGGGACGACATCATATGGATAGGCAATTCCGAGGGCCTGTACAGGTTCGATGTGCCGTCCTCGACCCTGGAAAAGGTCAGCACTAACCTTTTCAGAAGGGTCACCTATCTGCGGTGCACCTCGCAGGGGGATCTCTGGATAGCCGCCGACAATACTCTGTTCCGCAAGACCGGCCAGCTGATCACCCTGGTGGGCGAGAACGAGGGTGTCGGGGCCAATGAGCTGGTCTGCGGCGTGGAAGCCGTCTCCGGCGGAGTTCCGACTCTGTTTCTGGGCGGCAGCAACGGCCTGCTGAAGATAAGGCTTAACGAGAAATCCGCCCGCACGCTGGACGACAGGTCGCTGGTGCTTAGAAGCGCAAGCGTGGACGGGGAGACCAGGGATATAAGCGGCGGCCGCCTGTCCATAAGGGAGCAGTACTCCCGGCTGTCTCTGAATGTCACCCTCGCGCCGAGCGATCCGTTCGAGCGAAATGTCTACCGCTACAGCGTGTCCGGACGAAGCGGGTATTCGGTGGAGTCGTACGACGATGTGATGACGCTTCCCGAACTGAAGGACGGCACATATAATATAGATGTGTCCTATTTCAAGGGGAACGGGGAATGGAGCGAGCCCGTAAGGGTCCTGGCCCTGAAGGTCCTTCCGCCCTGGTACAGGTCCGCCTGGTTCGTGATAATGATGACGGTCGTTATGACAGGGGGCACCATCGCGGTGCTGCTGCGCATCTATCACAGGAAGATTCTTTCCATACAGCGCGGCCTCAGGGCTTCCAACCGCGACTTCGTGGAGAAACTCGAGGGCTATATCTCCGCCAATCTTTCCGATCCGGCTCTGGACATCCCTTCCATTGCCAATTATATGGCGATGAGCCGCGCCTCGCTGTACTCGAAATTCAAAAACGTGATCGGGGGCGGAATAGGGGAGTACATCGATTCCCTGAGGATGAAGGAGGCCTGCCGGCTTCTTTCGCAGACCGCTCTTCCGGTAAGCGAGATCGCCGAGCGCGTGGGATACAGCAATTCGAGCTATTTCAGCACCCGTTTCAAGAAAATCATCGGCCAGAACCCGCGTGAATACCGCGCGAAGAACAGATAGCCGGTGCGGCTCCATATTTTCTCTGACAAATTGTCACATCCGGGGCGGTGGAATGTAATTTGGGATTGCTGAAGGGCAAAAGGAGAAGAAAATATGGAGAACAAATACGAAAATCTTGAAAAATATGCCATCAACCTTAATCAGAGGGCGCTTCAAGGCAAGCTGGACCCTGTGATCGGGCGAGATGAAGAGATCCGCCGAGTCCTTCAGATACTGAGCCGGCGAACTAAAAACAACCCTATCCTGGTAGGTGAACCGGGTGTGGGCAAGACCGCGATTTCAGAAGGAATCGCGCAGAAGATCGTGGACGGCGACGTCCCGGAGAACCTTAAGAACCGTATCATCTATTCGCTTGATATGGGTGCCATCATAGCGGGCGCCAAGTACCAGGGCGAATTCGAGGAGAGGCTCAAGGCAGTTGTGAAGGAGGTTACCGAATCCGACGGGCAGGTCATCCTGTTCATAGATGAAATACACACGCTCGTGGGCGCCGGACGAAGCTCCGGAGCCATGGACGCGTCTAACATACTGAAGCCGGCATTGGCACGCGGTGAACTGAGAACCATAGGTTCGACCACTCTGGACGAGTACCAGAAGTACTTCGAGACCGACAAGGCGCTCGAACGCCGGTTCCAGATGGTGATGGTCGATGAGCCTACCCAGGCCGAATCCATCTCCATCCTTCGAGGTCTGAAGGAGAAATACGAGAACCACCACAAGGTGAAGATTGAAGACGACGCCCTCATCTCCGCCGTGGAGCTTTCGTCACGTTACATCACTTCGCGTTTCCTCCCGGACAAGGCGATAGACCTGGTGGACGAGGCCGCATCAAAGCTCCGTCTGGAGATGAACTCCGTGCCTGAGCCTATTGCGGAACTCGACAGCAAGATACGCCAGCTCGAGATCGAGAAGGAGGCCGTAAAGCATGAGGGCGTGTCCCTGAAGCTCGACAAGATCGAGGCCGACCTGGCTGAAGCGCGCAAGCAGCACGCCGAACTGCAGAAGCGTTGGGATGACGAGAAGGGGATTCTGTCGAAGATACAGGCCGACCGCGCACAGCTCGAGGAGCTCAAGATTCAGGCTGCCAATGCGGAAAGAAGCGGCGACTACGGTCGCGTGGCCGAGATCAGATACGGCAAAATGTCTGAACTTCAGAAGGATATCGAAGCGCTCAACGCCCGCAAGAAAGCCATCAGGGACCCTATCCTGAATGAGGCCGTGACCCCGAACGACATCGCCGAAGTCGTGGCCAGATGGACCGGCATCCCTGTAAACAGGATGCTCGAGAGCGAAAAGGCCAAGCTGCTCCGCATGGAGTCCGAACTCCACAAGAGGGTAGTGGGCCAGGATGCGGCCATCAAGGCGGTGAGCGACGCGGTGCGCCGAAGCCGTGCGGGACTTCAGAACGAGAAGAGGCCTATAGGATCGTTCCTGTTTCTGGGTACTACCGGTGTGGGCAAGACAGAATTGGCCAAGAGCCTCGCGGAGTTCCTGTTCAACGACGAGAACATGATCACCCGTATCGATATGTCCGAATATCAGGAGCGTCATTCAGTGAGCCGTCTGGTCGGTGCTCCTCCGGGATATGTGGGATACGATGAAGGCGGTCAGCTTACCGAGGCCGTGAGGAGAAAGCCATATTCCGTCATTCTGCTCGACGAGATAGAGAAGGCTCATCCGGATGTGTTCAACCTGCTGCTGCAGGTGCTGGACGACGGACGTCTGACCGACAACAAGGGCCGTACCGTAGACTTCAAGAACACCATCCTCATAATGACGTCCAACGCCACCTATGAGCAGATCAAGACCACGATGCGTCCGGAGTTCATCAACCGTATCGACGAGATCATCACGTTCTCACAGCTTACGAAAGACGATATCCGCGCCATACTTCACATCCAGATGAACGCCCTGCGCGACAAGCTGGACGAGAGCGGCGTGCAGATAGTCTTCAGCGAGGATTTCGAGAACTATATGACCAACGAAGGCTATGATCCGGCTTACGGTGCACGTCCTGTCAAGAGGCTTATGCAGCGTGAACTTGTGAACATCATCGCGACGAAGATTCTGGAGGGCGGCGTCCAGAAGGGCAGCACCCTGAGGGTTGACGTGAAGGACGGTCAGGTCGTCGTGGACGTGGTGAAATAAGGCCCGTGCAGTGAGCGATTTTGTATTACGGATTTTTTGTATTAAATTCGCCGGCTGAAATAATGGCGAAGTTTTATAAGATATTCCTGACATTCATAGCCCTCGTGGGCTTGTCCTCGGTGGCCGGTGCGGCGACTGAAGAGAGCGGCGATGCCCGTGAAAAGCGCGAAGAATTCGTAATACATTACCGTTTCGACAAGATCAACGTCGATTCCACATATCTTGAGAACAAGAAATCCCTTGCGCATATCCGCTATTTTCTGAGGAATTCCCACCGCGTGGACAGCATCACCATCTACGCCTGGGCATCTCCGGAAGGCGGTTATCCGCACAACAAGTGGCTTTCCACCAAGCGTGCGGAATCTGCGAAGAAGCTCCTTCTTTCCCTCGCCGGAAAGGACAGCGAGCTCACGGCGGACAAGATTCTCATCAGCCCTCTGGCCGAGAACTGGGAAGGCCTCACCCGTATGGTGGAGGAGAACTACACACTTTCGAACCGTGACGCCCTGCTCAAGATCCTGTATGCCGACGGGATAAGTGCCGAGACGCGCAAATGGCGTATCAAGCATATGGACAGGAGCGTGACATGGAACTACCTCAAGCGCAACTACATGAAGAAGCTCCGTGCCGCCACCTGGGTGTGCGTGTGGTCCGACGAGTTCGTGCTCCTGCCGATTTCGGCACCGAAAGACACGCTGCTCGCACCGGTCCCTGCCATCTTCAAGGAAGTGTACAAGCCTCTTCCGCACGAATCCGCCGACAGTCTGGCCGAGAAGATGATTCTCGAGGTCAAGACCAATGTCCTCTATGATGCGGTCACCGCGCTGAACATCGGCGTGGAGGTGCCTATAGGGCAGAACTTCAGTGCCGCCGTACATTACCTCAATCCGTGGTGGGCCTGGGGTCCGAACGATAAGAAATACGCGTTTCAGATACAGGAACTCGGTTTCGGCGCCAGATGGTATCCTTCCCCTGTGGACGGCAGACGCCTGACGGGATGGTATGCCGGAGTATATGCGAAGACCGCGCAGTACGACTTCCAGAACGATACGAAGTACTGCTATCAGGGAGAATACTGGAGCGTGGGTGCCACGGCCGGATATGTCTTCCACATCAAGAAGTACATGCGTCTGGAACTTGGCCTGCAGGTGGGTTATCTGCAGTCGGATTACAGGCATTATCAGCCGGATACCGGGTATGAGCATCTGTACCGCGACCCTTACAAGGTGGGTAAGTTCTACTTCTTCGGCCCGACCAGCGTGAGCGCCACGCTTACCGTTCCGCTTTACGTGAAGTATAAGAAATAAAACAAAGGCTCCCGAGCGATCGGGAGCCTTTTTCGTATCTGCCTTGGGCAGCAGTTAGTTCAGTGATTCCACCAGTTCGAGAACCCTTCTTCTGTTCTCTTCCAGTACGTCGTTGTCAGCCTTCACCTCGTGGTATTTGCCCTGCGCCTTATAGTAGTCTATAAGCGGCTCGGTCTGAGTGTGATAGGTCTTGATGCGGTTGTTGATGGTCTCCTCCGACGCGTCGTCGGCACGTCCTTCGATGGCGGCGCGGTGCGCGATGCGCTGCTTTACCATCTCGTCGGAGATCATAAGAGAGATGACTGCGCTGACTTCGCTGTTTCTGTCGGCGAGAATCCTGTCGAGGTCGCGTGCCTGACCGAGAGTGCGCGGGAATCCGTCGAGAAGGAATCCGTTGACGCCCTTCACCGTGTCGAACTTGGCGGCGATCATCTTCTCCACCACTTCGTCAGGCACCAGCATTCCCTTGTCGATAAGGGACTTGGCATGTGCTCCGAGCTCCGTTCCGGCGGCGATCTCCGCTCTGAGAAGCTCTCCCGTGGAGATGTGACACAGATTATATTTTTCCCGCACAGCCACTGCGTGTGTGCCTTTGCCCGCACCTGGAGGGCCGAACATAATGTAGTACTTCATAATATATTATTCTAATACATAAATATCCTTGAGATTGCGCCCTATCTGGTCGTAGTCCAGCCCGAAGCCCACTATGAAGCGCGGCGGAATCTCCATCGCGGCGTAGTCTACGGAGAGGTCCTTCTGGTCATACACGTCCGGCTTGAGAAGCATCGTGCAGATCTCCACTTCAGCCGCTCCGGCGTTCAGCAGGTGGTCGTGCAGGAAACGGATGGTGTTACCGGTGTCCACGATGTCTTCGCAGATTATCACTTTCCTTCCCGCAATGTTCCTGGTGATGTCCAGGTCCACTCTGATGCTGCCCGTGCAGTGCGTGCCTTCATACGAAGACAGCTTGACCGACATCAGTTCGAGGGGAAATTTGAGTCTTTTCATCAGTTCTGAGGTGAACATGATGGCACCGTTTAGAACACAAAGCAGAATGACCGGTTGCTCTTCGTCGGAATGCTTGTCGTTAAGTCTGTCCGCTACTTTGTCGATTGCCTTTTCAAGTTCGTCGTTCTTTATGTACGGAACGAACGTTTTGTCGTGTAGAGTAATACTTTTCATTTTCGAATTACCGAGCGACAAAGATAGGAATTTTACTCGGTCTTTACTATATTGCAGGACCAAATAATGAACTTGCTATGAGAACTTTGTTCCTTTTGCTGACCCTTTTGGGGCAGAACGCGGCCGTCAGTGCCGTTTTTACGGATTATCTTCAGGCCGCGGCCTGTCTTATCGGATGCCAATGTGTCGAGAATCTCCCCGAAGACGAGGCGGAGCGCGCATATGATCTTCATATTCACCCGATAATGCTCAATTTCGCTTCGGCCGCGAGGCTCCTTTCCACCGGATATTTCACGCCCTTCCAGGCGGCCTCCGTTCTGGACTACCGGTCCCGTAACGGAGACATCCTGTCCGTAGCCGAACTCTCCGCCGTGCCGGGAATTGGGAAGGATATCGCCTCGGCCCTGTCCTTCTTCCTGTCCTTTGAAAGCGGGCTGCTCCCGACCCGGAGGCAGTCCGGAGAGAGGCTCGACATCGACGGCAGTATGTGCAACACCGTGAAGATAGCCGCCGTCCAGTCCCGCCTGAAACTCAGCGCCGAATCCACCCGGGGCTGGAGTGCGGGCCTTTGCGCCACCGATGCGCTTCAGTCCATATATTCCAGATACCAGGGCGGGGGACCGCTGTCCGAAGTGGTCGTGGGGAGCCTCAACGCCCGGTTCGGACAGGGCCTGACTTTCTCCAGCGGGTTCTCGATGGGCGGCGTGCAGAGCATCTCGTCCCTCTCCAGGAACCCTACGGGCATCTGCCCCAGCGCCACGTCGAACTCTGCCTATGCTCTGACCGGCCTGGCCGTGGCGCTGCGTCTGAAGAAACTGACCCTCCAGGGTCTTACCACCTTCGATCTCGCCACCCAGGCCCTGAACCTTTCGCTGTTGACCAGCCGTTCCACTGCGGGCCTTACTTTCGCGCGCTCCGGAAAGACTCTCTCGATAGGCGCTGATGCCAAGTCCACCGTCGGCAGCTTCACCCTCTGGGGCGAGGCCTCGGCTTGCCTGAATGCCAATGCGCTGGGCAGCGCCGCGCTTGCCGGGGTGTATTACAATCTGGCCTACAGGCGGCGCATCGCCCTGATGCTCAGGTCGTACAGCACCGGTTATGCCAATCCTTACGCTTCGGCCGTTCGCAGCGGCTCGAAGTGCAGTGATCAGACGGGCCTGGACTTCGGAGTGGAGTATGATGATTTTTCGGCCCTGCTGGATGTGTACAGAAGGCCCGGCACGGGGGATACCCAGGCCCGTCTGATCTCCACCTACAGCCATTCGTGGAGCGGCGGCGCGCTGGAATGCCGGCTGAATTCGCGGTTCGTCGGGTCTGCGCGCCGCGAACTGCGGCTCACCGGCACCTGGATGTACGGACCCCTGAACCTCTCTGCCCGTGCCCAGGTGCTGAAAGGGGAGTCGTGGGCCGGCCTTGCCTATGTACAGACTGCGCTGAAAGGACGTGACCCCTCAGGCAAGGCCGCCGCTACCCTTCGCGTTACGTATTTCAACGTCCGGAACTGGAACGACCGCCTGTACGGGTACTCTCTGGACGTGCCGGGATTTTTCCCGGTGAAAGCTTATTACGGGCACGGGATGGAATTGGCCATCCATTTGAAAGCGAAGGGATTGGCATTCAGGATAGGGCGAACGGCGTATTTTGACGGCAGGGCGCCGAAGTTGGAGATGAGGCTGCAGGTGTCGCTCAGAACTTCAGGCTCATTCCTACGCCAAGGGCAGGCGAAGAGCTTGTAGAAGTGAACGCGTAGGCGTTCCCGGCGGCATAGTTAGGGCTTATCAGGGTAGGGCTCACGCTCATCGAGATGTCCTCGGAGATCTCGAAATCGTGCATATACGCGAACACATTGGCATCTATCACCTGAAGAAGGTAGCCGGCGAAGGTCACGAGCAGGGCGTAGTCGCGGTAACGGCGGTAGAGGTCTTTGTAGTATTTGGCCGTCTCGGTGCTGATGTAGGTGGTGTCTCCGGAATTGTAGATGGCCCTGAAGCGCTCGAAGTTCGATTTGAACTTGAAATAGTAGCTCAGGCTTCCGCCCATCACGCCCCAGTAGACGGGGAGTTTCCACAGCTCGCGGTTATAGATCTGGCCCAGGCCCGGCAGCAGCAGCGAATAGAGCGTCGCTTTCTGCGGATTGGGCCAGTCATTTGGCTCATAACTTATTATGCCGTCCATAAGCGTGCCCCAGTAGAGCAGGCCCGCGCCAGCATAGCAGAGTGCGCTCGCGGTGGAGTTTCCGGCCCGGTTGAAATATATTCCGCCGCCGATTCCGGCCGCGATGCCGCCGTAGACGACGGGCAGCTTCCAGTAGTCCCTGTTATAGATCTGCATTCCGCCCACACACAGCAGCGACCCTTCGAAGGAAGTCGCCACGTCCATAGTGTTCCTGTGGGTCAGGCCGCCGAAATATTTCTTCACGTCGAAGATCTTGTCGGCAGAGGTGGTGTCGGCGGTCTCGGAGTCGTTATAGCTCTGGGAAAAGGCCTCGTCCTTGAACTGCGCGCGGCATTCAAGCGAACAGACTCCCAGAAGCAGAGCGCTGAGCAGCAGAAGTTTAGTCCTTTTTAAGCGCATCCAAAAAGCGGTTGATCTCTTCGTCCGAGCGGAAATTGATGGTGAGGGTTCCCTTGCCGCTGTCGTCCCTTTTCAGGCTGATCCTGCCCTTGAAGAAGCGCGCCACCTCCTTGCAGAGGTCCTTGTGCAGTGAAGGAATTTCAGGTGCGGCGGTCGGGGCGCCTTCCGCAGGCGTCTTCGCAGATGCGCGGCTCAGCAGCGCCTTCACCTTGTCCTCCAGCTGGCGGACGTTGAGGGAATTCTTGACTGTGTAGTCGCAGAGTTTGGTCTGCAGGTCGGGATCTTCCACCGAGAGCAGGGCCTTCGCGTGTCCTACGCTTATCTGACCCACCTTTATGTCGTGCTGCACCTTGACCGGCAGCTTGAGAAGGCGAATCTGATTGGCTACGGAAGAGCGGCTCTTGCCCAGGCGTTCGGCCATCTGCTCCTGCGTGAGCGAGCATTCGGTGAGAAGCCGCTGGTAGCTGAGCGCCACTTCGATAGGGTCGAGGTTCTCTCTCTGCACGTTCTCCACGATGGCCATCTCCAGCATTCCCTGGTCGTCGGCCTCCCTCACGTAAGCGGGGATCTCGTCGAGACCGGCCATCTGGCAGGCCCTGTAACGCCTCTCGCCGCTGATTATCTGATAGCGGTTAGGCGCTGTCCTTCTGACGGTTATAGGGGTGATGAGCCCGAGCGTCCTTATCGAAGCTGCCAATCCTTCCAGCTGCTCCGCATCGAAACTCGTGCGCGGCTGGTACGGGTTCGGCTCTATGAACTTGACAGGCACTCTGAGCACGTCGGCAGTGGGTGCGGCGGTGCTTGCCGCCTGCGCCTTCTGCTGGTAAGACACCGGTTTGCGAAGTTCATCTGCTTCCGGGAGATTTCCCAGAATGGCGCCCAATCCGCGGCCCAATCCTCTAGGTGGCTGACTCATATCTTTTCGTTGTTTCTTTCCAGGACTTCCCTGGCGAGATTCAGATAATTGTTGGTTCCGTTGCTGTTCACGTCATACAGGACTATAGGCTTGCCGTAGGACGGGGCCTCGGAGAGCCTTATGTTACGCTGTATTATCGTGTTGAATACCATAGACTTGAAGTACTCTTTCAATTGGCCCACCACCTGCGCGTGAACCTTCGTGCGGCCGTCGAACATAGTGACCACGAACCCTTCGATGTTAAGGTCGGGGTTGCTGCCGTTCTGCACGAGCCTGATGGTCTGGAGGAGCTTGCCGATGCCTTCGAGCGCGAAGAATTCCGGCTGCACCGGGATGATCACGGAGTCGGCGGCTGACAGGCAGTTGATGGTGATAAGGCCAAGCGACGGTGCGCAGTCCATTATTATGTAGTCGTATTCGTCTCTGATGGGCGCAAGGGCTTTCCTGAGGATGTGGTCCCTGTCCGGAAGGTCGATGATCTCTATCTCCGCTCCTACCAGGTTGATGTGGGATGGGATCATCTTCAGGTAGTCCATCTCGGTGGGAAGAACGGTCTGCGATGCCTCCACAGCCCCTATCATTATCTCATACAGGGTGCGGCCCCGGGTGGATTCCGGGGAGTAGTTGAGCCCCGAGGTGGTATTGGCCTGCGGGTCGGCGTCTATAATGAGGACCTTCTTTTCGAGGATGGCAAGTGAAGCCGCGAGATTGATGGCGGTGGTGGTTTTCCCCACTCCGCCTTTCTGATTGGCTATAGCTATAATCTTTCCCATAGAATGGCAAATTTAACAAAATTATTTGACTTTGCCCGTGCTCCGGGTGAGGTTCGGGAGATAAATGGCGGCGGGGCGCTACAGGTTGCTCAGCACGTTGATTTTGTGCGGCAGAAGCTCCACCGTGGCGGGAATCCTTCCCACTATCTCGCCGTCCAGCTCCACGATGTCTTCCGAGAGCGAATCCTTCGGAGTGATCTGGAAGCGGGTTCCTCTGGCGTAGAGTATCTTTTTCGATTTGTGAAGGCTCTTCCTGTAGATGCGCGGAAGTTCCGGAAGCACGGACAGGATGGGGATCTTCGGCACTATCACCGCGTCCAGGATCCCGTCGGTCGGGTCCGCCAGGCAGCACTGCTGCATTCCGCCGCCGCAGTACGAGCCGTTGCCGAATGCGATGTCGAGCACCGGTCCGGAATAGACAAGGGTCCCGTCGCAGTAGAAGTCTATGTCTATCGGCTTGATGTGGAATAGATTGTGAAGCAGCGCGCGCAGATAGATGCGTGCCTTGCGCTTGCCGTGCTCCTTGCTGTGGTTCACCTGCTGGCACACGTGCGAATCGAACACTATGCCTCCGATATTGGCCATATAGGACACCCGGTTCTCGCCCATGCTCACCTTCACCACGTCCTCCTTCACGAAACGGCCCTGTGCGAGCACTTCGGTCATTTTGATCGTGTCGTGCGGGATTCTGTACGCCTTGATCCAATCGTTCCCGCTGCCTATCGGGGCCAATGCGAGATAGAACTCCTCGGGGTTCGTGCCGGTCTGCGCGCACCAGGACAGCACGCCTTCGAACACTTCGTGTATGCTGCCGTCGCCGCCTACCGTGAGAATCTTCCTGTAGCCCATACGGGCTGCCGCTGCGGCCAATTCTTCCGCGTGGTGCTTGTGCGTGGTGTAGGCCACGTGAAGGGGAACGCCAAGTCTTTTAAGATGTCTTTCCGCCGGCACCCATCTGGACATTGTCTTTCCCGACCCCGCGTGAGGGTTGATTATGGTGTACCACTCTTTCTTTGAATTTGCCATTAGCGATTATCAGGAAAATTTGGAGCGCAAATTTAGTAAAATTTTTATACTGATATAACTTCTACTCCTGCATCTTCAAACTGGGCCTTGATATCCGGCGGGAAGTCCGAATCGGTGATGAGGATGTCGATGTCGGCGATGTCGGCGATGTGCGCGAAGCCCCTCTTGCCGAGTTTGCTCGAATCGCACAGCACGATCTTCTTCTCCGCGGAGCGCATCATCTCCTGCGTAAGTTCGGCCTCTTCACGGGTCGCGCAGGTGATTCCGTGCGAAAGATCCATCCCGTCAATCCCCAGGAACAGCTTCGAACAGTAGATGTTGCGCACGGCCTGTATCGCGTCGCTCCCGTAAACGGACAGCGTGTTGCTGTAGAGCATACCGCCTATCTGCATCACGTTGATGTCGTCGTTCTCTCCCAGAAGGCTCGAGATGTTCACCGCCGTGGTCACGACGTTCAGTTTGCCCTCCGGACGGAGATTCTCCGCGAACACCGCGATGGTCGAGCCTGACGCCAGCAGGATTGAGTCGTTCTTCTCCAGGAGTTTGGCGGCCGCCAGGGCGATGCGGAGTTTCGCGTCATAGTTTATCATCTTCTTCTTTCCCAAGCTGATATCTTTCACCGGGGCGGTCGAAGGCACGGCGCTGCCGTATGAACGGTGCAGGAGGCCCTGCTGCTCCAGGGCGTTGAGATCCTTGCGTATCGTAGTCTGAGTTACGGCGAACTTTTCGGCCAGAACCGAAACTTTCACGTAGCCCTGTTCAAGTATTTCGTTGAGAATCGCCTGCTGTCTGTTCTTTATTCCTCTCATAATTTATATCGTTCTTGCCATCGGCCTTTCAGGCCTCCAAGTCTCTGTAATAATATAGGTGTCTATCCAATTAAATGGCCATAAGTTTTATTGCGGGTGCAAGGTAGTGACATTTATCCGAATATGCAAGAATCCGACCCGCAAAAAGTTTCGTTTTGGTTATGAACGAAACTTTTAAAAGGGGTAAATCGCAACAAAAAACGAAAAATTCTTGCGCAAAAGGAATTTTATCCGTAAGTTTGTCTGCGCTTAAAAGAAACATTAAAACTAGTGATATGGGAATCAATGCTAAAAAATTTGTCGCAGCGGCCCTGCTCATCGCAGGAGCGGTTGTCAATGCATCTTTCACGGCCTCTGCAGCCGGTCTTCCCCAGAATGACAAGATAACCGTCTCAGGTATCGTCAAGAGTTCGGACAACGAACCTCTTGCCGGCGCGATGGTTTATCTCAAGGGGGTCACCACTGTAGGCTCATCAAGTTCAATGACCGATGAGGATGGTTACTACACGATCACCGTTCCTTCCGACGCAGTCATCGTCGCCAGCCTTCTCGGATTCACCGATCTGGAGCAGAACGTCGGCGGTAGAAGCGTCGTCGATTTCGTTCTCGAGGTCGAGTCCACCTTCCTGGATGACGTGGTCGTTGTGGGATACGGTACACAGAGCAAACTCACCCTTACCGGTTCAGTCGCTCAGACTTCAGGCCGTGAACTTGTCAAGAACTCAGGTGTGAACATCTCACAGGGTCTTGCAGGACGTCTTTCCGGCGTTATCGTCAGCAACCGTACAGGTGAGCCTGGCAAGGACGACGCCACGATGTTCATCCGCGGCCGCAGCA
This sequence comes from Anaerovoracaceae bacterium, assembly GCA_963594055.1. Taxonomy (GTDB): domain Bacteria; phylum Bacteroidota; class Bacteroidia; order Bacteroidales; family UBA932; genus Cryptobacteroides. The sequence continues at coordinate 18,453 of CAVBDE010000005.1, read as the reverse complement.
CTCTCGGAGACAACAGCCCTCTGATCGTCATCGACGGCGTGCCTAGAAGCAACGAGGAGTTCAGCCGTCTGTCCGGCGACGAGATCGAGAGCGTCAACGTCCTCAAGGATGCGTCAGGCGCCATCTACGGTGCCCGCAGTGCGAACGGTGTAATTCTCGTGACCACGAAGCGAGGCAGCTTCAACGAGGGTGCCAATGTCACCTTCAACTATGACTTCGGTCTCCAGCAGCCTACCCGTATGGTCCAGATGGCCGACGCAGTGCTCTACACGCAGGCTTACAACGACGAGCTGGCCATCACCGGCGCATCTCCTATGTACAACGAGACCCAGCTTGCACACTACCGTGACGGAGACGACCTCATCAACTATCCTAACACGAACTGGTTCGACGAGATCATCAAGCCTCTCTCCGCTCAGCACAAATACGGCGTGAACATCAGCGGCGGCGGCAAGAACGTCGCATACTTCATCGAGTTCAACGGCCAGTACCAGGACGGTATATACAAGAAGAGTGCGACCAACTACGACCAGTACAACGTCCGCACGAACATCGACGTCCAGGTAACCGACGACCTCAAGCTCGGCGTTAACCTGAATGCCCGTCAGCAGCACAAGAACTACTCGGCTTTCCCTTCAGACAGCTACGGTATCTTCTATATCGCCACCCGTCTGAAGCCTACCGGAGCCGCATACTATCCTAACGGATACCTCCGCGGAGGCACCAACCCTGCAGTGATGGTTCAGGACCTCACCGGTTACGACAGAACCACCATCAACACCCTGAACACCTCGTTCACCCTCGACTGGGACCTCGGCTCCCTGGTTACCAAGGGCCTTACGGTTAAGGCTACCGCCGCTTATGACATTATCGGCAAATTCAGAAAGAACTGGCAGCAGAACTGGCAGTACTGGTCTTACGACGAGGTTACCGAGCTTTACGAGGAGAAGACCTCTTCATACTGGAGCTCACCTGTCCTTCACGAATACCAGAACAACAGCGGCAAGGTTACGGTCAATGCCAATATCAACTATGACCGCGACTTCGACGGCCACCACGTGACGGCACTCGCAGGTTACGAGCAGGCATCTTACCGTCTGGACTATTTCGCAGCCGGCATCAACAAATACGATTCCGACATTCTGGACGAGTTCTTCGCCGGATCAGCCGACAAGGACTGGTACAGCATCAAGGGATACGCTACAGAGACAGCGCGTCAGAGCTGGTTCACCCGTCTGGGCTACGACTGGAAGAGCCGCTATCTCATTCAGTTCATCGGCCGTCTCGACGGTTCCGAGAACTTCCCTAAGAACAAGCGCTGGGGATTCTTCCCGGGCGTATCTGTCGGCTGGCGCATTTCCGAGGAGCCTTGGCTCAAGGGCAGCACCCCTTGGCTCACCAACCTCAAGCTCAGGGCCTCTTACGGCGAGCAGGGTAACGACCAGGTGGACGCATTCCAGTATATGACCACCTACGGTTACTCCACCGCTTCCACCTACAAGATGCGCATCGACGGCAAGGACGTCAGCTACATCATTCCTGGCACCGTTCCTAACCCTAACATCACCTGGGAGGTCGCCAAGACCGCGAACATCGGTATCGACGGAAGCATACGCAACGGACTCTTCGCCTGGGAGCTCGAATACTTCAGCACTGAAAGATCGAACATCCTCTGCACCCGCAACGCTTCCATCCCTTACTATACCGGACTTACGAGCAGCCTTCCTGACGAGAACATCGGTATCGTCACGAACAAGGGTTTCGAACTCCAGCTCCACCACGACGGCAAGAGCAACAGCGGAGATTTCATCTATCACCTCAGCGGCAACTTTATGTTCGCCCGCAACCGCATCAAATATATGGATGAGACTCCGTGGGGCGAAGGCCACGAATATATGAACCTTACAGGTCACCCGATGGGAGCCAAGCTTTACTATCAGGTAAAGGGCATCAACAAGACCCAGGAGGACCTCGACAATAATCCTCAGATGGCCGGTGCGACGCTCGGTGACTTCATCTACGAAGACCTCGACGGCGACGGCAAGATCACCTCATACGACCGCAAGAGATGTGACCTCACATCGGTTCCGGAGATCGTTTACGGTCTTACTTTCGACGGACAGTGGAACAACTTCGACTTCTCAGTCCTGCTTCAGGGACAGGGAAGGGCCAGGTTCTACTACGCTCCTATGACCGACCCTGTTTCCGGCAATATTGACAAGTTCGCCGCCCAGAACGCCTGGACACTGAACAACACCGACTCCAACTATCCGAGAATCGGTTCCAACGTCAGCAACGGCGGCGTTAACAGGGTATCTTTCTATTACAGGGATGCGTCATTCCTGCGTCTGAAGAACGTGGAGATAGGCTATACGCTTCCTGAGAACGTTCTGCTCAACAGATTGAAGGTCAAGAGTCTGCGCTTCTACATCGCCGGTTACAACCTTCTCACCCTCGACACCCTCAAGAGCGTCGACCCTGAGACCAGCGACGAGAGCTACCAGACTTATCCTCAGATGAGAATCTACAATATGGGCGTTAAACTGACATTCTAACAGAACAGGATTATGAAAAAAATAGCATCAATATTTACAATACTGGTCCTCGCGGTGTCCTGCCAGAGCGATTTTCTGGACAAGACCCCTCTGGACAAGCTTTCCGAGGAGGCCGTATTCAACAGCGCGGCTTTGACCGAGAGCTATATCAACGCGATTTACACCGTTCTTCCGGATCCTTTCCAGGAGGGAAACATCGGAGCGATCACCGATGAGGGATTCTTCCGTTACGGCGGTACCAGCACCAGGTACATCGCTTCCGGAACGATGACTCCGGACAACGTCATCTATATGAGCGAAGGCGGTCCTGCACACAGCACCCGTACCACCATCCTCAACATCTGGAACCGCGCATATTCACGCATCTACAGGATGAACTACTTCCTCAACTACGTGGAGGAGAACGGAACCAAGATCTCAGACGAGGATCTGGCCAGACTCAAGGGCGAGGTTTATTTCCTCCGTGCCTGGACTTATTTCAACCTCATCGAGAGATATGCCGGCGTGCCTATAATCACCAAGGCGTACGGCCTTACCGACACCTACGATGCCACCAGGGCCAATTTCGACGACTGCGTCGATTTCATCCTCGAGGATCTTGACAAGGCCTATGAGCTTCTTCCTGCCAAGGACAAGGCTACGAAGGGCCGCGTGAACAAGGACGTCGTGCTCGCCCTGCGAAGCAGACTTACCCTCGTCGCCGCATCTCCGCTTTTCAACGACCCTGACCGTCCCGAGGGAGGCATCTTCCGCGGAACCTACAGCGCTGACAAGTGGAAGAGGGCTCTCGATGCCACCAAGCTTATCATAGACCGCGCCGACGTGGACGGAGCATACAAACTCGACGCCACCTATGACGGCGTATGGAAGAATACCGACTCTCCGGAGCTCATCTGGGCCAAGTATTTCGTATCCAACGCCGACTCTGACGACAACTCCACCAAGAAGGCGCAGCTTCTCTACTCTGTAGTTTACTACAACGGCTGGACAGCCCTCAACCCTACACAGGCGATGATCATCGACTACGAGATGGCCAACGGCAAGAAGTTCTTCGAGCCGGGGTCAGGCTTCGACCCTGCCCATCCGTATGCAGGACGCGACCCTCGTTTCTACAAGACTGTCGCTTATCCTTTCTGCAACTATCCTAACACCGACAATGCGGGTTATCACGACAATGTGCTTGACCTCTCGCTGTATTACGACAATGTCGAGGAATCCGACTTCGACGAAGGCAAGACGGAGCCTGACTACACCGCCAAGTCAAAGCAGCTCTGGCACGCCACGAACAATACGGGTCTTGAACTTATGAAGTGGTACATCCCGACCTCTCCTATCACCGAGGCCGAGACCGGTTCCCTCCTTTATCCTTGGTTCAGACTTGCCGAAATGTACCTCAACTACGCCGAGTGCGCATATATGTGCGGTGATGAAGCGCTTTGCCGCGAATACATCAACAAGGTAAGATCCCGTGACGACGTTCAGATGCCTGCCGTTACCGACAGCGGGGAGAACCTCTGGGACAGGGTAGTCAACGAGCGCCGTGTCGAACTTGCATTCGAGACCTTCCGCTATTTCGACGTACGCCGCTGGAAGACAGCGCAGTTCTATGAGAACATTCCGTTCGCCGGTATGAGAACTATGCTTCTCCGCGATGCCAACAAGGTTCCTGTCGACACTATGTACCGTGTGGCTCTCCCTCGTGACGACAGCCGCGCAAAGCACTGCTACTATTGGCCTGTATCCAGCCAGAAGGCTCAGTATGTCACGACGAACGGCACCGACATCTTCGAACAGGCTGCCAAGGATTCACAGGGCGCAGTGGAGGTCAACGGATCCTGCATCAAATACCGCTGGCTCGGCAATGACTACTGGGTTGACTACGGCGACTGCCTGCTTACTTCAAGCCCGACCCAGAAACATTTCTACAAGGTAGGTGACGAATGGCCTAATTACCTGATGCCAATTCCTTCTACCGAGATTACCAAATCTCAGGGTACCATTGTTCAGAATCCAGGATATTAGGATTGATATGAAACTAAGGAATATATTTTTATCATTTTCTGTTCTCGCGGTGGTTTCCTGCTCAGGAAATCACCTCGAGATGAATTACAGCAAGGCCGACATTTCTTCTCTTGAGGACGAGCACGTCGTTCTCGCCGGCTTTGCCGCCCGCAAGGGACTCTCCGAAGGCATTCACCAGAACCTTTACACCCACTGTATCGCCATACGTGACGCGAAGGGCCAGAAGGTCTGCATCATTTCCAATGACCTTATGGAGATCTCCCCGGCCCTGTCCGACACCATCCGCACGATGATAGCCGAGCAGTCCGGAATCGCCAGGGAGAACATCCTTATGCACAACATCCACACGCATTCGGCACCGCGGAGCGGGGGAGTGTCCGTCGAGAACGGAGGCTCCAACCGCGCGTGGAAATACAGGATGATGGAAAGCGTCATCTCGAACGCCGTCAAGACCATCACCTCCGATAAGGAATATGTTCCGTTCAAGCTTCAGACGGCCAAGGGACAGACCTCGATCAACATCAACAGGTGCGAATCCGCAGGTCCTGTCGATCACGACGTCTATCTCGCGCGTTTCATCCGCAAGGGCCAGAGCCCGGTCACGCTTGTGAACCTCGCCTGCCATCCGGTATGTATGGGACCTCGCAGCAAGGCTCTGTCTTCCGATTATGACGGAGTTTGCGCCAGGGCCCTCCAGGAGGCCTGGGGGGGGGTAGATGAGATAGTCTTCCTTACCGGCGCAGCCGGGAACATGAACCCTGTCAAGGGCCCGCGCGACGCCGCTCACGCAGAGATGTGCGGAAAGCAGCTCGCCGAGGATATCAAGGATGTGAAATTCACCGACGTGAAGTCCGACGGGCTTCTTCGCATAGTGAACGAGACCGTGGATCTTCCTTACCTTAAGGACGAGATCACCGCGGATGACGTCAGGGCTCACGCCGATTCCCTCGCCAACCTTTCTTCTTCCGTATCCCAGACTTTCGGCGATGACGTTAGAAGATGGGAAGCCGAGATCCTCTCCAGATTCGACGACGGTCCCGTACCGTCGAAGCTGCGCTACAGCCTTCACGTCGTGGACATTGACGGCGTTCTCTTCCTCTTCTCCGACGGAGAGCCGTTCTGCGAATACCAGATGGGTGCGCGTGAGGCGTTCCCTGACAGAACCGTATTCTTCGCCGGTTATACCAACGGACAGAATTCCTATCTGCCGTCAGAGCATGCATATCAGGTACGCAAGGGTTACGAATATGAGATCGAACAGATGCATATCTACATCAAGGCTCCGTACCCTCTCTCGCCCAAGGCTCCTTCAGTATATGCCGAAGGCGTGAAGAAGGTTCTCACGGATGCCGTTGAGGCTGAGGCGAAAGAGCCTCAGCGGGATTGGCGTTGTTATGGAATTATCCCGCAGCCTGTTTCCCTTGAGCAGCTCCCCGGTGACTTCGTTCTCTCGCGCGGCACTGCGATAAATTATGAAGACGCTTCGCTTGCTGAGGCTTCAGAAGTCTTCCTTCAGAGGGTTAAGACTTCCACAGGCTATGATCTGAAGAAGAACATCGGCAAGGGTCACGGCATCACGCTTCGCCGGACCGAAGGTATGGGCGACGAGGAATACCGCCTCGAGATTGGCCCGAAGGACGTCCTCGTAGAGGCTTCCACCCCTGCAGGCGCCTTCTATGCGCTGGAGAGCCTGCTTCAGCTGTTCCCTGCGGAGATTTATTCGACCGCTAAGGTGAGCGGGGTCAAGTGGACCGCACCGTGCTGCAAAATCTCCGATTATCCGGCATTCCCGTACAGAAGTATGATGGTGGACTGCGGAAGATATTTCTATCCGAAGGAGGAGATTATGAAGTTCATCGACCAGATGTCCATCCGCAAGATCAATAAATTCCATTGGCATCTGACTGAAGATCAGGGCTGGAGAATAGAGATCAAGAAATATCCGCGCCTTACCGAGATCGGTTCGCGCCGTCCGTTCACCGCCGATTATAAGGATGCCAATCCTGACGGCAAGCCGCAGGAGGGTTACTACACTCAGGACGATATCCGCGAGGTAGTGGAATACGCCCGTCTGAGGCAGATTGAGGTAGTGCCTGAAATCGAGATTCCGGGCCATTCCACTGCAGCTCTCGCCGCTTACCCTCAGTTCTCCTGCGATCCGACGAAAACTTACGAGGTGGCTACCTCGTGGGGTGTCAAGTATGACGTTTACGCTCCGAGCGAGGCCACTTTCAAGTTCCTGGAGGACGTGTTCACCGAGATGCTGCCTCTCTTCCCGTCGAAGTACTGGCACATCGGAGGCGACGAATGCCCTCAGAAGCAGTGGAAGGAAAGCCCTTATGTTCATTCGCTTATGAAGGAACTCGGGCTTAAGGACTACGACGAGGTTCAGTCATATTTCGTGAACCGCGCCTGCGCTTTCCTGCGCTCGCACGGCAAGGAAGTCATCGGCTGGGACGAGATCCTGGACGGAAAGGGAGTTGACAAGGCTATGATAGCCCAGTCCTACCGCGGACACGCTCCCGCCAGGCGCGGCATCCAGATGGGTCACCGCGTCATAATGTCCCCTGACCGCTGGTGCTACTTCAATTACTATCAGACAGGTCCTGACTTCGAGCCCAAGACTCAGACCAGACTTCTTACCCTGAAGAAGATAGGCACATACTACCCTTGCGTGGACGGTCTGCCTGAACTTAGCGCTAAATACATCATAGGCGTCGAAGGATGCCTCTGGGGTGAGTATATCCCTGACAGCGAATCGCTTGAGTATTGGACATATCCTAGAATGTCGGCTCTGGGCGAAAGCGGCTGGGGTCAGCGCGAGAGCAAGGACTGGTGGTCTTTCAGATGGAGAATGGACAAGGATATGTCACGTCTGCTGGCAGCCGGAGTCAAGCCTTCCGAGAGCTACTGGGACGTTATCTTCGACTTCGATATGGTCAAGCTCCCTCGTCCGGCTTCCGTCAATATGCTGCTCGCATATCCGGGCGCAGCCGCCCATTATACCGTGGACGGAAGCGTTCCTGACGCGTCATCTCCGGTATTCCTTTACACGTTCACCCCGGAGAAGGGCACCACGGTGAAGGCTCAGGGCTTCAAACCTGACGGAACTCCTGTAGGTAAACTTGTCGAAATCACATTCTGATGAAAAAAGTCCTTTCAATACTGCTCGCAGGCGCCGTTCTGCTTTCCGGCTGCAACCGTCAGAAGGAGGCGGACCGTCAGGTCAGCATAATACCTCAGCCGTCTCACCTGGAGCTGGAGGAGGGAGAGTTCGTTCTCGACCGCACCACTCCTGTCTATGTGGACTCGAAAGAGGCCGAGGATGTGGTGGGCTTCCTTAATGAGAAGCTTTCCACCGTGTCCGGCTACACTCTCAAGGTCTCCCGGATGGATTTCGCGGAAAACGAGGGCATCTTTTTCCTGAACGCCGGCCTTCCGGGCGAGGCTTACTCCATTCACGTGGAGAAAGGCCGCGTGGTGGTGGAATACGGTGACGGAGCCGGAGCCTTCTACGGGCTTCAGACTCTGTTCCAGCTGCTTCCGGAGGAAATTTTCTCCCGGGAGCGCACCGCCCGCCGCAAATGGAGCCTTCCGTGCTGCTACATCGACGACAAGCCGCGCTTTTCATACCGCGGAATGCACCTCGACTGCTGTCTGCACTTCTTTGACATCGACTTTCTCAAGCGCTACATAGACCTTATGGCTCTGCACAAGGTGAACCGTTTCCATTGGCATCTTACCGAGGACCAGGGATGGAGGCTTGAGATCAAGAAATACCCTCTGCTTACCGAGAAGGGCCAGTGGCGCAAGGAGACCGTGATCGGCTCTCTCGCTTCCGGAATCTATGACGGCAAGCCGCACGGCGGATATTATTCTCAGGAAGAGGTCCGCGATCTGGTGGAGTACGCTGCCAGGCGCTATGTCACCATCATCCCGGAAATCGAGATGCCCGGCCACGCGCTCGCGGCCATCGCCTGCTATCCGTCGCTCAGCTGCGGACTCGAGGACCATTACGAGACCGCTACCAGGTGGGGCGTGTTCAAGCAGGTTTACTGTCCTAAGGACGAGACTTTCGCGTTCCTCGAGGATGTGCTCGACGAGGTTATGGAACTTTTCCCTTCGAAGCTGATTCATATCGGAGGCGACGAATGCCCCAAGGCCAGCTGGAAGAAATGCCCTCACTGCCAGGCTCTTATTAAGGAACTTGGCCTTAAGGACGAGTTCGAGCTCCAGAGCTGGTTCATCCAGAGGATAGAGAAATACCTCAATTCGAAGGGTCACGAGATCATCGGATGGGACGAGATCCTGCAGGGCGGTCTGGCACCGAACGCCAAGGTGATGTCCTGGCTTGGCGAGGAGGGCGGCATCAAGGCTGCGAAGATGCATCACTATGCGGTGATGGCTCCGTATCCGAAGTACTATCTTGACTATTGGCAGGGAGATCCGGATTCAGAGCCTCTCGCCATGGGCGGCCCTACGATGCTCCGCACGATGTACGAGTACAATCCTACCCCTGACTCCCTTACGGAGGAGGAGAAGAAATACATAATGGGCGTGGAAGGCTGCGTATGGACGGAATATATGCCTACGCCGCAGCGCGTCGAGTATATGGCCTGGCCGAGAATGTGCGCCATCGCCGAGAGCGGCTGGACCACGGCTCCGAAGGACTGGGACGGCTTCACCCGCAGGCTGGAAAAGCATTTCGGAAGACTGGATCTTCTCGGAGTGGAGTCCTGCAGGAATTTCTTCAGCCCGTTCATCGAGTTCCACAGGGATACCGCGTACGACAAGGTCGTGACCATCACAGCCGACCTTCCGGACGCCGAGATCCGCTACACGCTTGACGGAAGCACGCCTCGCGCCGATTCGAAGCTTTACGAGCTCCCGTTCGTGATCAACCGCTCCCAGACCGTCACCGCCGCACTTTTCAGAGACGGACAGATGGTAGGGGACATAAAGACCAAAAAATATTTAAACTAACATACTATTATGGCTATCAGACTTACAGAACAGCCGTCATTGCACGACAATTTGGAAAAGAAAAGCGTAGCTCAGCTGCTGCGCGAAATCAACGAGGAGGATAAGAAAGTGGCACTCGCAATCGAGGCTGTGCTTCCTGACCTTGAGAAACTGGTAAGCGCCATCGAGAACCACGTTCGCGAAGGCGGAAGAATGTTCTATTGCGGAGCCGGTACAGGCGGAAAGCTCGCCGTACTCGACACTCTGGAGATTCCCAACACCTACGGCGTGCCTGAGGATATGTTCCAGTGCATCCTGGCCGGCGGAGTCGAGAACCTCGTCCTCGACCTCGAGGAGAAGGAGGACGACGTAGAGGAAGGCTGGAAGACTCTCCAGGCCAAGAACGTGAACCCTAAGGACATTGTAGTCGGCATCTCAGCCAGCGGCAACACCCCTTATGTTCTCGCTACCCTCAAGGCCTGCCACGAGCACGGAATCCCTACAGGATCATTTGTGAACAACCCGGGCTCTCCTATCTCGGAATACTCAGATTACCCTGTAGAGGTCATCACCGGTCCTGAATTCATCACAGGAAGTACCCGTATGAAGTCCGGCACCTCCCAGAAGCTCATCTGCGATATGATAAGCACCACCGTAATGTGCCGTCTCGGCCGTGTGGAAGGCAACCGTATGGTTCACGCCCACCTTATCAACAACAAGGTCGTTGACCGTCTTACCAGAACTATGGTCGAGAGGAATCCTTCCCTCACCTACGAGCAGTGCGAGGCCGCTGTCAAGAAGTACGGCGGACTTACCGAGGCTGAAAAGGCTCTCAAGGAGCATGGTATCATCAAACAGTAAAACTTTTAATATGAATAGAAAAGCGACATTGATCTTTCTTGCGCCTGTCCTGGCTTTCGTCATGGGATGCCAGACCAGCTGCAACGAGGAAGATATTACGGCCTGGAACGGTGTGGTGATCAACGAGATCGCCGCACACGACCAGACAACCGATGCCGTGACCTGGGTGGAACTGCTTAACGGCGCCGCAGCGGAAGTGGACCTTTCGGGAGTCGGTCTGTATCTTACTGACCAGTACTTCAATGCAAGGTGCATCTACGAGGCTCCGGAAGGCACCAGGCTTGCCGCCGGACAGAGACTTGTCCTCTCCACATCGGACGAGGCGCTTTCCACCGGAGTCGCTTCCGATTCGGACTTCACCCTCAAGCTCGCCCTCAGCGGCTCAGGAAAGGCCATAGATGAGTTCTCATCTGCCGAAGTGTTCGGAAAGGCCCTCCCGCAGACCGACAGGGGAAGCTACCAGAGGATTCCTGACGGAGGTGCCGACTGGAAGAACCTCACCTACTCGAGCGAGGGTATGGAGAACAGTCTCTTCAGCCTGGACAAGACCCTTCGCAACGGCATCTGGGTATGGAGCAGCCACGTGGCAGGACTCGCCGAGAACGATTATGCGGGACTCAGGGACCTGAAAGAGAAGGGCCTGGACCACATCATCCTCAACTACGCGGCGTTCACTCCTTCTTCCAAGGCACGCACGATAGATTTCATCCGTCACGCGGAAGAACTGGGCCTTACTGTTCACGCCTGGATCCAGTGCTTCCACAATTCGAACGGCTGGATCAACCCTATCGACGACGAGAACAAGTGCTATAAGGATGACGTGTTCGAGAAGATTCGCTCAAGCGCCAAGACCTATATCGAGGAGTACGGCGTCAAGGGTATCCACCTGGACTACATCCGCTTCCCGGGCACTGCCCAGAAGCACAACATCGACGGCACCGTGAACAGCGTGGGTGCAGTCACCCGCTGCTGCCGCGAGATCAGCGAACTCTGCGCCAGCTATGACGAGGGGCTCGTGACTTCCGCAGCGATGATGCCGGACGATACCGCCGCCGGATATTACTACGGCCAGAACCGCACCAATATGGGACAGTACCTCGACATCTTTATGCCGATGATCTACAAGTATTCCTATAACTATTCTGACGCCACCTGTCAGAAGAAGGCCAACGCTTTCTCGGAATACGGGGCAGAATGCTGGCCGGGCACCACGACCTACCAGGGGGATGACAGCGGTAACACTCCTATGGACGCCGCTTCCATATTGAAGGACTGTGAGGTCTACAAGGGCACACAGGCTAGGGGCATAGTCCTTTTCCGTTACGGACTGGGAGAAATGCCCGATCTGTCGGAGTTTACTCTCGAGTAGGCTCATACCTGCATTTATTTTATTTAACTCAATAACACTAAAAATCAGTTATGAAAAAGATTTGGAATTTAATTACAGCATTGGCCTGCATAGCAGTGGCCTGTGCGTCCTGCCAGAAGGAAGAATCTAAGCAGGATTCCGATGTGAAGCCGGTTGCGACTCTGTCACAGCAGGATGCCATCGATGCTTTCGCGGCTATGTATGCCGAGTGGGAAGGCACCACAGTCATCCCTGAGTCTGTAAAGGTCGGTGACCAGACTCTTACCCAGCCTCAGTACCAGTGGGCTCTCTGCACTCTTGTCGGCAATCTCGTCGAGGGAACAAGCTCTGACATCGAGGTTCTCAACTACAAGGCAGCCGATCACCCGGAAAGGGACAGCTACGACGCTGAGACCATCGCTGTGAAGGGCGAAGAAAGTGTGGCTGCCGTGGCTTCGAAGATCCTCGCCACCACCAGGGAGAAAGGCCAGATTCCTAACCAGACTCTCTTTACGAGAAACGGTGAGGCCATCGCCTTCTCTACCAACCGCGCTACCGTAACTCTCGCCAGGACAGTTTCAGAATACAAGGCAGCAGGCGCGCTTCCTACCGAAGTTTCCACCGATTACCTTTCATCTGCCGCTACCCTGAAGGGCTTTGCACAGCAGCTCGTAACTTACCTCGACGTATGGGAGAAAACCACGGGAAATGTAAGTGCTGACGGAAGTCACTGTTCAGACAACGGTACCGTATGGGAGAACGTACACTTTATTCCTATCCCTTACAGCGGAGGTGTCTATGCAGACGGCAAAGACCAGTATTCAGCTGACTATCAGCCATATCACACCATCACCGTAGCAGGTGTGGAGTACACGGCAGCTCAGGCTTTCGTGGTCGCTGCGAAGGGTTTCCTCGACCTCGTTACAGCAGAAGGTTCTGCAGTAAGCCAGACAGAGAGGAACACTCCTGTCCACACTCCTGCCAATGGAAAGACTCTTGCAGAGAAGATCCCTGTCGCTGAAGAATGGGCTATCTGGGGAACATATCCTTGGTATGAGAAGGCAGACGACCCTTGCGCCATCAACTTCTCCGACAATGTACCTTGCGATGTGGCGTTTATGGTACGTGCTCTTCCTTGGTTCCTCACCAGGGCATCTCAGCTTGCACATATCGGCAACTTCATCAACTTCGACACAGACCCTGCCACGTCGCTCGTGATGACTTCGTACTACGGAAACATCTCTCCGATGCGTTCATTCCTTATCCTCTGCCGCTTCTACAAGCACCTTCTTGACAACAACATCACCGCGAACGTTTACGACGCAGTGAAGGATCTCAAGTTCGACTATGACCTCTACGGCGTAGAACTTCCAGACATCGAGCTGAGGGACAAGAAGCTCCAGTTCACCTGCGATGCAGATACTCAGGAGGCTTCATTTACCGCGAAGGCTGCCTGGACTGCTGAGGCGTCAGAATCCTGGATCACCGTAAGCCCCGCTTCAGGAGAGGCCGCAACACCTGCCACCGTTAAGGTTTCAGTCAAGTCCAACACCGGCGCTGCCCGTGAGGGAACGGTTACCATCAAGGGCGGAAACGTTACCGAGGGTCTGGTAATCACAGTTACCCAGGACGAGTATGTCGCTCCTTCAGAGGCTACTATCCGTGACTTCGCCATCGAGTTCGTCAAGTGTATTCCTATCTGGGAGAAGACCATCGGTACCGTAGAGTCCGAAGGTATCCACAACAAAGCCAAGGGAACAGCCTGGGAGAATGTGCACTTCATTCCTATCGGAGAGACCGAAAAGAACCCTTACGGAACGGAGGACAACCAGTTCGATCCTAAGTATGAGGTCTGGAAGCTCAACGTATGCGGAACTGAATATGATTCTGCACAGGCGTGGGAGATCGCCATTCGCGCTCTTCTTAACCTTGTCACCGAAGAAGGAGAAGAAGGTGTGGCCAATATGCCTTCAAGGAATGCCGGTATCACTCTGGGTGACGGCGTTAAGCTCAGCGCTCAGGTTCCTTCAGCAACCAAGGGCGGCAAATGGGGAACATATCCTTGGTATGAGGCTGATGAATCCAACGGTCTTGTCACCTATAACGGAGAGGCCATCTCTACTGTAGGCATCGACTTTATCGTGGCTGCCACTGTCCATCACCTCGGCCGTGCATACGTGTGGGACTCCAGTTGGAAAAAGAAGAGCCCTCTCGGAAAGATCGGCAACTTCCAGCAGTTCGATCCAAACAATGCGACCGGCGCCATTGTTCTTGAAGGCTATTCAGGACTCATCTCTCCTATGCGTGAGCTCTATATGGTCGCAAGAGTATTCCAGTACATTCTGGACAACGACATAACCGAGAACGTTTACACTGCCATCAAGGATCAGCAGTTCGACTTCGACATGTATCACCAGGGTGAGACATTCTAGTCTGTAACTTTATTCCAACACCGCCCGCGCACTGTCGCCGGCGGTGTTGGATTTTTTATAACCACTTGCATTTGATACACTATAACTGTAACGATTATGAAGAAAATATTTGTCGCACCGGAAATGTCCGTGACCGAGCTTGAGTCACAGAACGTTTTCGCTGCATCCGATGATGTGAATGGGGGGGGTGAGAACTCTGTATGGGAAGACGATGATGACGTACTTAACATACTCGGCTTATGAAAAGGATTTCTCTGTATGGATTGCTGGCGCTGGGCGCCGTATCCGTTTTTTCGTGTACTAAGGAAAATAGCATATCCGTTCAGGACGAAGAACTCCGCCCTGTAACTCTTCGCGCCTGCGAAGAGAGCAGCACCAGGGTCGGATTCAAGAAGGACGGCGCTTTTTACTGGACCAAGGGCGACAGGATCGCCGTGACCACCAAGGCGAGCAAGACCACTTTTGCGGAACTGACCCTTGACGAGAACTGCAGCGGGCAGGCCACCGGAACTTTCACCGGGACGGCTTCCAGCGCTCCTGAAGGTTATGCGTTTTATCCGTTCGATCGCGCCGAAGGAATGGATGGGGACAAGATTACCTTCACTTATGCTTCCGTCTATGCTGTGCAGAAGCCTGACCAGACGTTTTTCGTAACCCCACAGGGAACCGGGAACAGCTTCTATTCTCCGATGTGGGGAAAGATCGAGGGCGGCAGTGTGACTTTCAGGCACCTGGGCGGCGTGCTCTGCCTTCTGGTGGACAAGATGCCTTCAGCTGACGGTAAAGTCACAGTGACTTCTGACCAGAAGATGTTCGGCACCTATACCGTGGACCTTTCGGGGACAGAGCCTGTGTATGCCGTGGAAAAGGACGCTTCCAGAACCAGGGTTACATTCGACTTCACCGAGGCTGAGGCCGGCAAACAGGGAGTGTTCTATCTCCCTCTTCCTGTGGGCGATTACACCAATGTGAAGGTACGCGTGCAGAATGCGGACAATTCGTCTTATTCGCAGACTACCTTTGACAAGTTGACCATCAATCGCAAGACCCTTCTCGCGAAGGCCGTAGTCACCTCTTATGCCGCTACCGGGACTCCGACCATTCAGGATTTCGCCGAGGAATTCGTGAAATGCCTTCCTATCTGGGAGCAGACGATAGGAAGAGTGGATGCGGATGCTAAACACAAAGGTGCCAAGACTGGCTGGACGAATGCTCATTTTATTCCTATCGGAGAGACTTCTGGTAATGATATGAAGACATCAGGCAATCAGTTTGATCCTAAATATGAGGTCTGGAAGCCTTTTATTTGCGGTAAGGAATATACTTCTGCCCAGGCTTGGGAAATCGGTATCAGGGCTTTTCTTGATCTTGTTACTCTTGAAGGAGATGAAGGAATTCCAAATATGCCGTCAAGGAATGCCGGTATCACTCTGGGTGACGGTGTGGCTCTCAGTGCTGCGATGTCGTCTGCGTCAAGTAAGTGCCAATGGGGAACTTATCCTTGGTATGAATCTGACAATAGCGGTAATGCTCTTGTTACCTATAATAAGGAAGCTATCTCTACGGTTGGAATCGATTTTATCGTCGCAGCTACTGTTCATCATCTTGGTCGTGCATTCGTGTGGAACACTGCCTGGACAAAGAAGGACCCTCTAAACAAGATAGGCAACTATCAGGAGTTCGGAACAAATACGTCCACACAAATTGTTCTTGACGGGTATGTAGGATTCATTTCTCCTATGCGCGAGCTTTACATTCTCGCCAGAGTTTACAAATACATTCTGGATAACGACATCACCGAAAATGTCTATACTGCCCTCAAGGATCAGCAGTTCGACTTCGATATGTATCACCAGAACGAAACTTTTGAATGACAATTATTGGGCACAGGGGCCTGACCGCCCCCGTGTCCGCCATAAACACTAAATAATATCCGGTATGAAAAGGCTCTCTCTGTTTGGATTGTTGACGCTGGGCGTTGTATCCGTATTTTCCTGCACTAAGGATAATGACGCTCCCGTTCAGGACGAAGAACTTCGCCCTGTAACTCTTCGCGCCTCTGAAGAAGGCGACACCAAGGTCGGATTCGATAAAACCGGCGCGTTCTACTGGTCCAAGGGTGACAGGATCGCCGTGACCACCAAGGCGGGCAAGACCACTTTTGCGGAACTGACCCTTGACGAGAACTGCAGCGGGCAGGCCACCGGAACTTTCACCGGGACGGCTTCCAGCGCTCCTGAAGGTTATGCGTTTTATCCGTTCGATCGCGCCGAAGGAATGGATGGGGACAAGATTACCTTCACTTATGCTTCCGTCTATGCTGTGCAGAAGCCTGACCAGACGTTTTTCGTAACCCCACAGGGAACCGGGAACAGCTTCTATTCTCCGATGTGGGGAAAGATCGAGGGCGGCAGTGTGACTTTCAGGCACCTGGGCGGCGTGCTCTGCCTTCTGGTGGACAAGATGCCTTTCACAGAGGGAAGTGTCATAGTGACATCTGACCAGCAGATGTATGGCACCTATACCGTGGATCTTAGTGAGAAAGAACCGACATATTCCGTAGGCACTGACGCCTCCAGGAATACTGTTACATTCGATTTTACCAAGGCTGAAGTCGGCAAGCCGGGAGCATTCTACCTCCCGCTTCCGGTGGGGAACTATACTAACGTGAAGGTACGCGTGCAGAATGCGGACAATTCATCGTATTCAGAAACTGTAATTGGCACCGTGAGCATCAAGCGCAGGACACTTACTGCGAAATCTGCCGATGGGGAAGACATTTCTGCATGGGACGGCGTGGTGATAAACGAGATCGCCGCGCACGGACAGACCACCGGAGCCGCGAGCTGGGTGGAACTGCTTAACGGCACAGAGTCCGAAGTGGACATCTCCGGGATTGGCCTGTATCTTACGGACCAGAGTTTAGAAAACAAGAGCATCTATACGGCTGCGGAGGGCACGAAACTTTCTGCAGGACAGAGGCTTGTCATCTCGACAGAGGACGCGGCGCTCCTTGCGGGTATCGTTTCCGATGCGGACTTTACCCTGAAACTCGCCCGCAGCGCTTCGGGCAAGGCCATAGATGAATTTTCGACCTCCGATGCATTCGGAAAGGTGCTCGTGCAGACCTCCAGGGGCAGTTACCAGAGGATTCCAGACGGGACTTCCACCTGGAAGAATCTTACCTATTCAAGCAAAGGTCTGCAGAACAGCCTTTTCAGTCTGGATGCGACACTGCGTAACGGCATCTGGGTATGGAGCAGCCACGTGGCAGGACTCTCAGAGAACGATTACGCGAAACTCAAGGACCTGAAAGCTAAAGGGATAGACCATATTATACTTAATTACGCGGCCTTTACTTCCGCCAACAGGGCAAGCACCCTTGCCTTCATCAGCGAGGCGGAGTCCCTGGGCCTGTCGGTTCACGCCTGGATTCAGTGCTTCCACAATTCCGCCGGCTGGATCAACCCGATCGACGACGACAACAAGTGCTATAAGGATGAAGTGTTCGAAGAGATCCTTTCCAACGCGAAAACCTATATCGAGGAGTACGGCGTCATGGGCATACACCTGGACTACATCCGTTTCCCCGGCACTGCCGAGAAGCACAATATCGATGACGACGTGAACAGCGTGGGCGCCGTGACCCGCTGCTGCCGTGAACTCAGGAACCTGTGCGACGGCTACGACGAAGGGCTCGTGATCTCCGCCGCGATGATGCCTGACGAGACCGCGGCCGGCAAATATTACGGCCAGAACCGCACTCAGATGGGGCAGTACCTCGACATATTCATGCCGATGATATATAAGTATTCCTATAACTATACAGATACGAAATGCCAGACCACAGCCAATAACTTCTCGACCTACGGGGCTGAATGCTGGCCGGGCACCACTACCTATACTGGCGGAGACAGCAGCGCCGTGGCCATGGACGCGGCCGCCGTGCTGAAGGACTGCGAGGTGTACAAGGGCACGCAGGCGAAGGGAATAGTCCTTTTCCGCTACGGAATAGGCGAAGTGCCTGACCTGTCGGATTTTACGCTTGATTAGAATTATTAAAAAGGCTCAGTTATGAAAAAGACCGTATTGATATTGGCAGCGGCTATGGGGATGACCCTCGCCTGCTCCTGCAGCGCCAGCGGCGGCACTGACACTCTGGATCCGGACCCGGTTCCGGCCGGGTTCGAGGCGACTTCCTGGAACGGGGAGTTCCTGCTCGCGATTTCCGACGCCTACGCCGAGTTCCTCGAGACTAATCAGATGCCTGTTT
>CAVBDE010000004.1:0-48560 GCA_963594055.1 Anaerovoracaceae bacterium | reverse complement strand
GCGGTCCCAGGTGAACGATTCGATATTGGCCCAGAACTCGATGCCCGCGCGGCGGTGAATCTCCCCGACCTGGCGGAAATGCTCCTTCATGTTCTTCATGGGGAACTGCTCGCGCACGCACCCCACTTCGTCCTGGTATGCGATGATGTCCACGTCCAGCGCGCGGATGGACTCCTCGAACTTAGGATTGTCGATCTCCGCGCCATACAGACCCCACGGCGAGATGAGCATCTTCGCGTTCGGTGTGAGCTCGCGCGCGTGTGCGGCGATCTTGTTCACTCCGGCCACCGCGTGCTCGTTAAGGTAGGGGATGAAGCAGCCCTCGACCGGGATGTACCAGCCGCAGAACGAAGGGCGGGTGCCGTACAGGGCGGCCAATTCGTCCATGAACTGCCGGTTGGTTCTGATCACGAACGGGTCGGACAGGTTGTCCAGCTGGTCCTTCGCCCATCCGCAGCCGATGAACACCTTCATTCCGAGCTCGTCTGCGGTGTCCATAATGGCTTCCACCGGACTCTTGCGCCCGTCTTTGTAGCCGTGCGGCATGAATGTGCTCGGGTACATCGCCAGGCCTTCATTGGCCACAGTCACGATGATGACGCAATCCACGCCCATCTCGTGCAGTTCGGTTATCTTGCAGGCCCATCTGTCCGGATCGGACTGGTCCACATTGCGCTGGTTCGTGTAGTTGTTCCGTTCGTCCTGCCAGAAGAAGTTGATGAATGTGCCTCCGAGAGGTTTCACTTCAGCGCGGCAGAGCAGAGAAGTCAGTAAGAAAAGTGCAGCGATCAGTTCACGTTTCATATTAAGATGCAGTTAATTTTATACAAAAATAATGGAAATGCGCGGATAAATTCGTAACTTTACGAGGCTGAAGGGAAACTTTTTGAAAGAAATCAAATTTTAATACTGAACAAATGAAAATCAACAAACTCTTTACTCTTGCGTTGAGCTCTCTGGTGCTTTTCGCATCGTGTGGACAGAAGGATGACCCTACTTCGGGAGAGGCTTCCCTGTCGTTGAAAAGTGACGCTGCCGTTACCGTGGGCAGCGAGACTCAAACCATTGACATCGAATTTGTTACCAACCGTGACTGGACTGCCAAATGCGACGCTTCCTGGGTGTCTCTCGACCCGACTGAAGGAGAAGCTTCTTCTGCGGCCCAGACGGTGTCCGTTACCGTGCTTCCTAACACGTCTTACGACCGCACGGCCACAATCACCCTTTCCATCGGCGTAACCAGCAAGAAGGTGACCCTTACCCAGACCGGCAACGCGACCGCTCCTGACGGAACCAAGGCGAAACCTTTCGATGTGGCTTCAGCCGTAGAGAAATGCAAGGAGATAGGTAATGAAGTAAGTTCTGAAAAGTATTACGTGAAGGGCATCATTTCTTCCGTAAAGTCAGTTTATACAGATTATGGCAATGCTGATTTTTACATAACGGATAACGGCGAAGAGAGTGATGTCAAATTCTACTGCTTCCAGTGCATGTATCTTGGTGGAGAAAAATTCACCGCTGAAGATCAGATAAAGGTCGGAGATGAAGTTATCGTCTATGGCCCTATGTACAACTATAAGGACAATACTCCTGAGACAGGAAGCAAGGGCTCCGCATACATCTACAGCCTTAACGGACAGACCAGCGGCGACGACAGCGGCGATGAGACTAAGACCGAACCGACGGGAACTGGAACCGCAGATGATCCGTTCAATGCTGCCGCTGCCATTAAAAAGTGTGAGGAAGTGGGCACAACTGCCAGCACGGAAGAGTACTATGTGAAGGGAAAGATTAGCAGCGGACTCTCAATCGATTTGACGACGTATGGCAGTGCCACATTCTATCTTTCTGATGACGGAAGCACGACCCTTGATCAGTTCTATGTTTATGGCCTGTATTCTTATAACGGAGAGAAGTTCGTTTCGGAAGATCAGTTGAAACTCGGCGATGAAGTCGTGGTTAAGGGTAAGCTTGTTGTTTATAATAACACTCCTGAGATGACTTCCAAAGGTCAGCTTATATCGGTAAACGGCGGACAGGATGTTCCCGACTATGTCTCCATCAGCGTAAAGAGTAAGGAAGTTTCTGCCGAGGCCGGCAGTCTGGAGGTTACAGTCAGCTCCAACCAGGCCTGGACAGTGGCATCCGACAGCGATTTCGCCACTGTTTCCCCTGAATCAGGCGAAGGTGAGGGCACCGTTAAGGTGTCTTACACTGCCAATGAAGGCGACGCTGCCCGCACGGCGACGATCACTTTCACCGGTGCCAACGGCACTACAGCCGTTCTTACTATAAATCAGCTTAACCAGGGCGCTGCCGCTATGACAGAGATCACTTGGGCCAAGGACGAGTGGGTGGGCTCAAACAACCCGTTGACTCTTGAGAAGTCCGGTTATAAGATTGTATTGGACAAGACCGCAAAAGGCAACAACAATCCTTTTACTGCAGATAATGAAGTGCGTGTTTATGCGAATGGGACAGTTACTATTACTTCAGCAACGGAGATGACAGAAATCGTGTTCCCGCTTTCCGCGAAGGCAGCATACAGATATTGCGCCGTAACTGCAGACAGCGGTGATGTTGCTGCGCAGGCAAAGGGGGATACTGAAGTAAGATGGACAGGCTCTGCCAAGAGCGTAGTCTTTACTGTAGGGGACAAGGCCATTTATGGTTCAGACGGAGATTCAAAATCTGGTCAGTTCTGCTTCAAACAAATCAATATCAGATAATTGATGAAGGCTTTTTACAAAGCGTTTCTTATACTCTTTGCGACTTCAATGCTGTCCTCCTGCCAGGGGGGCAGCATTGAGTCCGATAAAGAGGAAGTGACTCTTAACCTGACGCTCCAGTATTCCGAGGTCGCCAAATCAAGCGGATATATGTTCGTGGACGTGGCTGCAGGCGGGGAGTGGACACTTGAACTATCATTCGAAGAAGGTGTGGAGCAGTGGGCTGAACTTTCCAAAACCAGCGGCAAGGGCTCGAAGAAAGGAATAATCCTCTCGTACGAATCCTATACGGGCCGCGAGGCCAGGGCACTCACCTTCATCCTGTCGTCAGGCGGGAAGACCTGCAGCGCCGAACTCAGGCAGGGCGGAGTGAAAAGCTCCGCTATGTATGCCACCGCCCAGGCTCACTGGATGGAACTTCCGGAGACCAGTGAGGATGACGCTCTGGAGTGGGGCAAGGTCACGATGCTGTCCTCTTCGAACGGAACCATACGCAACTATTCGTATTATTACGACTACGACAACCTGGTCGCCCACTGGGTGGCATACCCGCTCAACAGCGGCCTTATGGGCAGCGGAAGCAGGACCAATGCCTGGGGCGTGCTTGACCCGAACCTCCCTTCTTCGCAGCAGGCCGTGCTGGCCCGCGCATACAACAGAGGTTACGATCGCGGCCATCAGATCCCTTCTGCGGACAGGCTTTCGGAGGATGCGAATCCCAAGACCTTCTACGGCACCAACATGACCCCTCAGATCGGTCAGGGCTTCAATCAGAACATCTGGGCCAATCTGGAAAACAAGGTCCGCGGCTGGGCCCGTTCCTGCGATACCCTCTATGTGGTCACAGGCTGCGTGGTGAATGAAAATTCCACCACCTCCGGCGAAGAGTTCAAGGTCGGGGGCTATGTCTATGACAACAACGGCAAGAAAGTCGCCGTGCCGACAGCCTATTACAAGGCAGTCCTGCGTTACACCAAATCTTCCAGCACCTACGGCTATTCCGGCTATTGCGGCGCTGCCATCTATCTGGAGCACAAGACTTACAGTAACAGCAACGTATATCAGTCGGACCTCATCTCCATCGATGAACTGGAGGAAAAGATAGGCATTGACCTGTTCGTGAATCTGCCTGCTGCCATAGGTGAAAGCCAGGCGGCCAAGGTGGAGGCCCAGGACCCGACGAAGGTGGCTTGCTGGAAATAACTTATACACATCGGAATATGAAAAAATTTATCCTTTCCCTTCTGTGCGTTCTGCTTACCGTCTTTTCTGCATCTGCGCAGAAGGCGAAACAGAACTACGTGATAGGGTTCTATAATCTGGAAAACCTGTTCGACATCTATGACGATCCGGTAAAGAACGACGCCGAGTACCTCCCCGAAGGGAAGAACAAATGGACCCAGGCCAAGTACGACATCAAACAGCGCAACATGGCCAAGGTCATAGCCGAGATGGCGAAGAACAACGGCCGTTTCCACACCATACTCGGTGTGTCCGAGGTGGAGAACCGCCTGGTTCTCGAAGACCTGGTAAGCCAGGAGTCCATCGCCGCCGCCAATTATCAGATAGTCCATTACGACAGTCCTGACAGGCGCGGTGTGGACGTGGCGCTTCTCTACAAGCCGGACCAGTTCACATACCTGGACAGCGAGTCCATCCCTTTCACTTTCGAAGGGTCGGACATCGATTTCTCCGACACTGACACGGACTATTTCCGCACCCGTGACATCCTTATGGTTTACGGTCTTATAGACGGCGAGGAGTTCGCGTTCTATGTGATGCACCTTCCTTCACGTGTGGGCGGCAAGGGCGGCAACCTCCGCAGCCGCGGAGCCGAGATCGCCTATGCGCACGCTCAGCAGATGGAGGCAAAGCATCCCGGAATCAAGATCGTGATGATGGGCGACATGAATGACGATCCTACCGACGAGTCCATGTGCACCTATCTTCACGGCAGGGAGACCATTGCTGAGATGGGCCCTCAGGACTTCTACAATCCGTACATTTCGATGATAAAGGCCGGATACGGTTCGCTCTGCTATCAGGGCACCTGGTGCATCTACGACCAGGAACTCGTGAACTACAATCTGGCTACGGCCCCGGAAGGAGGCCTCAGGATACAGCCCGTGACCAGGAACCACGGTAACTGGTACGACGGCGTGGTGTTCAAGCGTCCGTTCATGATTACCCAGAAGGGCTCGTACAAGGGCTATCCTTTCCGTACATATTCCAACGGTGCATTCGTGGGCGGTTATTCCGACCATTTCCCTACATTCATCGTAATCGGCAAATAATAAAACCCAGAAATAATGAACAGAAAACTTTTCAGCGTCTGCGCAGCTCTTCTGCTTCCTCTTCTCGCATTTGCACAGGAGTGGGGAGGCGTCAAGGCTACGGTGGTAAGCCGTGCCGGCAGAGCGCCCATCGCGGATGCCACCATCACCGTCACCAGGGGTGAGCAGACCGTGACTTCGGCCACATCCGCCCAGGACGGCACATTCGAAATCACGGGGCTCGAGAACGGAGCGTACAGGCTCATCGTGAAGGCCCAGGGTTTCACCGCATCGGAAATCAACCTCAGCGTGGAGGGGTTCGTCCGCGACCTCATCTTCGTCTCTCTTGTGCCTGAACAGGCTGTCGCAGAGGCGGATGACTCCAGCTACGCCGAGTTCGACATGGAGGATTCAGGCTATTCCGACAATCCGGCCATCCTTTTCGGTGCCAATGACCCTTACAACAACATCGTGGGCTACGGCTTCAGCGATGTCCGTTTCAAGAACAGAGGTTACAACAGCGAGACCCAGGATGTCCTCTTCGCAGGCATTCCTCTCAACGATGCCCTCACCGGATATTCCCCGTACTCGCTCTGGAGCGGCCTTAACGAGGCCACCCGTTCGAAGGAGACCACCATCGGTATGGATTCGCACGACTTCTCGATGGGCGGATACAACGGCGTCACCAGCATCGACGGCACTCCGTCTTCAGTGCGTCCGGGCCTCCGCTTCAGCATTCTCTCGAACTCGGCCCTATACCGCCTCCGTCTTATGGCCAATTACGCTTCGGGCGTTATGGACAACGGCTGGAGCTACGCGGTGAACGTGTCTGCGCGACTTGGCGGAAACGACTGGGTTAAAGGCGTTTACTACAAGTATTTCTCTTACTATGCAGGCGCCGAGAAGAAGTTCGGCGACGAGCACAAACTGGCCCTTATGACCTTCGCCACCCCTGGCGAGAGAGGCGCGCAGAACGCTTCCACCCAGGAGGTGTATGACCTTATGAAGGACAATATGTACAACTCCAACTGGGGTTATCAGAACGGCAAGATCCGCAACGCCCGCGTGCGCAGCACCTTCGAGCCTGTCTTCGTGGCCAAGTACACCTACACTCCGAGCACGGATCTCGAGCTCAACGCTTCGATCCTGTTCAGAACAGGCCGCAACGGATATTCCGCTCTCGACTGGTATGATTCGGCCGACCCGCGTCCGGACTACTACCGCAACCTTCCGAGCTATTTCTACGACGAGAACCCTGACCTCTCGCGTTATGACGAGTATCAGGCGGGCCAGCAGCGTGAAGCCTGGCTTTTCGACACCGATACCCAGCACATCAACTGGGATTATCTCTACAATGTGAACTACAACTCCACGGACGGCCGTTCAAAGTACGTGCTCCAGGACAGGCGCACCGACCAGAACGACCTCAACCTCGCCCTCAGCGGCAAGTGGAGTCCGCTCAGCTGGTTCACCCTCAAGGGAGGATTCAACGGGCGCATCAACCGCACCGAGTATTTCCAGACCGTGAAGGACCTTCTGGGAGGTAATTATTACCTGAACATCAATAACTTCGCCGAGCGCGACTACGCTTTCTCCGAGGCCAAGACACAGTACGATCTCGACTATTGGCTCGACAACGGCAGCGCTCAGGTCCTCAAGACCGGCGACAAGTACGGCTATGACTACTATGCTCAGGTCCGCAGCGCGAAGCTTTGGGCGAACGGCGAATTTGACCGCGGCGCCTTCAAGGCCCACATCGCGGCCCGTCTGGGTTATGAGTGCTTCTGGAGGGACGGTCTTATGCGCAACGGTCTGTTCCCTGGCGTGAAGGAGGACGGCAGCGACTACATC
The DNA here is from genome assembly GCA_963594055.1 of Anaerovoracaceae bacterium. GTDB lineage: Bacteria > Bacteroidota > Bacteroidia > Bacteroidales > UBA932 > Cryptobacteroides. The sequence goes on along the minus strand of CAVBDE010000004.1, from coordinate 41,707 downwards.
ATCAACGGTGTGAACCTCTCGAAGGACGGCGGCTATCAGTCTTCCTACGGTAAGAGCGATGTGGCCGGATTCCTGGTGGGAGCCGCCAAGGCCGGCATCGAGTATGACTTCACCGGCGGACACCGTTTCTATGCGAACATAGGTTACTTCGAGGACGCACCGAAGTTCAGCGGAGCCTTCCTGTCGCCGCGCACCAGAAATACATTGGCATCGGGCCTGACCACCACGAAGACATTCTCGACGGACGTCAACTATCAGTACAGCAACGGCGGATACAACGTGCGTGCGAGCATCTTCTACACCACCATCAACGACCAGAGCAAGGTCATGAGCTTCTACGACGACTCATACCGTTCGTTCACGAACTTCGCGATGACCGGCATAGACGAGAGGCATATGGGTGTGGAGGTCGGATTCAAGGTTCCGTTCTTCATCACCAACCTCACCCTTCAGGGCGCTCTGAGCCTCGGTGAATACGTCTACACCTCCACCCCTACGATGACCGAGACCGTGGACAACAGTGCGGCAGTAGTGGTTGAGAATGAGCCGATTACCTATTGGGCTTCACATCCTGTATATGCGAAGGACGCCGACGGGAACTACATCATCGACGACGAGGGCCGCTACAAGCTCGAGAAGGTTCAGAAGCACTATGTGCCTTCTACCCCGCAGCTCGCAGCCAACCTCGGCCTCAACTACCGTCTGCCTTCATACTGGTTCTTCTCTCTCGGAGTTAACTATTATGCCAATTCCTACCTGAGCATGAACCCGCTTTACCGCACGGAACTTGCCGTAGTGGGTCCGGACGATTCGCTCACGGCCGCAGCGCGTCAGGAACACCGCAATTCGTGGTACCTGTCCGAGGATATCGTGAACCAGGGTCTCAGCGCGGAGGAGATAGAGTATATGGCTTCACAGGAGAAGTTCGACCCGGCATTCGTGCTGAACCTCAGCATAGGAAAGTCGTGGTACATCGACAGAACCTACCAGATAGGCTTCTCCCTCGAGGCGAAGAACCTGCTCAACAACCTTAACATCAAGACAGGCGGCTACGAACAGACACGTCTTCTGAAGAGCGGAAGCTATACCCGCTATTACAGGTTTGACTCCAAGTATTTCTATATGCAGGGAGCGAACTATATGTTGAATGTTTATTTCAGATTCTAGGGAGGAACGCTATATGAAAAAGCAGATCATTACAGCCGTGGCACTTTGTGCTCTCCTCAGTTCCTGCGAAGAGTTTTCGCCGGTATTCACGTTCAAATATGACGATCCCGCCCATTACGAGGATGTGGAAGGCTCGCAGATAGTGGAGCCGGGCGACATCGAGGTCACCCACACCATCGCCGAACTCTCCAAGCTTTACACGAACGGCAACCCGTTTGTGATAGAGGATGATATCGTCATCGCGGGCCGCGTCATCTCGACCGACCGTCCCGGCAACTTCTACAACCAGATCTACATTCAGGACGAGACCGGCGGCATAGAGGTCAAAATTGGCAAGAGCGCCCTCTACAATGAGTACAAGCTCGGTCAGAAGGTCTATGTCAAGTGCGGTCCTACCGACCACACGTCAGGTCTTACCCTCGGCAGTTACGGTTACAAGTCGGGCAATTACGGCGGCAACGGCATGACCCAGCTCGGCTCTGAATTCTTCGCCGGCACCTACGGAACCTCCTACGAGACCACTTACATCCGTTCCGGACGCGTGATCAAGGAGCACATCTTCCGTGAGGCTCCGGAAAGCGCCGAGCCTGTGACACCTACCGTGATCACCGAATCCGACCTTCCTGACAAGAACGCGACCATCTCCACCTGCAAGTACCTCGGTACTCTCGTGACCCTCAAGGGCCTCAAGTATGCGGGCGAGGCCTTCGCGCTTCTCTACCTCAGCGGCGAGGAGTCTAACAAGAACTCGAACAACCGCGTCTTCCTCTCCGACCAGACCTGGGGCATCGACTCCTGGGCCATGAGCAAGGCCAATTTCCTTACCCGCCTTCAGCGCGGCGACTGGGACGCGGCCAACATCGGCAACGCCAATGACTATAACTACGGTACCGTGGGCAGCGTGGATCTCGACTACCTGAAGAGCGCCGACGCTCCTTTCTACGAGAATATCGTGGAACTTCAGGACGCGTCATACTGCCGCAGCGTATATTACTGGGTATATGGCAAATATCCTGAGGACGAGGAAGATCAGACCCTGGTCGGGGACAGGCTCAAGCCTGAAAACCTCGTGAAGCTGTGGCCAAGATATTGCCTGGCGAAGAACGCCAACGGATATTCCGTAAGCCAGTACTTCAAGATGGGCAGCACCGAGATTCAGCTCCGCACCAGCGGTTATTCGAAATTTGCCGACAGCACCATCCCTGCGGAGGTTCTTGACGGCACGAAGACCATATCCGTCACGGGTATCGTCACCCTCTATCAGGGCAGCGTACAGTTCATCGTTAACAGTCTTGACGACATCGTGGTAGAATAATGAAAAAATCACTTGCAATACTGGTTATGGCAATTTCTCTGGCTTCCTGCCACAGCAATCCATTTCTTTCACAGTGGGATACCCCTTACGGTATCCCGCCGTTCGATAAGATCCGCACCTCCGACTATGTTCCGGCCGCAAAGGCGGGTATAGAGCAGCAGAGGGAGCAGATCGCAGCCATTGTCGCTGACCCGGCCGTTCCGACCTTTGAGAACACCATAGCTCCGCTCGAACTTTCGGGAGACATCCTCTCGAAGGTGGAGGGCGTGCTGTTCAATGTCTCCGAGACGGACCAGACTCCGGAACTTGACGCCGTGCTCGAGCAGGTCATCCCCATGCTCAGCGACCACAGCGCCGACATCAATTTCAACAAGGACCTTTACCGCAGGGTCAAGGCCGTATATGAGGCTGACCAGTCCGCACTTACCCGCGAGCAGCAGATAGTGCTCAAGAACTGGTACGAGGGTTTTGAGCACGAAGGAATTGGCCTGAGCGAAGAGGCTCAGAACGAACTTCGTCAGATCAACGCCCGCTGCGCCGAGCTCACCCAGAAGATAGGGAACAACATCCTCGCCGAATCGAACGCCTTCCAGGCCAGGTTCGGCTTCAGCGTGAGCGAGTATCCGGTGAAGATGACCACCACAGCCGACCGCGAGCTTCGCCGTCAGTACAATGAGGCCTACCGCAGCCGCGGCCACAACGGTAACGAGAACGACAACCGTGCGCTCATCCTTGAGCTCGTGTCGCTCCGCACCCGCAAGGCCAATATCCTCGGCTACGAGTCCAGCGCCGCTTTTACCCTTTCGGACAAGATGGCCTCCGACCCCAAGACCGTGGACAACTTCCTTCAGGGCATTATGGATGCCGCTGTCGTGAAGGCCAAGGCTGAACTTAAAGATATGCAGGCCGTTATGGATCAGGACATTCAGGCCGGTCTGCTGCCAGCAGGCTCGAAGATAGAGCAGTGGGACTGGTGGTATTACGCCGAGAAGGTCCGCCGTGCCAAATACGATCTGGACGAGGACGAGGTAAGCAGGTATTTCAAGGCTGAAAACGTGCTCAACGGAATATTCACCGCGGCCCACATTCTTTATGATGTGAATGTGGAGAAGCTGGAAGGCGTGCCGAACTATAATCCTGATAAGGTTACCACCTGGAAGGTGACCGATCCTGACGGGTCGCTGGTGGGCATCCTTACCACGGACCTTTTCCCTCGTTCAAGCAAGAGGGGAGGCGCGTGGATGAACAATGTCCGCGGGCAGTGGGTGGACGCCGAGGGTAATGATGTGCGTCCTATCATCGTGAATGTGGGCAACCTCGCCGAATATATGAGCATAGACGATGTGCAGACCACTTTCCACGAGTTCGGTCACGCCCTTCACGGAATGCTTTCGAAATGCCGTTACGCATCGGTGAGCGGCACGAACGTGAAGCGCGATTTCGTGGAGATGTTCTCTCAGTTCAACGAGAACTGGGCGTTCCAGAAGGAACTGCTTGCACTTTATGCGAAGAACGATGCCGGAGAAGTCATCCCGCAGGCTCTCGTGGACAAGGTGAACGCCGCGATGAAGTTCAATCAGGGATTTATGACCACCGAGCTTTGCGCCGCTTCGATGCTGGATATGCGCTGGCACGAGCTCACATCGGTGGAAGGTCTTGACATAGACGCGTTCGAGGCGAAGGTGGCGGAAGAGATTGGCCTGCCGAAGGAGATCACGTTCCGTTATCAGAGCACTTACTTCAATCACATCTTCGGAGGCAGCGGCTACGATTCCGGCTATTACGGATATCTGTGGTCGGAGGTTCTGGACAAGGACGCGTTCTCCATCTTCGAGGCTTCGCCAAGCGGGGTGTGGGATAAGGAATTGGCACACAAGTTCAAGACCGTGTTCCTGGAGAGGGGCGGCAGCGAAGAGCCTATGGTGCTGTATCGTGAATTTGCAGGCCGTGAGCCGGATTCGAAGGCAATGCTTCACGCGCGCGGTCTTAGATAATATAGTAGTGTTATGAACAGGAAAGTACTTTTAATGATTCTTGACGGTTGGGGCGAGGGACGTCACGACCACAGCAATGCCATCTATACGCAGGGCACTCCGAACATCGACGCTCTGCGCGCGAAATATCCGCACAGCCTTCTGCAGGCCTGCGGAGAGTATGTCGGTCTTCCTGACGGGCAGATGGGCAACTCCGAAGTGGGACATATGAACATTGGCGCGGGCCGCACCGTGTACCAGGACCTGGTGAAGATCAACATCGCCTGCCGCGAGCACAAGCTTCTTCAGAACAAGGAGATAGCTGCGGCTTTCGCGAATGCCAAGGCGAGCGGGAAGAAGCTTCACCTTATGGGGCTCTGCTCTCACGGCGGAGTGCATTCGTCTCTGGATCACGTGTATGAACTTCTCGCCGAGGCTCACCGCTACGGGCTGGAGAACGTGTATGTACACTGCTTTATGGACGGGCGTGACACCGATCCGCACAGCGGACTTGGCTTCGTGAAGGAGCTCGAGGAGCATATGGCTCAGACCACCGGCCGCGTGGCTACGGTCTGCGGCAGGTTCTACGCCATGGACCGTGACAAGAGATGGGACCGCATCAAGGCGGCTTATGATATGCTGGTGGACGGTAAGGGTGCCGAATTCACAAGCGCACAGGAGGCCATCCGGGCTTCTTATGACGGGGGCGTTACCGACGAGTTCATCAAGCCCGTGGTCATCACCGAGGGCGGCAAGGCATTGGCCCGCATAGAAGAGGGCGACACCATCATCTTCTTCAATTTCCGCAACGACCGTGCGCGCGAGCTCACTTCGGTTCTCACCCAGGCTGATATGCCGGAGCAGGGGATGCACACCATTCCGCTTTACTACTGCTGTCTGACCCCTTACGACGCTTCGTTCAAGGGATTGCATATCCTCTTTGACAAGGAACTCGTGACAGGTACTCTGGGCGAGACCCTGGCCGCTGCGGGAAAGCATCAGATGCGCATCGCCGAGACCGAGAAATACGCTCACGTGACGTTCTTCTTCAACGGCGGCCGCGAGGAGCCTTTCGAGAACGAGGACAGGATCCTGGTGAACTCTCCGAAGGTGCCTACCTATGACCTTCAGCCTGAGATGAGCGCCCCTGAAGTGGCTTCGAAGCTCATCGACGTGCTCAAGACCGAGAAGGAGGACGCGATCATCCTTAACTTTGCCAATGGCGATATGGTGGGCCACACAGGTGTCTATCCTGCCATCTGCAAGGCTGTGGAGGTAGTGGACAAGCTCGTGGGCGAAGTGGTGAAGACCGCTGTGGAGCACGGATACGCTGTACTTATGACGGCTGACCACGGCAATGCCGATTATGCAGTGAACGAGGACGGCACGCCTAACACCGCGCATTCCCTGAACCCTGTTCAGTTCGTGGTGATCAATGCCGGCGACGAGGTCAAGACCGTGAAGGACGGCGCGCTTTGCAACATCGCGCCTACCATCCTGAAGATTATGGGCATACCTCAGCCTGCGTCAATGACAGCGGAACCTCTTATCTGACAGCTATGTACAAGTTTACACCTATACTTAAGACTCTGGTCTGGGGCACGGAAAGCTGGGTGCTTTCCTCTGTCCCGGGCAGCGAGTCCGTGGTGGCCGAGGGCCCGAAGAAGGGCGCGAAGATCACGGACATATATCCGGGCCAGTTCCCTCTGCTGATCAAGTTCATCGACGCCAGGCGCGACCTGTCCATCCAGGTTCACCCGAACGATGAGCTTGCCGCCGCCCGGCATAACTGCAAGGGCAAGACGGAGATGTGGTACATCATCGGGGCTTCCGAGGGTGCGCATCTTATCAGCGGGCTGAAGAAGGCCATCACTCCGGACGAATATGTGTCCCTGGTGGAGCAGAACAGGATTACAGATGTGCTTCAGGACTATAAGGTGTCTGCGGGGGATGTGTTCTTCCTTCCGGCAGGACGTATCCACGCCATAGGGGGCGGATGCTATCTGGCTGAGATTCAGCAGACTTCGGATATCACTTACCGCATCTACGACTACGGCCGGCTTGGCCTGGACGGCAAACCGCGCCAGCTTCACACCGAGCAGGCGAAGGATGCGATAGACTATACCGTTCACGACGATTACAGAACGCACTACACCGTGGAGGAGAACAGGGCCTGCGAGCTCGTTCACTGCCCGCAGTTCTGCACCGACCTTCTGTCGCTTACGGAGCCGTTCCGCCAGCGTCTGGACAGTCAGTTCAAGGTGCTGATAGCCGTCGAGGGCGATGTGCAGGCGGAATCCTCCGCCGGCACGGTCCGGCTGAGCCCGGGCGAATGTGCCCTGGCCCTCCCCGCCGAAGACCCCGACCTCACCATCACCCCGATATCTTCAAAAGTTACCCTTCTGACCAGCTGTTAGAAGGGTAATTTTTTTTGTGGGAAAAATCTTGGATTTGAAATTGGAAGTTTGTAGATTTGCGAACTGGCAATCCAAATTTTTCGGATTATGAGTTCGCAAAACAATGTGCTTGAAGCTATCTTGAAGAGCCCTCGAAGCGTATTTACTGTTCAGTCTGTCAGAATGTTGACAAACAGCGAAGGCTCCGGGCTCACGAAATCGTTGAATTATTACGTGAAGACCGGGGAGATCAGGAATCCCCGGAAAGGGATTTACGTCAAGCCGAATTATGATCCTGAGGAACTTGCGTGCAGTCTTTTTCGTCCGTCTTATATTTCTCTGGAATATGTTCTGCAGCGCTCAGGGGTTATATTCCAGTATGATGAGACCGTAACTTGCGTAAGTTATCTGAACCGTCAGGTAAGTGTTGACGGAAGGAATTACAGATTCAGAATTATTGCTCCAGGAAAATGGATAGGACTGGAGGGTATCGATCGGAAGGACAATATCTGTATCGCTACAGCGGAACGGGCGTTTCTCGATATGGTTTATCTGAGTTCCGGGAACTGTTACTTTGATAATCTTCGTCCTCTTGACAGGAGGAAGGTCAAGGAACTTCTACCTCTGTACGGCTCCAGGATCCTGTCGCAGAGAGTATCTGAAATACTGAACATTAAATTATAAAACTATGGACAAACAGAAACACAAGCTTTACATGGCGCAGATTCTTTCCTTGATTTTCAAGGACCGGGAATTATGTAACCTGCTCGCATTCAAGGGTGGAACGGCGCTGATGTTTTTTCACTCTCTTCCGAGATTTTCCACAGATCTGGATTTCAATCTGCTTGATTCTGCGAAGGTAGATTTTGTGTATGACCGCGTCAGGGCCATATTGGCACGTTTCGGAAGGATAGATGACGAGGCGAAGAAGAATTACGGCGTACTGCTGGTGCTCGATTACGGGAAGGGGGAGCGTATGCTGAAGGTTGAAATTTCCAACCGTCAATATGACGACCATTATGAGCAGCTTAGTCTCGCCGGGACGGATATCCGTGTGATGGTTATGCCGGATATGTTTGCACACAAACTTTGCGCGATGGGAGAAAGACTTTCTCCGCGCGATGTGTTCGACGTGAACTTTTTTCTGAAAAATCACATCCCGGTCAATGAGCGGATCATAGCCGCCAGAACGGGAAAAACGGTGGCGGAATATGCTGCCTGGTGTTCCGAACGGGTTCTGGAGACCAGCCCGAAATTACTGATGCAGGGTCTCGGCGAAGTTGTCGAGGATGGAAAGTCCAGAACATATATCCGTGGCCCCCTCATCGAAGACACAGCCGCTGCCTTGAGTCTTTTTTCCGAGTTCCCGCTGACAGCACCAGTGGAGGTCAATGAAAATTGCACTCGTTGAGTGCGCAATGGCTGTGTCCGGGAGGAAGCGGTGTGGATGTGAGGGGAAGGCGATGTGTATGCTTGGGCTAGAGTGATGTGGAAGTGAAGTGGAAGCCTTGGCGGCTGTGAGGCCAATGCGGGGTTGCTGTGCGGCCGCTGCTGGCGCCACCGCGGTGGCTGCGCGAAAATTGAAAATTTTTATTATCTTTGCAGACTTTTTGGGAATTGTGATAATTCCGGAAAAGCGTTGATTAACGTAGTAGTGTTACGTCCGCTTAAGAGATTGTTTTTCACGGCATTTGCGATTCTGCTGATTTGCCAGGCTTGTGGGCCCGAATATGGTCCGCAGGAATGTGGTGTACAGGTCGCCTTCGGAGTGGCCGATTCTTTCACGAAAACAAGCCCGGACGATTCTTACACGCACTTCACCTGGGACAAAGGCGATCAGATAGCCCTCTGGGCCAAGGCCTCCGACGAGTCTTATACGCTTTCCGCCCAGACTTTCAACCTCTACGCCTCCACCGATTCCCCGCGTCCGATGGCCTGGTTCACCTCGACCCTTGCCTCAGCGATGCCGGACGGCACCTACACCTATTTTATGTGCTACCCTCTGCCGGATTCGGTTGGCGGCACCTCCGCCACCTTCTCTGTCCCGGCCTGTCAGGACGGCGACCTCTCCGCAGGGGGGGACATCATCATCGCCAGACCGGTGGAATGGACGGCCCTCACCCCCATTGACAAGGATGGCCCTATCGGGGACGGCATCTCTGTGCAGATGAAGCACTTGCTGCATTTCCTGCGGTTCTATATCCCTGAGGGGAACAACATACTTGGCGAGCCCGTGCAGAAGATAACCTTCACTATGCCGCAGCCTCTTGCAGGCACTCTCACTGTGGATGTTACGGACGCATCAAGTGCCACACTGAGTGACGGCAAGACCACTGTCACCGTAGATCTGAAGGAGGCCCTTCAGGAATCCACATCCTCTGAGCGCCATTATGCCGCCGCCGCGATATTTCCTCCGGGGAGCACCTACGGCGCAAGCGACAGGCTGGAGGTCAGGATATTCTCCGAAAACAATTATGCCAAAGTAAGTTATTCCCTGTCCGGCAGAAGCTTCGAAGCTGGGCACATCACTTCCGTTGCGCTCAGACCGACCGAGCTCGGAACGAGGTACAAGATCGCGTTCACATTGGCATCGAACAACCTGGGTGAGGATCCTCAAACCGTCACCCTCACCCTTCCGGAGGGCGTGAACTGGCCGGGCACGAGCTCGAATATCTATTCTTATGCCAAGTCTGACGGGTCTCTGATTCAGGTCGGGGACTCTTTCTATCTGGACACCGTCGAGGAATCGGAGTTCAGGGCGCTGTCCGGGCAGACTGTCACCGTGTCGTATGATTCCGAAGATGCGCTGGTGTCTCAGACGCTGACATTGGCAGACCTGACAAGCGTGAACGGCACGGATGTGACTCTGGACTGCCCGTATCTTTTCTTCGAGGACTTCTCGACGGTGGAGAGCTTCAATTCCGGGGACAAGCATTCTGCGTCGAATACCGGCAGCAAGGACCCTAAGGTATTCAACGGCTGGAGCGTGGCCAGAGCCGGTGCGCAGGCGGGAACCGCGATAAGGCTTGCCGCCCACAGAGAGTGGTTTGCGAACTATCCGGCCAGAGGTGATTCGCCGTTCCTCAGCGGTCTGAAGGAGGGCAAGACGGTCAGCCTCGACGTGCAGTTCGATTATTCCATGGGCCGCGAAGAAGGCGGTGTGGGCTCCGGGACCAATGCGTCACAGACTGTCTATCTTGGTTATATCACCACGAGCGACAATCTCAAGAGCGACGATGAAACCGGCACCTGGCCGAGCAACTTCGAACTTAACGAGACCACCGGCTCATATACGAACATCAACCATCTGTCCCAGACGACCCTTACCGATGTTCAGGCGCCTATCCGCCTGAGTTGGAGGACGATCACTCCGACCTACAAGGCTACCACCAACAGCACCTGCTGGTTATATATAGACAATGTTAAAGTGAAAATAATCAAATAATTATGATAAAAATGAAAAAATCTGTCACTCTTTTGAGTTTGATTCTGGCGGCAGTGTCCTGCTCCCGGAATCAGGACGACAGCATCGGATTCATAAGCCTGGCTTTGGAATCCGACGAGTCTGTCGCAGAAGTCACGAAGAGCAACGTGTCGGATTACACGACCCTGCCTTCAGCAGATGACTTCTCTCTGGTGATCAGCGACGCTTCCGGAAGCTCCATCTATTCCGGCGCGCTGAAAGACTACAGCAGCTCCACCGCCATCAAGGTGGGCAGCTACACTGCGACCGCTTCCTACGGTTCGAGCTCGGACGAAGGCTTCGGAAAGCCGTACTTCAGCGGCTCCGGCACCTTTACGGTAGCCCAGGCCACCACGACCCCGGTCGTTATCCCCGTGTCGCTTGCCAATTGCATAGTCAAACTGGCCTACACCTCCGATTTCACCGCCTACTACACTGACTACAGTTTCATCCTTACCACGGGCGCAGGCACTGAGATTCAGTTCCCCAAGAGCGAGACCCGCGCGGCGTTCATCGACGCCTACACATTCACCCTTTCAGGCACGCTGACTTCCCAGGGCGGCAAGACCCGCACCTTCAGCGTCACCAGGAAGGGACTTGAGGCCAAGAAATGCTACACTGTCAAGTTCGACGTGTCAAATGTCGGTAACGATTCCATCAGCATCGAATTCGACGACACTGTCGAGCCCGTACAGCTGGATGATGTCGATTTAAATGATTAACGAGTATGAAAAGAACATCGATAATACTTATGAGCGCCCTCGTGATGCTGTCATCCTGCTCGAAGGATGCCTTCAATTACGGCGGAAAGAAGACGGGAACCCTGTCTTTCGACTCATTTTCGCTCGAGGTGTCAGAGGACGTCAATCCTGTGACCAAGGCTGACGCCGCCGGAGACGAATATGTCCTCTATATCTACGCTTCAGACGGTTCTCTGGCAGCCCAGAAGACCTGGGGCGAGATCCGCACTGCCGGCTCCATGCAGCTGACCGCCGGAGACTACACTCTCTCCGTCCGCTCAAGCTCATCCACCTTGGCCAATGCCAAGTTCAACGCCCCTGTTTACGGAGCGTCGCAGTCCTTCTCCATCACCGCAGGCGAGACCACTTCCATCGGCACCATCACCTGTACGCTTCTTCAGGCGGTCGTTACGGTAAGCTACAACGACGCCTTTCTGGAGACTGTGACCGGAGACGGCAAGACCAGCGTGGAGCTGATAGCCGGATCACCTCTGGACTACAGCCTCACCTATAACAGCGGCGATCCTCAGTACGACAGCCGACTTGGCTATTTCGCCCTCAATTCCGATTCAGCCACCATGTCCGTAACCTTCAAGGGTTCGATAGACGGCAAAACCCAGAAGATGTCCACCTCCATCAGCGGAGTGAAGGCACGCGACTGGCATCTCATCAAATTCCTCAAGAAGGTGGATGCCGACGGCAACGCCAGCTTCTCAGTGGAGATTGACGGTCTGGTAGAGGATGTCGAGCTGGACAACGACGTGGCTGCCGAGGAGGAAGGTGACGGCGAAGATCCGAACGCACCGCAGGGTGACGGCGGAATCGAGCTTGTAAGCACCTGCGACTATGACATCACAGCAGAGGTAGTGGTTCCTGCCACAGGCACATTCCCTCTCACGATGACCGCGAAGATTCCTAACGGAGCGCGCAAGTTCACCGTGGATATCGCTTCCACGAACGCGGACTTCCTCGCTTCAGTGGAGAGCGTGGGCGGTACCACACTTGACCTTATCAACCCGTCAGACGCCGCTCTGGGCATCTTCGACATCGTGCCGTTCCCGCACGGAAGCGAGCTCGCCGGCAAGACCGAGATAGAGTTCGACCTGTCCGGCGCACAGACCCCGCTTCTCGCATTCCAGGGCACCCACACCTTCACCATGAACGTGGTCGATGCCAAGGGTTGCAAGAAGAGCATTCCTATCAGTCTTAAAGTAGAGTAGCCTTATGAAGAAGTTATATTACAGTTTGCTTATAATGCCTCTTCTCGTGGCCGCCTGCAGCGCGGAACCCAAGGCGGAAGAGGGCGAAGGTGCCGTATCTTTTTCAGTAAGCATGACGGGCACCAAGGCTGCGATGAGTTCGGACGAGCTTCTCAGCACGGCCGTCATAAAGATCTACAAGGCTGACTTCTCCGGAAAGGTCCGCGAGTACGTGTATTCGCAGATGCCTTCCCAGATATATCTCCCTGCAGACGAGTACAGGGTGGACGTCACCGCCGGTGAGGTCGTAAAGGCCTCTCCTGCAGGCGCATCCTGGGATCAGAAGAGCTACAGCGGCTCTGAGGCCTTCACCGTCGTCGCAGGCAACACCAGCACCGTCAAGGTGACCGCAAAGGTCAGCAACGTGGTGTCCCAGGTGACCTACGATGCCACGGTGGGCGAGTTCTTCGCTGAAGGTTACAGCTGCACCGTGGCTCTGGACGAGAATTCCAAGCTTGTCTATACTGCTGACAAGAGCGGTGCGGACGGATTCTTCATCGCCACGGGCTTCGAACCGTCCCTCACCTGGACATTCACCGGAACACTTCTCAAGGACAACTCCTCTTTCACCAAGACCGGCAGCATCGATGCCGTGGAGGCCGGAAAGCGCTACAAGCTTGGCCTGAAATACGTGGAGAAGGACGGAACGCTCGCTCTTGAGCTCCTGGTGGACGAGACTACGAACAACATCTACGACAACATCATCTTCGAAGGCACTTCCACAGGCATCTCCGCTCCGTCATCTTATGAGGTATGGGCCGGCCATTTCACCGCCCACGCCGATGTGGACGAGGCTCAGTATGACCAGAACAGCGTCTATTTCGAGATAAGGGCCAGGGGCTCCGAAGGCGATTGGACCAAGGTTGCCGCCACACGCGAGTCCGAAGGCACTTACAGCGCCAGGATCGCCGGTCTGTCTCCGGCTACCGAATACGAGTACAGGATGGTGCTCACTTCGCTCGAGACCAGTGAGCAGGAGACCTTCGACGCTCCCGCCACGATAACCACCGACACAGCCGTGGCCATCCCTAACGGAAGCTTCGAGACCACTTCGAACGACGAAAGCACCAAGTACAAGTCATTCTACGATCCTTCATCAAGCGACACCGCGCTTCAGACCAAATGGTGGGACAACGGTAACTCCGGTTCCACTATGGTGGGTTCAAGCTCCGTCATCTGCTACCCGGTCACTGACGACTACAGGGACGGCAGTCAGGCTGTCTGCCTGCAGTCACGTTACGTGGTAGTCAAGTTCGCAGCCGGCAACCTGTTCACCGGACACTTCGGCGAACTGATCGGAACCAGCGGCGGTACCGTTTTCTTCGGCCGTCCGTTCACCGCCCGTCCTACCGGAATCCGCTTCTGGATGAAGTACACCGGCGGCATCATCAACCGTGCCAATGACAATGTCCCTGCGGACGGAGCGAAGGGCAATTACGACAAGGCATCCATCCGCGTCGCCCTCGGAACCTGGGATCACAAGGTGTACGGCGGAGATAAAGACAGCCCTGTGTGTGTCAACACCACTGACACCACTACCTTCGTGGACTACTCGACGGACGCATCCACTATTGCATTTGCAGAAAAAATCGTATCTTCGGACTCTACGAACCCTGCCACCGACTGGATAGAGGTGACGCTTCCTCTGGATTACAGAGATCAGACCAAGCGTCCTACCCATATCATAATCAGCTGCGCTTCAAGTATGTACGGTGATTATTTCGCCGGATATGACGAAAGTAAGCTCTGGCTCGACGGTATGGAGCTTCTGTACGAATAGATATGAGACGACAACTGCCGGTCATAATTTTCTTTCTCCTGTCCCTCGGCTATCCGGCCCTGGGACAGAAGATGGATCGCGGCATCGACATGTCCTCGCAGCCTACATTCATCTCCAGGGGGACCTGGATGGTGGGCGGCAGTGCCAGCTATACCCTGCAGGACAGCGAGAATGCCAATTTCCTCATCCTCAACGGCATCAATTCCACGGGATATACCATCTCCCTCACTCCGGCTTTCTGCTATATGATACAGGACAACCTGGGCGTGGGCGCGCGTGTGGGTTACAGGCGCGGAATGTACCATCTGGACAGCGCCGAACTGAGCCTGGGGGACATCGCGGACCTGCAGTTTTCCAATTATCACAAACTCAGCCAGTCCTTTGAGATCCAGGGGATTGGCCGGTACTATATTCCGATAGGCTCGCTCAAGCGCATCGGCCTGTTCAATGAAGTGCAGCTCGCGTATTCCTACGGTCAGGGCAAGGTTCTGGACGGCAGGGAGAACGCTGTCAACGGCAGTTACGAGATCAACAACTCCCTCGGGCTCAATGTCTGTCCGGGTTTCATCGCCTTCATCACCGACAATTTCGCGATAGACGTGAACATCAATATGCTTGGCCTTCAGTTCGACTGGACGCGCCAGACGCATAACCAGATAGAGACGGGCAGCCGTCAGACGAGCTTCATCAATTTCAAGATCAACCTTCTCGCGATAGGTTTCAGCCTCTATTACTACATCTGACATGAAGAGAATCGTCCTTGCCATAACATTGCTGCTCACGCTCTTGCCTGCGTCGCGCGCTGCGGAGCCGGAGGATTCCCTCTTCGTGGAGGAGGTGAAGCGCGAACCGGTGCGCGTGTTCATGCCCAAAGGCGACGTGTCTGCCGGCATACAGTTCTTCTACCTGAACCTCGGCAGCAGCAACAGCGAAATCGCCCTCTTCCTTCAGCATCTCGATGCCAACGGGGACATAACCAGCATCTCGCCGTACTTCGACTACACCTACAGGGATAACAGGTCCATAGGCTTCAGAACCAAGTATGCCAATGTGTCCGGAGGTGTGGCCAATGCCGACCTGTCGCTTCTCAGCGACGGTATGGAAATGTCGCTCCAGGACATCAATGCCTCATCCAGAAGCCTTCAGACAGAGCTCTACCACCGTTCCTATGCCGCTCTGGACGAGCGCGGAAGGTTCGGTGTCTATGTGGATCTCGCGCTTCAGTGGGCTCGCACGGACACCGCATTCAGCTACAACTCCGAGTCACTGGACACCAGTTCGGCGACTCGGAAAATTGGCCTGGCGGTTCATCCCGGCCTTATGATATTCGTGCTCAACAATCTCTCGACCCACGTGTCCATCGGCATAGGCGGGGCGCATCTGACCAGAACCGATTACCTGAAGAACGGGGAGAACATAGGCACGCGCTATTATTCGAAGGTGAACTTCATGCTGGACATCCTCGACATTTCTTACGGACTCAGCTTGCATTTTTAGAAGATGAAACGGTTGATAGTCAAAGCTTTTCTTCTGGTCGCGTCACTTGCGTCCTGCATACGTAACGACATTCCGTACCCTACGGTGCTGGCCGGCATCACGGACCTGCAGGTGGAAGGCGCGACCGGGGTTACGATAGACTCCGACACGCACAAGGTGCTCATAACCCTTGAAGAGGCCACCGATATGACGAAGGTCAATATCCTCAGCGTCACCTATAACGATTCCCGCGTTCAGGCTTCCGAGACCATAAAGGGCGTGCACGACCTCACTTCTCCGCTCTCCGTGGAACTTCGCGTCTATGAATCGACCCACTGGACCATAGCGGCCGAGCAGCCCATAGCGCGTGAATTCACCGTCACGGGCCAGGTAGGAAGCACGACGATGGACGCGCCCAACTGCAGGGCCATAGCCAGAGTCTCCAAGGGCACGAACCTCAGCGGGGTGAGCGTAACCTCGCTCAAGCTCGGTCCTGCGGACATCACCGTTTACAATCCGCCGATTACTTCGCTCAAGGACTTCTCCGAGCCTAAGAAGGTTAGCGTGAAATATCACGAAACCGTCCAGGAGTGGGCCTTGTATGTGGAGGAAGTGGAGGAGAATGTGTCTTTCGATGCGCTTGATGCCTGGACCTGCGTGGCCTGGCTGAAGGCGTCCGGCGTGGAAGGCCGTGAGAACGGATTCAGGCTTAGAAAGGCCGGCGAAACTGAGTGGAGCGAGGTGGAAGGCGTTACCGTGAGCGGAACTTCGTTCAGTGCACAGGCGGACGGTCTGGAGCCGCAGACGGACTACGAATGCGTGGCCTACAGCGGAGAGGAGCAGACGGCGGTGAAGACTTTCACCACCCGGGAGGCCCGTCAGATGCCGAACTCCGGATTCGAGACGGTAAGCCACACGGAGTCAAGCAAATATTATTCATTCTACGACCCGGCATCGTCCGATCCCGAACTGCAGACCAAATGGTGGGGCAGCGGCAACAAGGGTTCCACCACCGTAGGTTCCACCTATGCGATAACGCTTCCCGACGAGACCAACAAGGTAGAAGGGGAGAGGTCGCTCAAGATGATGTCCCGCTATGTGGTGGTCAAGTTCGCCGCAGGCAATGTCTTCACGGGCGAATTCGGCCGTACAATCGGCGCTTCGGGCGGAACCGTCCACATGGGACGTCCGTTCACGCTGCGTCCGCGCAAGCTGACCCTGTACCTCAAGTATCAGTGCGGCAAGATTGAAGAGAAGACTATGGGGGGTGCCCCTGACGGGGATGACGTGAAGGTCGGCGACAACGACCGCGCTTCTGTGTGGATAGCTCTGGGCGACTGGGATTACCGCAAGTACGGCGGCACCGAGGATTCTCCTGTGGAGATCAACACCACGGACAAGTCCACGTTCTTCGACCCTAAGGGCGAAAATGTGATAGCTTACGGGCGATATATAGCTTCGGAAAGCATAGACGAGTGGACGAAGGTGGAGATACCTCTGGAATACGTGTCCACTTCGCGCGTCCCTACGCACATCATAGTGTCCTGCGCCGCAAGTATGCTCGGTGACTATTTTACGGGAAGCCCGAATTCCATCCTCTGGGTGGACAAGATGGAGCTGGAATACTAGCTCCTATTCCATTCTCTCCTGAATCAGGCGGGTAATAAGATCGTTGAGTTTTTCCACTTCGTACTGGCCTACGGTAGGCTTGAGGTGTTCGTCACCCACGCCGCTGTCGTCGGTAAGGAAGGTGAATGTGCCGCCCGTCGCTATGGCGAAGGTTCGCAGAAGAAATTCGGTATCGTAATCCGCTCCGCTTGCGGCTACAGGAATAATCGCTATGCCGTATCTTGCGAAATTGCGCACGCTCTGCTTCAGACTTTCCAGAATTTCATCCGTATAATGCGCCGGGGCGTCCAGTATGAGGAACGCCACGCGGCTTCTGGCGTTCCCGTTCCAGCTCAGTTTCTGGAGCGCGTCCTCGAGGGCCGTGTGTACGGCTTCAGGATAGTCCCCGCCGCCTGACGCCCTCTGTTTGCTGACATAGTCCGCAGTCTCCTCCGGGTCGGTGGTGAAGTCCTGATGCTTGGTTACGTAATCGTCCCCCTCATCCCTGTAGAAAAGGGCTGCGCTTCTTATGGTCATCTCGCGCGCATAGTCAGATGCTCTTTCCAGAATGTCCACCAGGTCGGATTTGAGGAAATTTATCTCGTCGGACATCGAGCCGGTGGCATCCACTATGAACGCTATATCCACTGACGGGTCCGTGGTCCCGGCACCGGTGACCGTTATCTCGTTAAGTTTGAGCTCTTCATCCTGGTGGTGGGTGAACTGCAGGTCGCCTTCGTACTTCACCCCGTCAACGGTGAGCTCCGCCCCGGTCAGGCCGTCCGCCTTCGTGTCCGTGAACAGACCCGCCCAGCAATTGGCATAACCCCTGTTGTCCGTACGTGCGTCCCAGGTCCAATCGCCCAGGGTGAGCTGCACCCTCGCACCGGCCACCGCCTCTCCCTCCTCATCCGTTATTCTGAAGGCCAATCTGTTATCTGTGCTGTAGCCCCAGTATGAGCAGTGGTCCCTGTATTCGCTGTTTTGCATCAGGGAGCACCAGTAGGGCCAGTTGTCAAGGTCGTTCCATTCTGCCGCGGTAAGAGCTCCGCCCGGAGTCTCATCCTGGCCGTAGCCGTTCCCGCTTTCACCTGCGCGGTCGCTGCAGATGCCGTCTCCCGTCTCGAACAGGTCGTACTGGGAGCACGCGCATAATGTGCAGAGAGCCAGCAGGAATGATATGTGTTTTTTCATATTTTTCTATTCACAGGGACGCTATAAAGATGCAAAGGCCGGAAGAAAGGTTGCATACGGGAAATTTTTCGTACCTTCGTGTTCTATGGACATCGTGATTACATACGTCGACGGGAACGATCCCGTGTGGAGAAAAAGCTACAGCGAACATACCCGCATCCCAATTATGACCAAGCGTTTCCGTGACTGGGGCACGCTTCCTTACCTTTTCAGGGGCATAGAGAAGAACATGCCTTTCATAGAGAACGTGTTCCTGGTGGTGTCCGGCGATTCGCAGGTTCCGGCCTGGGTGAACAGGGTCGCCGTGAAGGTGGTCCGCCACGGGGATTTCGTTCCGGAGGAGTTCCTTCCTACCTTCAACTGCAATCCTCTGGAGATGTATCTTCACCGCATAGAGGGTCTGGACGAGCAGTTCCTGTATTTCAACGACGATATGTTCCCGGTGCTGCCCTGCGGCGCGGAGGATTTCTTCCGCGGAGACAAGTCCGTCATCCATTTTTCTTCCCATCTTCTGGTCGGCGGGAATATGTACAAGCAGATTTGCAGGAATTCGGACACATTGGCCCGGAGAGTACTGGGGCTGAAGGCCGGCAGAAGGTTTATCCGTCCGCAGCACATCTGCTCGCCTATGCAGAAGTCCCTCTGCGAGGAGCTGTTCCTGAAGGCGGAGAGCGAGGTCAGGTCTTCGATCACGGTCACGCGCACGGCGGAGAACCTGAACCAGTATATGTATCTGGACTATATGTTCTATAAGGGACGGGTGCTGGACGAGAAGATCTCCAACAAGCACATTTCAGTGGCATTGGCCAGTCCGAAGGATGTGTCCGGCTTTATCCTGAACCCGACGCGCAAGCTGGTGTGCATCAACGACGTGCATCTCGGGGAGAAGCACTACGAGACCATGCGCGCCGCCATTCTGGACGCGTTTGAGAGGAGATTCCCTGAAAAGAGCCGGTTCGAGCTCTAGAATTCCGAACGGATATTGTAATGGTTTCTCTCGCTGGATGAGCGGGCTATCATCTCGCCCAGGAATCCCGCGAGGAAGAAAAGCACGCCTATCACTATGGCCAGAAGCGCCAGGAAGAAGAGCGGCTGGTCTGTGACGGGTCTGTACGGAAGTCCCTTGCCCTGAGCCACGAGCTTGTCCGCTATGACCCAGACGGTCAGAATGAATCCTATCAGGAAGGTGAATATGCCGCTGTAGCCGAAGAAATGCATTGGCTTTTTCCCGAAAGTGCTCAGAAACCACAGGCTCAGCAGGTCCAGGAATCCGTTCACGAAGCGGTTCATTCCGAACTTGCTCTTGCCGAATTTGCGCTTGGCGTGGCGGGTCGGCTTCTCGGTGATGCGGGTGAATCCGGCGTTCTTGGCCAGATAGGGAATGTAGCGGTGCATCTCGCCGTACACTTCTATGTTTTTCACGACCTCCTTACGGTAAGCCTTGAGGCCGCAGTTCATATCGTGGAGCCTGATGCCGGTGATTCTGCGCGCGGTGGCGTTGTAGAGCTTCGACGGCAGGTTCTTCGTGAGGGCGTTGTCCTGACGGTGCTGTTTCCAGCCGGACACTATGTCCCAGCCCTCTTCCTTTATCATGCGGTACATCTCCGGCACTTCCTCCGGGAAATCCTGCAGATCGGCGTCCATCGTGACCACCACGTCGCCTTCGGCTTTCTTGAACCCGCTGTACAGGGCCGCCGATTTGCCGTAGTTCCTTCTGAATCGGATGCCGTGTATCGCACCGTTCTTCCGGGCCAGCTTCTCCACTTCCTCCCACGAGCCGTCCGTGGAGCCGTCATCGACCATTATCACTTCGTAGGACAGGCCGTGCCCGCTCAGGGCCTTGTCTATCCTGTCTGCCAATTCGGCCAGACTTTCGCGTTCGTTGAGAAGGGGAACGATTACAGAGATATCCATACTGACTATTCGTTAAACGGATCTGAAGGAGAGACTCTCGGGGCGAGGATGAGCGAAAGCACCCATCCGTAGAAGAAACACCAGATGAACTGGCTGACCATCACGACGGGAGCGAAGTTGGCTTCCATCCATTGAAGGCTCTGGCGGGAGTTCTCGTCAAGGTTTGACCCCATCTGTATATAAATCTCGTCCCATACCGCCTTTACGGTATCCGGGAAGAGGTGCTGGTAGGCTACATAGGCCACTGCGGCGGTGATTATGGCGGAGAACAGGGCGATGAGTGTGCCGTAGCGGCGCAGCGATCCGGCGTTAACGCCTTCGTATCTATTCTGAATACTCTGCATGCAGTATTTCATAAGCAGGATCAGTCCGAAGAACTTGGCCAGGTCCAGGATGACGAGCACGGCCTGGACATTCAGCACCATGGAGATGATGATGTATGCTCCGGACACGAGCCCGAAGAGCAGTGCCGCTCTGGCCGCCTCGCTGCTTATGATTTTTTTGTCTATTGTTTCCATAACCTTACAAAGATAGGAATTTTTTGATTATCTTTGTGGGCTTTACAAACATACGACATATGGCTACTATTGCATTTACAGACGGAACGTTCCGTCCATGGGAGGACGACGAAGCGAAGAAGATATTCTGGCATTCTTCCGCACACCTGATGGCAGAGGCTCTCGAGGCCCTGTATCCTGGCGTGAAATTCGGCGTCGGACCGGCTGTGGAGACCGGATTCTACTATGACGTGGATTTCGGCGGACAGCAGATCAGCGAAGCGGATTTCAAGAAGATCGAGGACAAGATGATAGAATTGGCCCGGACGAAGGAGACATTCGAGAAGAAGGATGTTTCGAAGGCCGAGGCCATGGATTATTTCAAGAAGAAGGGCGATCCTTACAAGTGCGAGCTCATCGAGGCGCTTGAGGACGGCACCATCACGTTCTACACGAACGGCAATTTCACCGACCTCTGCCGCGGACCGCACATCAAGCACGTGGACGACATCAAGGCTGTAAAGCTGACGGCCATCGCGGGCGCATACTGGAAAGGCGACCAGAACCGCGAGCAGCTGACCCGCATCTACGGCGTTACCTTCCCTAAGAAGAGTATGCTGGACGAGTATCTGAACCTTCTTGAAGAGGCCAAGAAGAGAGACCACCGCAAGATCGGCAAGGAGATGCAGCTCTTCACCTTCTCTTCGCGCGTGGGCCTCGGACTTCCTCTGTGGCTGCCACGCGGCGCGCAGATGCGATATACCCTCGAGCAGTTCCTCCGCAAGAAGCAGGCTGAACTCGGGTATCTGCCTGTCGTAACGCCTCATATCGGAGCCAAGGAACTTTACGTGACTTCAGGTCACTATGCCAAGTACGGCAAGGATTCATTCCAGCCTATCCACACCCCTCAGGAGGGTGAAGAATATATGCTGAAGCCTATGAACTGCCCTCATCACTGCGAGATCTACCGCAGCGAGCCGCGTTCATACAAGGATCTGCCTCTGCGTTTCGCGGAGTTCGGTACGGTGTACCGTTACGAGCAGAGCGGCGAGCTTCACGGACTTACGCGTGTCCGCGGCTTTACCCAGGACGACGCCCACCTGTTCTGCCGTCCTGACCAGCTTCAGGAGGAGTTCGAGAAGGTTATCGACCTTATCCTCTATGTGTTCAAGACATTGAACATGACCGAGTATATGGCTCAGATTTCACTCCGCGACCCTGACAACAAGACCAAATACATCGGAACCGACGAGAACTGGGAGAAGGCTGAGAACGCCATCATCGTGGCAGCTCAGAAGAAGGGCCTCAAGACCGTGGTTGAATACGGTGAGGCTGCATTCTACGGCCCTAAGCTCGACTTTATGGTAAAGGATGCCATCGGACGCCGCTGGCAGCTGGGTACCATCCAGGTGGATTACAACCTTCCTGAACGTTTCCAGCTTGAGTTTGTGGACGCCGACGGCCAGAAGCAGCGCCCTGTGATGATTCACCGCGCTCCGTTCGGCTCCATCGAGCGTTTCACCGCAGTGGTTCTCGAACATACGGCAGGTCATCTTCCGGTCTGGCTTTCTCCTGACCAGGTCAAGATTCTGCCTGTCAGCGAGAAATATTCAGATTATGCGGAAAAAGTTTGCAATTTGCTGAAAAATTCCGAAATTCGCGCTTCCATTGACGCACGCAACGAGACCCTCGGCAAACGTATCAGGGATATAGCTGCGCTGAGAGTGCCTGTGCTTGCGATCGTGGGAGAAAAGGAAGTCGCTGACGGTACCGTCTCTGTACGCAGGGAAGGTGTCGATCAGGGCTCTATGACTGCAGAACAGTTTGTTGAATATATAAAATCAGCGGTAGCTGAAGAATTAGCTTAATGCCAGGACCTTACAGACCAAAGCCGTCGGGACCTCGTCCGCAGCAGGGACGCAGACCGGATCCTCGTCAGCAAAAGGACGAGAATGAGCTTAGAATCAACGGGGAGATAACCGCCCCGCAAGTCCGTCTGGTGGGAGACAATATCCCCGAACAGGGTATCTATCCCATCGCGAAGGCGATCAGACTTGCAGATGACCTTGAATTGGACCTAGTGGAGATCAGTGCGAAGGCCGATCCTCCCGTATGCAGGATAATGGACTATGAGAAGTACATTTACCAGCAGAAGAAGAAGGCCAAGGAGATGAAGTCGAACTCGGCGAAGATCGTGGTGAAGGAACTGCGTTTCGGGCCGAACACCGACGAGCACGATTTCCAGTTCAAGCTCAAGCACGCTCAGGGCTTCCTTCAGGAAGGGTCGAAGGTCAAGGCTACCATCTTCTTCCGCGGACGTTCGATAATGTTCGCCGATCAGGGAGAGAAACAGCTCCTGCGTTTCGCCGTGGAACTTGAGGAATACGGACGCGCGGAGAACATGCCTGTCCTGGAAGGAAAGAGGATGACTATGATGATAGCGCCGCTAAAAAAGAAGTAAACCGTAGAGATACGGCCTTATTATAAACATTATTATTTAAACATTTTTACACAATGGCAAAGCTTAAAACGAACCCCGGTGCCAAAAAGCGCTTTACGCTTACCGGGTCGGGCAAAATCAAGAGGAAGCACGCTTACCACAGCCACATCCTCACAAAGAAGACCAAAAAGCAGAAGAGAAATCTTGATCATTTCGCAATCATCGAACCTACGGATATCAAGAGAGTGAAAGAAATGTTGGTTCTCTAAAAAGTATTGAATTATGCCAAGATCAGTGAATTCAGTTGCCTCAAGGGCACGCCGCAAGAAGATTCTTAAGAGAACTCGCGGTAACTTCCTCGCCAGGAGGAATGTATGGACGGTAGCAAAGAACACTTACGAGAAAGGACTTACCTATGCTTACCGTGATCGTAGAGCCAAGAAGCGCAATTTCCGCGCACTTTGGATTCAGAGAATCAACGCAGCCGTACGCCAGTATGGTATGACTTATTCTCAGTTTATGGGCGCTCTCGCAAAACACAACGTCGGCCTTAACCGCAAGGTGCTTGCAGACCTCGCCATGAACAATCCGAAGGCATTTGAAGCTATAGTAAAGTCAGTTAACAAGAAATAGCTGTGAGCCTGAAGGAATTTACCCATAACAGATGGACGAGGTTCACATTCTGGGCCCTGCTCTACATCGCGTGGGTAATTTGGCTTGAAAACTATTGGTTCCTTCTCGGCCTGGGCGTGATATTCGACATGTTCATCACCCGCAAGGTCCGCTGGAACTTCTGGAAGAAGAGATACAGGGAAGGGGAGAAACATTCTGCGGCCAACGACTGGCTCGACGCCATCATCTTCGCCGTCATCGTGGTAACCCTGATCAATACCTTCTGGTTCCAGGCTTTCAAGATTCCTTCATCCTCAATGGAGAGAACCCTCTATACCGGAGACCATCTCTTCGTAAGCAAATTGACATACGGACCCAAGTTGCCTCAGACTCCGCTGACGCTTCCTTTTACGCATAACGTGGCTTTCGGGAAGGAGTCCTACTCCAAGCTCGTGAAGTGCGATTATCGCAGACTAAAGGGACGCCGCAGCGTTCAGAAGGGCGATGTGGTCGTGTTCGGTTTTCCAAATGGAGACACAGTCCTCAGGAAGGCGCCCGCAGAAGACTATTACGCTCTCTGCAGGTTCTATGACAAAAGGACCGTCATCTCGAAGCTTGGACCTGTGATAGCGCGTCCTGCTGACAAGGTGGATCACTACGTTAAAAGATGTGTGGCCGTAGCCGGCGACACTCTGGAAGTGAGAAAGGGCCTTGCATGGGTGAATGGAGTGAAAGAACCTTCATACCCGGGGCTGCAGCTTTCAGCCAATCTGGAAGAAACCCAGCGTGACTACAGAGAGATTTTCCCCTTCAGTGCGGACTACAGCTGGAGCAGAGACGAGTTCGGTCCCGTCTGGATCCCGAAGAAGGGAGCCACCGTACGGCTCGACGCCCGGAATCTTCCCCTTTACGAGAGGATCATCAGGGTTTACGAACATTCATCCGTCGAGGATGCATTGGCCGCCGGAGAGTACACCTTCAAACAGGATTACTACTTCATGATGGGAGACAACAGACACAATTCCCTGGATTCCAGGTATTGGGGTTTTGTTCCGGAAGACCACATAGTGGGTACGCCGGCAATAATATGGCTCTCGACAGATGCTGAAGAGTCCTTCCCGCGGAGCATCCGCTGGAACAGATTTCTGAAGCTGGTAAAGAATAATAATAAATAAAAGAATATCATTATGGCAAAGGTTTGTCAAATAACCGGAAGGAAAAGAATGAAAGGTAACAATGTTGCCCATTCTAAACTGCGCACCAAGCGTGATTTCTCCGTCAACCTCAAGAACAAGCGCTTCTGGAGTGAGGAGGAGCAGAGATTTATAACCCTCAAGGTATCTTGCAAGGGTATGAGGATCATCGAGAAGAACGGCCTCGAGGCTACCATTCGCGATGCTCAGAAGAAAGGATATGTTAACCTTGTTTAATTTTTGAAGTTATGGCAAAGAAAGCAAAAGGCAACAGGGTGCAGGTCATCCTCGAGTGCACGGAACAGAAAGCAACTGGCGTTCCGGGAATTTCCCGTTACGTGACCACCAAGAACAAGAAGAATACTACAGAGCGTCTTGAGAGGAAGAAGTACAATCCGTTCCTCAAGAGAGTGACTGTACATCGTGAAATCAAATAATCTGAGGAGGATACAATATGGCAAAGAAAGCCGTCGCAACATTCGCAGCTAAGGCCGGTGCTAAGAGCATGGTCAAGTGCATCCGTATGGAGAAATCTCCTAAAACCGGCGCTTATGTTTTCACAGAGACGCTCGTTGAGGAGTCACAGGCTAAAGAGATGTTCTCCAAGAAATAATCCTTTTTGGTTACAATACTGAGAAAGAGAGTGATTTTTCACTCTCTTTTTTTATGCTAGTGCAGAGGAATTGAATAAGTGATGATGGAAAAATAAGTTGGTAAATTTTTGTGAAGGATTTTTGAAGATAAATTTGTTTTGGAAGAAGAAGTGTACTGGAGTACTCGACTGATGACAAAATACATTTAGAACAAAAAGACTAATAAAAATACCAAGTTATTTTTTAGGAATCACTATATTTGTGGGATATGGCGATTAGTTTCTTTCAGCGTTTAAGCAGGGCCGTGATTGGCAAGTCGAGAGTGGACGATTCCACCCTGGACGCCATTGAGGAGGCTCTGGTGGAGTCGGATATGGGAGTGGACACCACTTTGAAGGTGGTGGATGCTCTGGAGGAAAGGGTTTCCCGCGACAAGTTCATGTCCAGGGAAGAGCTTTTCACCATGCTCCGTGAGCAGATCGCCGAACTTCTGGATACAAAGCCTGTCCCTGAAAGCGCCGTGCGCCCTTATGTGGTGCTGGTGGTCGGCGTGAACGGCGTGGGCAAGACCACGAGCATAGGCAAATTGGCATACAGGTTCAGAAAGGATGGGAAGAAGGTGGTCCTGGGCGCTGCGGACACGTTCCGCGCCGCGGCTGTGGACCAGATAAGCGTGTGGGCCGAGAGGGCCGGTGTGGACATCGTCCGCCAGCAGATGGGCTCAGACCCTGCGGCTGTGGCTTACGATACAGTGAAATCCGCTGTGGCCAAGGGCGCCGACGTGGTGCTCATCGATACGGCAGGGCGTCTGCATAACAGGGTGGACCTGATGAACGAACTCACGAAGATCAGGAATTCCGTGGGCAAGGCTCTTCCGGGCGCACCTTCCGAGGTGATGCTCGTACTGGACGCCAGCACGGGGCAGAACGCTTTCCAGCAGGCGAAGGAATTTGCCCGTGCCACCAATATCACTTCGCTGATGCTGACCAAGATGGACGGCAGCGCGAGAGGCGGGGTGGCAGTCGGCCTGGTGGACCAGTTCGGCATTCCCATAAAGTATATCGGTGTGGGCGAGGGGATAGACGACATCAGGGAGTTCGACAGGGACGAGTTCGTGAAGACTCTTTTCGACGAGGATAATTTGAAATAAAACATTACAGATATGAAGCTCGAGTACAATTGGCTTAAGGATTACATTAAATGTGACCTCACTGCGGCTCAGATAGCCGAGATCATGACTTCGATAGGTATCGAGGTCGACGGTGTGGAGGAGACCGAGGCGATAGAAGGCGGACTGAAGAATGTGGTGGTGGCTAAGGTTCTTACCTGCGCCGCTCACCCGGATTCCGATCACCTTCACATCACCACAGTGGATGACGGCACGGGAGAACCTCTCCAGGTCGTTTGCGGCGCTCCGAATGTGGCTGCCGGCCAGAAGGTGCTTTTCGCCAGGGTGGGTGCGGTTCTGCCGGGCGACTTCAAGATCAAGAAATCGAAGATACGCGGCGTGGAGAGCCTCGGAATGATATGCGCCGAGGACGAGCTGGGCATAGGCGAGAGTCACGACGGCATCAAGGTGCTGCCTGACGATGCCCCTGTGGGCGTTCCTGCGAAGGACTATCTGCACATTCCTGTGCACGCTGTGATTGAATATGAGATAACGGCGAACCGTGTCGATGCGGCTTCGCATTATGGCGTGGCCCGCGACGTTTACGCTTACCTCAAGCTTCACGGCATCCCTTGCGAGCTCGTGCATCCGGAGGTCGGCAAGGCCGCATCGCAGGCTGACAAGGCCGGAAAGGGTGTGATCGGGATAGATGTGAAGGACGCAGAAGGTGCTCCCCGCTATACCGGACTCACGGTCGAGGGCATCAAGGTCGGCCCGTCACCAAAGTGGCTGCAGGAGAGGCTTTCAGCCATTGGCAGCCGACCGATAAACAACGTTGTGGACATTGCGAACTACATTCTGTTCGCCTTCGGGCAGCCGCTTCACACTTTCGATGCGGACAAGATCAAGGGAGGCAGGGCGATTGTGCGCAGGGCCTTGGCCGGCGAACATCTCCGCACCCTCGACGGAATGGACAGGGAACTGAACGATTTCGATATGGTGATTTCCAATGCCGACGGCGCGATGTGCCTGGCCGGAGTGTTCGGAGGCGAAGACAGCGGCGTCACCGAAAATACCGTCAACCTGTTCCTCGAGAGCGCATACTTCGATCCGGGCAGCATCAGGAAGACCAGCAAGAAGCATCAGCTTTCTACCGACGCGTCGTTCCGCTACGAGAGAGGATGTGACCCTCAGATATGCCAGTACGCCCTCAAGTACGCCGCCGATCTGGTGGTCGAACTGTGCGGAGGCCGTGTGGTCGGCGACATTCAGGAGAATTATCCTGCCCCTGTTGAAAGAAAGAAGATAGACCTGGACTACGGCCGCATCTGCGCCTTTATAGGCAAGGAGATAGGCGACGACAAGATAGATCTTATCCTCAAGGCCCTGAACTATGAGTTCGTGAGCCGCGAGGGCCGCACTGCCACAGTGCTCGCGCCAAGCTATATGGTGGACGTTTACAGGGAGTGCGACGTGGTGGAGGAGATCCTGCGCATCTACGGATATGACAACATCGAGCTGCCTTCGCAGATGAGGATGTCGGTCAACGCCACACCTTCGCCTGAACCTGAGGCCGTGCGCAGCATCATTTCCAATTTCCTGGCTGCCAACGGTTTCGTGGAGACCATGAACAATTCCCTCACCAAGGGAGACTATTATACGGACCTCAAGACCTTCCCGGCAGATCACTGCGTGAGGATAGTCAATCCTCTCAGTCAGGACCTTAACGTTCTTCGCCAGACCCTGGTTCTCAACGCGCTGGAGGTGGTCGCATACAATGTGAACCGCCAGATGCCGTCCATGAAGATCTTCGAATACGGCTCTGTATATCAGAGACTTCCCGAGAAGAACGGAGAAACCCTCGAAGGCTACGAGGAGCATCAGAACTTCTGTCTGGCCATCACCGGGGCGAAGGAGAAATCCTGGAGAGAGGCGGCCGCCAAGTCCGACTATTTCCAGCTGAAGGGTTATCTGGAGCTTCTGCTCAGACGCTTCGGTGCCGACATTTATCAGCTCTGGAACGAACCGGCTCCGTCAGACATTTACGCGGAAGGAATGTGCTACAAGCTTCCTGGCAGCGGCAAGCTTCTGGCTACTCTCGGCAAGGTGCAGCCCGCTCTCGCAAAGAAGTTCGGGGTAAAGCAGGCAGTGTTCACGGCGGAAATCTCCTGGCCGGTGCTGTTCGAGCTCATCAAGCGCAACAAGGTGGGATTCAAGGAACTGCCTAAGTTCCCTGAGGTAAGGCGCGACCTGGCGCTCCTTCTGGACGAGAAGGTTGCTTACGCCGATCTTCGCACCACCGCATTCAAGCTGGCGAAGAAACTCCTCAAGAACGTATCGCTTTTCGACGTATACCGCGGGGACAAGATTCCTGAAGGCAAGAAACAGTATGCGCTGAGCTTCGTTCTGCAGGATCCCGAGAAGACCCTTACGGATCAAGACGTGGAGAAGGTTATGAACACCATCCTGTCTTCGTTCCAGAACAATTTCGGTGCGCAGTTAAGATAATATGCGTCGCCACGGGATCAAGCGTGTTCTGGTATCTGCGGCAGTCGTCCTGACTGCCCTGGTGTCGTGTTCTGACAGGGGCAGGGTGATACCTGCTTCCAAACTTACCGACATCTACGTGGACATGTTCCTTTCCGACCAGTGGCTGTCGTCGCATTATTCATCCCGCAAGCAGGCCGACACTTCGCTTTTCTACGAGCCGATTTTCCGCAAGTACGGATACACGGTGGAGGATTATGACGCTTCGGTGAAGCATTATATAGAAAAGCCGGATGAATATGCGAAGATTCTGAAGGGCGCTTCGATGAAACTGGACCGCAAGGCCAAGTACCTTCGCAAGGTGGACGATTATTACAGTAACAGGAAGAAGGAGATCTCGCATTATGTGGAGAAGCCGTTTAACCTCGAGACGCTGATGGCGGAAGATACGATGATGACCTGGCACTTCTCCGATTCGCTGTTTCTGGCTGATACATTGGGTGTTGCGGATTCATTGGCCGTTACGGATTCTCTGGCCGCCGGTGATTCGCTTGCCGCAGGTGCGGAGCCATTGGCTATTGGCCGGGATTCATTGAAGGTGGATTCGGGTGTCGTGGCGAAAGATACATTGGCCCGCCGCAAGATTTACAGAGCGAAGGATTCCATTAGAGTTAATAAAATACGTATAAGAAATGAACAAGACTGAAATTCTGAAGAAATGCTTCGGACTTATGGATCTTACCACGCTCCATCCCGAAGATACACCGCACAGCGTCAAGACCCTGGTGGACAAGGTGACTGAATTCCACAGGCTTTATCCGTCCTACCCGCTTCCGGCTTCCATCTGCGTGTATCCGAATTTCGCCAAGGTGGTGAAAGATAACCGCGTAAGCGAAGATCTTCACGTGACTACGGTGGCAGGTTGCTTCCCTTCATCACAGAGTTTTCCGGAGGTTAAGGAACTGGAAGTCCGCATGGCCATAGAGAACGGAGCCGACGAGGTGGATATAGTATTGGCTCTGAACGCTTTCCTGGCAGGTGATTACGACAGGGCGGCGGCGGAGATCCGCAGCATCGCGCAGATCTGCCATTCTCATAATGTGATTCTCAAGGTCATTCTGGAGACCGGCATTCTCAAGACCGAGGAGCTGATTCACAAGGCTTCGATCCTGGCTATGGAGTCCGGGGCCGATTTCATCAAGACTTCCACCGGAAAGGTGGCTGTCAACGCCACACCGGAGGCTGCGACCGTGATGTGCAAGGCCATCAGGGAATATTATTCGAAGACCGGACGCAAGGTCGGCTTCAAGGCTGCCGGCGGAGTGTCCACGGCTGAGGAGGCTCTTCAGTATTATGAGATCGGACTTTCGATACTCGGAGAAGAGTGGATGACTGAAAAGTTTTTTCGCTTCGGTGTAAGCAGATTGGGAAATTCGTTGGTTAGTGCCGTTGAAAACAGGGAGATAAAGTTCTTCTAATCAATATTTTAAGAAATTAGCCGTGTAAAACCGTTTTTACACGGCTTTTTTCATATACCTTTGCAAGAAAAAAGCTATGAAGACTTCGAAAATTCTTCTTGCATTGGCATTAATCTGCTTCTGCTCCTGTTCGCAGGATTCTTTGTCAGTTGACGATTCACTGGTCGGTGATGACGTGGCCGGGCTGTCCCACGATATGATCGTGCTGGGCGAAAAGCTCGAGGACCCGTACTCTCTGGACAATATGACCAAGGCTCTGGCCTCGCTCTATCCCACGAAGGCCGAGGCGGTTCAGCTCGAGGCGACGGATTATTATGTAAGGCTGCTTCCGGGCAGCAGGGAGGATCTGGAAACCCTCGAGAAGATGGGAGTGAAGATGCTCGACCATCCTATGGATTACAGCATCGTGGAGGAAGGTGACTATTATCACGACCCCGAGATAGGTGAAGACGACATTACCTGGCAGTATGCTGTGGTGCCGCCTGATTTCGAGGCGCCGGCCTCCGTGAGGTGCGAGCTTCTGCACAAATGCTATCTGGCTGAAGCGGAGAATGTTACCAAGGCCGGACTCGGCTGGGTGGACTGGGATGCCGTGGAGAGGGAATCCTTCAGGCTCACCGGGAACGAAGACCTGCTCGTGCCTGAGACAAAGGCCGAAAAGGTGGCCCATATCCCTCAGGGCAGGATCTGCATAGTGGACAAGGACCACGATCCCGACACCATAGGCGTGGCCGGAGTGCAGGTGTCGTGCAACGTGTTCGTGAAATTCGACCGCTGCTTTACGGACGTGAACGGCTATTATCAGATGAAGAAGAGCTTCAAGTCCAAGCCGCGTTTCCGCCTGGTCTATACGAACAGCAAGGGCTTCACGCTCGGATTCAACGCGGTGCTCGTGAAGGGGTCGCTGTCCACGCTCGGCAAGCAGCCTTCCACCGGTTGCAGCGTTACGGTCAGCGAGGATTCCGACAGGGGGATGTTCAAGCGCTGCGCCATCAACAATGCCGCCTACGACTATTACGAGGCCTGCTCGGCGAACGGGGTGAAGATCAAGACTCCGCCTGCCAATCTTACCATCTGGAACATCGGTCTTATGGAAAGCAGCGCCACGGTAATGCTTCATCAGGGGGCCATAATTGACACAGACCTGATAAGCGGGATACTGGGAGAATGGAAGCCCATCGTCAAACTCTTTATGCCGGACATAATCCTGGGTACGAAGAACTATCAGACTTACAGGCAGATATATCATAATGTGCAGCACGAGCTGGCTCACGTCAGCCATTATATGCAGGTGGGCAACCTCTACTGGGACACTTATGCCACCTTCATTCTGGCGGCCTACCTGGATTCCGGAGGCGTGACCTACGGCACCGGTGCGGAAGACAACGCCGGATACTGTGAAGTGGGGGAGATGTGGGCCTATTATGTGGAGAACATCCTCTTCAGGGAACGGTATGACGACTGGACGACCACTTACGGGGCCAGGTACTGGTTCCATCCGGAGATTCTCATCTATCTGGATGACCGCGGAATGAACAGGTTCAAGATATTCCCCGCACTGCAGTCGGACGTGCACACGAAGGAGAACCTGAAATCCAGGCTCATAACCCTGTACCCCGAGTGCAAGAGCATTATAAACGAGGCATTTAACAGATATTTATAGTTGTTTGGAGTTTTTCATAATTTATGTTGTTCAGGAGGCTATTGCCGCTGATGCTGGTGGTGCTGCGAATAGGCGCAGCACCTTTGGCGGCGCAGGAGAAAAGGGTGGCCGTTTCGACCAATCTGACAGATTATGTGTCCGGAGGGACTTTGAATATGGACGCTTCCGTAGGAGTGTCGGAGCACTGGAGCGTAGGTGCCGGAGTGAGGTACAATCCGTATTCTCCGGACAGCCGGCAGCGCAGCTTTACGCTGGGGACCAGATATTGGCCCTGGTATCTGTATGCCGGATGGTGGCTGAGCGCAGACGCCGCGTATGAGGAGTTCAGCCAGACGGGGGATTATCTTCGGGAAGGGGATCGGTACGGGGCTTCTTTCCTGATAGGATATTCCAGGATTCTGAGCAAGCATTTCAATCTGGACGCCGGATGGGGTTTCTGGGGAGGCTACGAATTGTACAAGGTATATGGATGTGAGACCTGTTCGCGCATAAGGGAGAAGGGAGAGAACTACTTTCTGAAGCCGAATCGGATAATTTTGAGCATATCTTACATATTTTGAATATTTTTACTATATTTGCAGTCCCTAATTGCGCGGGTGGCGAAATGGTAGACGCGCTAGTTTCAGGAGCTAGTGTCAATTACGACATGTGAGTTCGAGTCTCATCTCGCGCACTATGAAGTTGCCGCAAAAGTGGCAACTTCGTTTTTTTTAGAGCAGTGTATGACAGAAATCAGAAACATCGCGATTATCGCACACGTAGACCACGGTAAGACTACTCTCGTGGACAGAATGATCTATCAGGCCAATCTGGTGCGTCAGCCGGAGAACCTCGGACAACTCATCCTGGACAATAACGACCTGGAGAGGGAAAGAGGCATCACCATTCTGGCGAAGAATGTGTCCGTAACCTATAAAGGTGTCAAGATCAACATTATAGATACTCCGGGCCACAGCGATTTCGGTGGAGAGGTGGAGCGCGTGCTGAATATGGCCGACGGTGTTCTTCTGCTTGTCGACGCTTTCGAAGGATGTATGCCTCAGACACGTTTCGTGCTCCAGAAGGCCCTTCAGCTCGGCAAGAAACCTATCGTGGTGATAAACAAGGTGGACAAGCCTAACTGCCGTCCTTACGAGGTGCAGGAAGAGGTGTTCGACCTCATGTTCAATCTGAACGCCACGGAGGAGCAGCTCGATTTCAAGACGGTGTACGGTTCTGCCAAGCAGGGCTGGATGTCGCTCGACCCGAACAGGCCTACCGCAGACATCATTCCTCTGCTCGACGTCATTCTGGAAGAAATCCCCGCTCCTGCAGTGGTGGAAGGCACTCCGCAGATGCTGGTGTCTTCGCTTGAGTACAGCCCTTATGTAGGCCGTATCGCAGTGGGCAAGATTACCCGCGGTTCTCTGAAGGTTGGTCAGAATGTCAGCCTTTGCAAGCGCTACGACGTCATCCAGAAACAGAAGATCAAGCAGCTGATGGTGTTCGAGGGTCTTGGCAAGGCTCAGGCCGAGGAAGTTCACTGCGGCGACATCTGCGCCGTGGTCGGCATCGAAGGATTCGAGATCGGAGATACCATTGCGGATTTCGAGAATCCTGAGGCGCTGCCTCCTATCGCAGTCGACGAGCCTACGATGAGTATGCTCTTCACCATAAACAATTCGCCTTTCTTCGGCAAGGACGGCAAGTTCGTCACTTCGCGCCATATCAAGGACAGACTTGACAAGGAGCTCGAGAAGAACCTGGCCCTCAAGGTTAAACCTGGCCTCACCGCCGATTCGTTCGTGGTTTACGGACGCGGCGTGCTTCATCTCTCGGTGCTCATCGAGACTATGCGACGCGAGGGCTTCGAACTTCAGGTAGGCCAGCCCAAGGTGCTGGACAAGACCATCGGAGGCCAGAGGTGCGAGCCTATCGAGGAACTTTCCATCGAGGTGCCTGAGCAGTTTGTGGGAGCCGCCATCGAGATTTCGACCCGCCGCAAGGGTGCTCTCGTGCATATGGAACCGCGCGGAGACAGAACCCTGCTGGAGTTCGAGATACCTACCCGCGGACTTATGGGATTGAGGAGCAACCTTCTCACCGCTACGCAGGGAGAGGCTGTCGTGGCTCACAGGTTCAAGGACTATCAGCCTTACAAGGGCGACATCGAGCGCAGGAACAACGGCTCGCTGGTTTCTCTCGAGACCGGAATTTCGAGCGCATATTCGATGAACAAGCTCCTGGACAGAGGCCGCTTCTTCGTGGAGCCGGGAGAGGAAATCTATGCAGGTCAGGTTGTTGGTGAGCATACCCGCGAGAGGGATCTGAACATCAACATCTGCAAGACCAAGAAGCTTACCAATGTCCGCGCAGCCGGATCGGATGACAAGATCATCCTTCCGCCGGCCATCAAGTTCTCTCTGGAGGAGGCACTGGAGTACATTCAGGAGGATGAGCTTGTGGAGGTTACCCCTCATTATATGAGAATCCGCAAGATCCTGCTGGACCCGCTGGCCCGCAAGAGAAATAGCGACAATGTAGATTGATTTTAAAAATAAATTTGTTAACTTTGCAACCCTTTGTAGTAAACCTGAACGGTATCGGCACTGGTGCGAAAGCATTCAGCGCCGTTGCTGACAAGAAGTTCTTTGAGAGTTTCGGGAATGCCGACATTCTTGACGCCGACGTGAAAGTCGATTATGACGTCAGGAACAGAGGAACCAGCGTGGATGTCACCTGCCGGATAAAAGGAAGCGTGACAGTCTGCTGCGACCTGTGTCTGGAGCCTCTGACCCTGGACGTGGAAACTGGGTTCGAGGAGAATTATGTTCCTGAAGGTCAAGAGATTGATCTTAGTCAAGACGTATATGACTATATCATAACTTCCCTTCCGCTTCGCAGAGTTCATCCGGAAGGCCAATGTAACGAGGAGACTACAAAGTTTTTAAGTAAATAATAATTTAAAAGAATAAAAAAATGGCACATCCAAAACACAAATTCTCAAAACAGAGAACAGCCAAGAGACGTACCCACGACTTCGCTCCGGTACCTACCCTTGCTACTTGTCCGAATTGTGGCGCTACAGTAATCTACCACCGTGTTTGTCCTGAATGCGGCTTTTACAGAGGACGTCAGATAATCGAAAAGAGCGCTGAGTAGTCAGTGCTCTTTATGGTCCCTTAGTTCAACGGATAGAACGAAGGTTTCCTAAACCTTAAATACAGGTTCGATTCCTGTAGGGACTACGAAAGGGCTGTTGGTTTGAGCCGACGGCCTTTTTTGTGTTCAGAAGAATTGGCTGTGAATATGAAGGCGATATATGACAGGACGGAGCTCCTTCTCGGAGACGATGTTATGCAGGCTCTCTCCGGCCTGAAGGTGATAATCTTCGGCGTGGGCGGTGTCGGCAGCTGGTGTGCCGAGGGTCTGGTGCGCAGCGGCATAACCCATCTTACCATTGTGGATTCGGACAGGGTGAGCGTCACCAATGTGAACCGTCAGTTGATGGCCACGACCCGCACCGTCGGTCAGGTTAAGGTGGAGGCTCTGCGCGAGCGCCTTCTCGAGATTAACCCCGATGCCGAGATCACGGCGGTGCAGAAGATATATTGCGAGGAGACGGCGGACGAGTTCGATCTGAACGCCTATGACTATGTGATAGATGCCGTGGACTCGCTGAAGAACAAGGCTCTCCTTATCCTCAGGGCTTCCGCTAGCACGGCCACTTTTTTCTGTTCGCTCGGTGCGGCGCTGAAGGTGGATCCGCTGAAGGTGAAGGTCGCCGAGTACTGGAGCGTGCGCGGATGCCCGCTCGGAGCTGCTCTGCGAAAGAAGATGAAGCGCGCCGGGACGCTGCCTTCGAAGCCGTTCCTGTGCGTCTATGACGACGAGGTTCTTCCCAACCGCGGCCGGGGCCGATGTTGCGAGCCCGAGGAATATCTCTGTCCGCAGGAGCAGGACGCTCCGGGGGATCCTTCGCTCGTGAATCACGACTGGTCCGATTCCAAAGCGCAGATCAACGGCACGACCGCTCACGTCACGGCCATCTTCGGAATGACTCTTTCCGGGCTGGTCATTCAGGACGTGTACTCGAAATTCGTCGAAAAAATCTGAATATTGTAAAGCGGGGATTGTCAGTGTAAAGCATTGGTTGGTTGACAGGCGCAATGAAGCGCCGTAAATTTGTCCAAACTAACATAATGCATACACTATGAATATAGAACTGCTCAGGCGCAACATTCGTGAACAGCGCAAATCTTTGGGATTGACACAGGAAGAGATGGCCAGAAAACTTGGCATTTCCCGTCAGGCCTATAACAATATCGAACAGGGCAAGACCGTTATGATCAACAGGAAGCTGCCGAAAATCGCGGACCAGCTGTGCATCAGCGTGGATCATCTGCTGCTCGGTTACGATCCTGCACCCGATGCCTCTTCTCTGAGGCAGGAACTTCACGAGAAGGAAGAGAAACTTGCCTATTCCGAGCGGGAGAGGCGGGAAATGCAGATCCGGCTTACGGATATGCAGGAGATGCTGACCCAGCAGTCGGGCTACATAGAAAGTCTCAAAAAGATAGAAAAATACCAGACAGACCAGCTTGAAAGGCTGCTTTCGGGAGAATAACCGGCTGTAAACAAATGGCGTGACCCGCTATTGAAGACCAAGGTATCGCCAAACACCCATTTCCCACAATAGAAGGCCACGCCAAAGCTGGTCGGGCCTTCTTTCACTATGGGAGAGTGTTGCAAAAAATTGGCGATTTTTGGTCTCTAGTAAAAGAAGTTCATTGCAAATATACTATTATTTGCTCAAATATCACTGTCGGATGTCAGCAAGTCCTCCAGCGGGACGCCGCATTCCCTGGCTATAAGTTCCAGTTTTTTGTGTATCAGTCTGGTACGTCCGCTTTCGATGTTGTAGTATGCCTGTCGGGATATTCCGATTCTGGCTGCCAGCTTTTCCTGGCTGAGGCCTGAGCATAGTCTGGCCTTCCGTATATTGAAGTTAATGGTATTCATTTCTTTTACTGAGATTTAATTGATGAGTTGACAGGCCCCGGGGCCCGATTGCGTGAGATACAGGCATCAGCGGGAGGACCACTTCCGCCCAAAGTGTATCCGCGCATATATGTGCCTGTATGTTATTTGACCGGAAGAATCCCTATCACATAATGGGATGACTCTCCGAACTCCGGAGTAAGCACCTCCGCGCATCCGGCTGCCAGCCGGCAAAGTTCTTCATAGTCAGGAGAATACAGCACGGACATCTGAAATGTGCCGTCTTCTCCAGGGTGCTGCGCGCTGAAGCGGCTGTCAAACAGATTCCTGGCCACCAGCCCCATATTGTTTCTCACGTTTATCTCCACGCAGGGGTTGAGCGTGTATCCGCCCTGTCCGTCGTGTGCGATGAACATATCCACTCCCAGATTCCCTTCGTACTGTCCGGTGAAGTGTTCCGAGATGAAGGTTTGCACCGCCTTTCGGACGTCTTCCAGGACCGCTGGTGCGATGTAGGCGCAGATGCGCGAGGCCATAAAGTCATTGGAAGCCAGAAGGTTCCCCTGGTAGGCTCCGTGAATGGACCTGAAGATGGAATATCCCCAGAAATGCACGCTGCCCTGGGATACGCCGAACTGCAGGGAGAAGTCCAGTGCGAGGTCGCGGCTACGTCTTTCGACGATCACGCTGCCCTGCTTGGCTATGATGTTCCGGCACCAGCCCAGATCGCTTTCCGTCCAGGATGTGCTGCTGACCATTCTGAGGCCCCGTCCGCTGCTGGACCACGGGGATTTGAGGATGGTGTCTCCGTAGATGTCCACCGTTCGCCTGACGGACTCCAGATCGAAGGCTTCCACAGCCCTGGCATCGCACATCCAGTCCCGCGAAGGGAAGGCGCGGCGAATGAAGTCATTGCACAGGATGGCGGTCCGGCGGTGGGAGAGCTCGCGAACGCACTGAAGGTATCCGTCGGAAGGCAGCAGGGAAGGATCGGTCCCGTCCAGAAGCAGCCTGTGCCGTATGGTCTTGTCCCAGCCCCACACCGTGATTGGCCTGTGACTGTCCGGCAGAAAGCGCATAATGCTCCCGCAGTCCCGGCTGAACCGGCAGGCTGATTCGGGCGGCACGAAACTGACGTCGTTGTTGGCCAGGCAGAGGTCGTGTTCGGAGTTGAATACCAGAATTGCTTTTTCGCTCATTCTCGGATAATTTTCGGGCGACAAAAATACGAATTAGAACAAAAAGACCCACAAAAACACCAAGTTATTTTCCGAGAATCATTAAATTTGTACTTATGAAGACCCGAATTGCACTTTTAATCGGCGCGGCCTGCCTGATATGCGGCTCCGCCTATGCTCAGGAGGGGGATGCCCGCGAACTTCTGAAGGAAGACATCACCCGAAGCGCGAACCTTCACCATAATTATGAGGCGCCCGACCGGATTTACGACACCCCTGCGCCCAAAGGCTATACTCCTTTCTACATAAGCCATTACGGAAGGCACGGCAGCCGCTATCACTGGGGTGCGCGCCCTCTTGACGACGTGATGAACGTGCTCGATTCGCTCGATGTGCACGGACTTCTTACTTCCGAAGGCCAATCTGTCCGTTCGGACATAAAGATTCTTCAGGACGCCCATCAGGGCCAGGTAGGATACCTTACCCACAAGGGCGCCGCCCAGCACCAGGCCATTGCGCACAGGATGTATTCGCGCTACCCGCAGGTTTTCCGCCAGAAGGACCGTCCGGAGGTGTACTGCGTGGCCACCGCCGTGCAGCGCTGCATTCAGAGCATGGCCAATTTCTGCGTCCAGCTCACACGCGAGAACCCTGACCTGGAGTTTACGATGGACGCCGGTGAGAGGTTCACCGAGTATCTGAGCAATTCGCGCGGCGTGCCGAGAACCACCGAGCGCAGCCGGTTCATCCGGGATTCGGTCCTCAATGCCTCGCTCGACCCTTCGCGCATTATGACCACGTGGGTGACGGATTCCACCGCCGCCCTGGAATACCTTCCGCAACGCGATTCTCGCAGATTTATCTATTCGGTGTTCAGCGCCGGTGCGATCGGCCAATGTCTGGATATCGAGGATCCGTTCATCTACAGGCATTACACTTTCGACGAGGTGTACGGGATGTGGAGGTATTCCGACACGGACTATTATAACAGCATGGGCGCCACGGTGGAGAACGGCCGCTCGAAGGACCTGGTGGGTCAGCGCATACTCCGTGACATTCTCGACAAGGCCGATGCCGCATTGGCCGGGGGAGATCACTCCGCGGACCTGCGTTTCGGGCACGACACCGGACTGTCACCCCTTATGTGCCTTCTGCGCGTGCAGGAGATAGGGGAGGCGCACCATCTCGCTGAAGCCCCGGACGTGTGGTACGGCTTCCAGCGCATGCCTATGGCGTCGAACCTTCAGATAGTGTTCTACCATAACAGGAAGGGTGACGTGCTCGTCAAGTTCCTTTTTAATGAGAAGGAGACTCTCATTCCGTCACTTACCGCAGTGAGCGGTCCGTACTACAACTGGACCGATGTCAGAAATTATTTTGTAAAACTCCTGGAATCATAGCCTTATGCCATACCTGCTACTGGTTTTTTCCGTCATTATCATCATCTGTGTATTTTTCAACAAGGTGTCCAGCAAGCTTGGCATTCCTGTCCTGCTGTTCTTCCTGATGCTGGGTCTGGCCTACGGCTGCAACGACAACGACTTCGCCGAGAAGAACGCCTGGCTCGTCGGGGATGTGAGCACCATCGCCCTCATCTTCATTATGTTTTACGGCGGGTTCGGTACCAGATGGAAGGCCGTAAAGCCCGTCGTTCTGGAATCCAGCCTGCTGGCCACGGTGGGAGTGTTCCTCACGGCCGCATTTGTGGGCCTTTTCTGCCATTTCGTTATGCGCTGGGACTGGATAGAGAGTTTCCTTATGGGTTCGGTGATAAGTTCCACCGACGCCGCATCGGTGTTCTCAATTCTGAGGACCAGAAAACTTGGCCTGAAGAACAATACCGCACCTCTCATTGAGGTGGAAAGCGGTTCCAACGACCCTATGTCCTATATGCTTACCTCGGTGATGCTCACTCTGCTGGGCGGGACGATCTCCGTCGGAGGCGTGATCTGGGACATCATCTCGCAGATCGTGTTCGGCGTGATGTGGGGACTTGGCATAGCGTTCGTGTCGGTCAACGTGATAAAGAAGATCAAGCTGAAGAGCAACGGCTTCGACATCCTGCTGTTCATCTCCATCGCGCTGCTGGCCTACACCCTGCCTACCATCATCGGCGGCAACGGCTTCTTAAGCGCTTACATAGTAGGCATATACCTGGGCAATGTGGAGTACGAGGGGAAGAAATCCCTGGTCGGATTCTTCGACGCCCTCACTTCGCTGATGCAGATAGTGATCTTCTTCCTGCTCGGTATGCTTGCCAATCCTGACGGCCTGTTCAAGGCTCTGGTGCCGGCGATAATCATATTCTTGTTCCTGACCGTTGTGGCACGGCCGCTGTCCGTGCTTGGGGTTCTCGCCCCGTTCAGAAAGTACCCGCTGGCACAGCAGACACTCATCTCCTTCGTGGGGCTTCGGGGCGCGGCGTCCATAGTGTTCGCGATAATGATTCTTTCGTCCAATGCCACCCTGGATAACGACATCTTCAGCATCGTGTTCTGTATAGTGCTGCTGTCCATTGCTTTGCAGGGTTCGCTCGTGCCGGCGGTGGCCAAGGCCTGCAGGATGACCGACGCGTCGGAGGATGTGATGACCACGTTCAGCGACTTCCAGGATTCGTCCGACATCTCGTTCGGTAGCATACACGTGACTGCGAAGAGCAGATGGAACGGCAAGCTGGTCAGCGAACTTGGCCTGCCTCAGGAGTGTCTGGTGGTGCTGGTTCTGCGCGGCGAGAAGCACATAATCCCGAAGGGAACCACCCGGCTGGAGGAAGGAGACGAGGTGGTGCTCCTCACGAAAACCTATCAGGACAGGGGCGAGCATTCGCTTATGTATTACTCTCTTATCGAGGGTGACAGGCTGATAGGCAAGAAGGTCAAGGAATATTCTGTCGCCGAGGACTGCCTGCTGGTTCTGATCCAGCGAGGCAAGGAGCGCCTGATCCCTAACGGGAACACTGTCCTCCAGGAAGGCGATATCCTCGTCACCCTGCGCCGCAGCAAACTCCAGAAACTT
Source organism: Anaerovoracaceae bacterium (assembly GCA_963594055.1). Taxonomy (GTDB): domain Bacteria; phylum Bacteroidota; class Bacteroidia; order Bacteroidales; family UBA932; genus Cryptobacteroides. The sequence goes on along the minus strand of CAVBDE010000004.1, from coordinate 178 downwards.
GCCATCTCCTCCCTCTCGCGAACATAGAGGACGTTACCACCTTTGCAAATTTTACCACCTTTTTCGGTGCCAATGTTCGGATATTGGCGCCGTAAGGGGTGGTTTTCGGGTAGTTACGGCGGGGGAATCGGGTAACTTTCGTAACTTTGGAATATGGATATGCACAGTCTTATCACTT
>CAVBDE010000003.1:0-49471 GCA_963594055.1 Anaerovoracaceae bacterium | reverse complement strand
GGTGCGGCCTACCGCGTGCTTCCGGTGCTTTCGCTGGGCGTGAACCTGCACGGGGCGAGCGAGACCCTGGCCGAGGGCCAGTCGTACAGCGCATTTTCCGCTGACGTGCTCGTATCTGCCAATTTTTCAGGGCTGAAGGCTACTGCTGGGGTCGTGTCCCTGGGTTCGCAGGTGAAGGACGCTGCCGGGAACGCATTCTCGCTTCCGGGGTCAGTGAAACTCGCCGCAGGCTATGAAGGATGCTCGCTGGGCATACTTTCCTACGGGGCTTATCTGGATTCGGACTATTATCTGGCGAGCGGCACGCTGGGACTCAGCGTGGGCGGAAGCCTCGGATATCAGGATCTGGTGGCGCTCAGGGCCGGTTATCATTACGGTTCGGGCAAATGCGTCATTCCGTCATACGGGTCAATTGGCCTTGGAGGCGGATTCAAGGGCATAAGCCTGGATCTGGCGTATCTTTTCGGAGGACAGATCTCCGGCACTCTGATGCTCAATCTGGGATACAGATTCTAGCGGCCGACATTGGCATACAATAAAAAAGACCGGGAGCGAAAACTTCCGGTCTTTCTGTTATGGTGCGGAGAAACTATCTGAGTTTCTTGTATCCGTACTGAGCGGTCTCGCCAAGCTCGAGCTCGATCTTCATAAGGCGGTTGTACTTGCAGATACGGTCTGTTCTGCTGAGTGAACCGGTCTTGATCTGGCCGCTGTTGGTAGCGACTGCGATGTCGGCGATGGTGGTGTCCTCGGTCTCGCCTGAACGGTGAGAGGTTACTGTGGTGTAGCCGTGGCGGTGTGCCATCTCGATGGCGTCGAGAGTCTCGGTAAGAGAGCCGATCTGGTTAACCTTGATGAGGATGGAGTTGCCGGCGCCCATCTCGATACCCTTCTGGAGGTACTTGACGTTGGTTACGAAGAGGTCGTCACCTACGAGCTGGCAGCGTGAGCCGATAGCCTTGGTAAGTTTAACCCATCCTTCCCAGTCTTCCTCTGAAAGACCGTCCTCGATAGAGTCGATAGGGTATTTCTCGATGAGCTTCTCGAGATATTTGATCTGCTGGTCGGTAGAAAGCTTCTTTCCCTTAGGGTCCTTCTTCTTGCCGTCCTTGAGCTGCTTGTAGTCGTAGTAGAACTTGCCGTCCTCACCCTTGAAGCAGAACTCTGAAGCTGCGCAGTCCATGGCGATGGTGATGTCCTTGCCCGGCTCGAGACCGGCGGCCTTGATGGCGAGGATGATGCAGTCGAGAGCGTCGTCGATGCCCTTCAGTGCAGGAGCGAAACCGCCTTCGTCACCTACTGCGGTAGAGCATCCGCGGTCCTTGAGCACCTTCTTGAGAGCGTGGAACACCTCAGCGCCCATACGGACAGCCTCAGCCTCGTTCTTCGCGCCTACAGGACGGATCATGAACTCCTGGAATGCGATAGGTGCGTCAGAGTGGGCACCGCCGTTGATGATGTTCATCATAGGAACAGGAAGCACGTATGTGTTGGTTCCGCCGATGTAACGGTAAAGAGGAATGTCGAGATAATTTGCTGCTGCGTGAGCTACTGCCAGGCTGACGCCCAGAATGGCGTTGGCGCCGAGCTTGCTCTTCGTAGGAGTGCCGTCAAGCTCGATCATGGTCTGGTCTATGGCTCTCTGCTCGAGAGCTGACATGCCGATGATGGCCGGAGCGATTACTTCGTTGACATTGGCCACTGCCTTGAGAACACCTTTTCCGAGATAACGGTTCTTGTCGCCGTCACGAAGCTCAAGAGCCTCATTCTCACCTGTGGATGCTCCTGAAGGAACAGCTGCCACACCTTTGATACCGGATTCGAGGGTAACCTCTACTTCAACTGTAGGATTTCCTCTGGAATCGAGGATTTCTCTACCTGTAACTTGAACAATTCTCATTTTTATAAAATTTGATGTAAGAAATCTTTAAAAACGGCGCGAATTTACTAAAATTCGCTAATAAATGCAATTTTATTCCAGTATTATGAGCACCTGTGCGGGGTGATTGAATTCGAGCCTGATCTCGTCCTGCCCGGCGCGGTTCAGAGTCGCCGCCCACCAGTCGGTGAACTGCACTTCGTCCAGAGGCCAATGGAGCCCCTGCGTGCGTATCCGGAGCGTCCGGTCGGTGGAGAAGAAGGACACTTTCCTGCCTTCCCCCACCTGCAGGGTGCAGCTTTCACCCACGGCGAAGGCGGTGCAGTAATCAGATACTATCTGCACGCCGATGCCATTCTCCCAGAACCCCCACCATTTCTCGTAGGTCATAAGAAGCGAGAGGTTTCCTATGGTGTGCGCCTCGTGTTTTCCCGTAGCGCCCAGAATGTCGATGGCTTCGATGCCGCTATAGGTTTGCATCACATAGCGCATCGTTTTCGTAAGGTCGTTGAAGTCCTGCTCCGTGACGTGGATTTTCGCACCGCTGAACTTCTTGGCTACACTTTTCGGCAGTGAATCCATATCGCCCACCACGGCATCGACCTTGAGCCTGTGCCTGAGGGCCGCCTCGAGCGCACTGTCGCAGCAGACTATGGCGTCCGCCTGTTCCAGAAGGTATCGCGGATATGCTTTTCGCGGGTAATCTCCCGCCGCCAGAATTGCTATTCTCATCACTCAAGTTTCGCAAGTAACAACATTTGTTATAATATAGCATTGTGCGGTACTTGCGAAACTTTCTTCTCGCGCACACGCTACGCTTTTAGACTACTACGTTACCCTATCCCTAAATCCCTTTCCTCGGGAAAGGGACTTGCTATCGGCCTTTCAGGCCTCCATATCTATTTTTCGCATGCGAAACTTATGTAATTATTTATTCTTTATGCTCAGTATGTTTTATACAGCGGTTCGCGCCGCAGCGGATAGTCCGAGCGCAGTTTCTCGAAGTTCTCCGGATGGGCGCGCAGAAGCGCATCGTCCTTCAGAACATCATACACCGGGTCGGGGGCCTTTGGGATGTCCGTGACCTTGAAGTCTGCCAATTCCTCTATGCCAAGCGCCCCTGCCACCGCCCGAACGGCCTGTGCGGTGCCGTTGGCCTTCCCGTCTGCGCTGTAGCCCGCAATGTGGGGCGTGCCTATGCTCACGAGCTCCAGCAGGGCGGTGTCGATGGCGGGCTCGCTCTCCCATACATCCAGCGCGGCGACGACCCCTCTGCCCGACGAAAGCACGTTCTTCAGCGCCGCGCAGTCCACCACCTCCCCGCGGGAACTGTTAATCAGAATCTGCCCGGGACGCAGGTGCTCCAGCCGGCCTTTGTTCAGAAGGTGGTAGGTGCTGTCATCCAGCGGAGTATGCAGCGTGATGATGTCGCTTTTTTCTATAAGCGTGTCTATGTCGGTGAAGTCTTCCCTGTGCTCCCTTTCCCGGCGCGGCGGGTCGCACAGCACAGTGTTCATTCTTAGTTCTTTGGCCAGGCGCTCCACCTTGCTTCCCACGTGCCCGACGCCTACGATTCCGAGCGTTTTGCCGGCCAGGGTGAAGGCGTGGCGGTGCGAAAGTGCGGCGAGCACGCCGCCTGTCCATTGGCATACGGAAGAAGAGTTGCAGCCGGGGGCATTGGCCCAGAGAATGCCGTGCTCCGCGCACCAGGCGGTGTCTATGTGGTCGTATCCTATGGTGGCGGTGGCGATGAACCGGACGGGGGTGCCTGAGAGCAGGGCCCCGTTACAGCGGGTGCGGGTTCGGATTATGAGTGCGTTGGCGTCCAGAAGGTCCTCGCGGCGGATACCGGCCCCGGGAAGGTAGGAAACCTTAGCGTAGGGCTCCAGCACCCCGCGAAGAAAAGGAATCTTGTCGTCGCAAACGATCTTCATAAGCCGGGAAAGTTATACTTCCACCCAGTGAATCCTGACGCCTGACCGTTCCATTCCGCGGAACCAGGTCATCTGCCTTTTGGCGAACTGGTGAATGGCCACGGCGAGCTGCTCCTGCATCTGCTCCAGGGTCAAATCTCCTGTAAGATAAAGGGTTACGAACTTGTATTCCAGGCCGTAGGAGATGAGCCTTTCGGCAGGGACTCCGCTTTCCAGCAGCCCTTTTATCTCGTCAATCATTCCTTCCTGCAGCCTTTCGCGAAGGCGTCTGTCTATGCGGGCGTTGCGCTCGTCCCTGTCCACGAGGGTCCCTATGAAGAAGGTCTTAAGATCGCCTTCCGGCTTGGCCTTGCTGAGGGGAATCTTCTCGCCCTGCCAGCTGTAGCCTCCGGTGACGGCCGAGATGTATAGCCCCGTGCCTCCGCAGAGAATGGGGATGCGGCCGTGGGAGAGGATCTGCGCGTATGCCTTGTGGAAATCCTGCTGATAGTCGTGCACGTTGTACTGCGCACCGGCGGGAAGGATATCTATTATATGATAGGGAATGTCGCCGTATTCGGCCAGGTCCTTTCCCGTGCCGATGTCCATCCCGCGGTAGATCTGGCGCGAGTCGGCGGAGATGATCTCCCCGCTGATCTGCCGGGCCAGGCTTACGGCGTACCTGGTCTTGCCCGAAGCGGTGGGCCCGAGCACGCAGACCAGATTGATCTCCCCGCTTTCATAAAGGCGGGAAATGTCTGCGGGGCTGATGGTTTCCGCCTGGGGGAGCGGTGCAGGAATGGTTTTCATAACTGGCGCAAAATTACTAAATTTGCCGTGTTATGCCAAAGGCCCGGAGTAAAGTTCAGATAAACAACAAGCGCGCTTCGTTCGACTACGAATTCCTGGAGCAGTATGATGCCGGGATAGTGCTTGTGGGCACGGAGATAAAGTCTCTCCGCGCGGGGAAGGCGTCGCTTCAGGAGTCTTTCTGTTATTTCAACAACGCTGAGCTTTACGTGAAGGGGATGAACATAGCGCCGTATTTCTGGGCGTCCTGGGGAGGGCACGATCCGGAAAGGGACAGGAAGCTGCTGCTTACCAAAAGGGAGCTCCGTCATCTGGCGCTCGCGGTTAAGAACAAGGGCCTTACCATCGTGGCCACCCGCTGCTATATTAATGACGAGGGGTATGCCAAGCTGCACATAGCGCTGGCCCGCGGCAAGAAGGAATACGACAAGCGTGCATCCATAAAGGAGAAGGATATGCGCCGGGAAATGGAGAGGGGATAAAGAAAAAGCCGCCAGAACTTGATTCTGACGGCTTTTGTCGGGGTACTGTGACTCGAACACAGGACCCTCTGGTCCCAAACCAGATGCGCTAGCCAACTGCGCCACACCCCGGTTCCCTTGAATGGGACTGCAAATGTACAAAGCTTTTCGAAAATTGCAAAATTTTTTGAGGCGAAACGATAAATTTATTTACCTGCGAAACCGGCAGTTTAATTGTTTACGGGATTTTAGGTTATGATCATAAAGGCAGAGAAAATATGCAAATCCTACGGGGACCTGAAAGTGCTCTCCGATGTGGATTTCACGGCGGAAAAGGGGGAGATCGTCTCCATCGTGGGCGCGTCCGGTGCGGGCAAGACCACTTTCCTTCAGATACTTGGCACGCTTCTGACTCCGGACGGCGGCACGCTCGAGATAGCGGGGGTGTCAGCCGGCGGGAACGAGAGGCAGCTGGCCAGGTTCAGGAACCGCCATCTGGGATTCGTGTTCCAGTCGCATCATCTGCTGCCTGAATTCACGGCCCTGGAGAACGTGACCATCCCGGCCCTCATAGCCGGCGTCAGGGAATCCGAGGCGAAGAAGAAGGCCGCGCAGCTGCTTGACCTGGTGGGACTTTCGGAGCGTCTGGACCATAAGCCGGGAGAGCTTTCCGGCGGGGAGCAGCAGAGGGTGGCCATCGCCAGAGCCCTGGTGAACAGCCCGGAGGTGCTTCTGGCCGACGAACCTACGGGCAACCTGGATTCCGCGACGAAGGAGGAGATTCACAGGCTGCTGTTCTCGCTGCGGGAGTCCCTGGGCCAGACCATAATAATAGTCACGCACGATCCCGCCCTGGCGGACATGTGCGACCGCAAGCTGGTGATGAAGGACGGAAAACTTCTGTAGATGAGTGTGTTCCATTTTCGGCGGTTCGATGTCGAGAATACGGCTTCAGCGATGAAGCTTGGCACGGATTCGGTGCTGCTCGGCGCGTGCGCGCCTATTCCTGCGGGCGTTAAGAATGTTCTGGATGTGGGCACCGGCACGGGTGTCGTGGCGCTGATGACGGCGCAGCGGCTTTCGGCGTTGGCAGGTGAATTTCATATAGACGGCATAGATATAGATGCGCCTTCCGCCGCGGAGGCCGAAAGGAATTTCGCCCGCAGTCCTTGGAAAGAGCATCTGGCGGCTTTCAACTGCCCTCTGGCCCTCTGGCAGGGCGGTCCGTACGACCTGATAGTGTCCAATCCTCCCTTTTTTGACAATTCGCTGCTGAATCCTGACGGGCGTGAAAGCGCGGCCAGGCATACTTTGAGCCTGTCCTATCGAGATTTGTGCGAATACGCTTCGGTGCATCTGACTCCCGGCGGGGTGCTCTCCATGGTGCTGCCTTCCGAGGTGGAGAAGGCCCTGTGCAGGGTGGCGGCCAGCTTTTCGCTTTTCCCTGCGGAATGCGTGCGGGTTCAGACCGTGCAAGGCAAGCCATCGAAGCGGATAGTGATAAGTTTTTCCAGACATCCGGGCGTGCGCAAGGAGTGGGCGCTGGTGATGATGGAAAATGGCGCATATACCTCGCAGTATCGTGAACTGGTAGCGTCTTTTTTAGTAAATTTGTGAAATTTTAAGCTATATGGCAGATATTACAGAACTCCAGAAAATCGCCTCACAGGTCCGCAGGGACATCGTGAGGATGGTTTGCAAAGCCAAATCCGGGCATCCTGGCGGATCGATTGGCATAGCGGACGTAATGACCGCGCTTTATTTCAATGAGATGCATCACGATCCGGCGACGTGGACGCGCGAGGGCAAGGGACAGGATATGTTCGTGCTTTCGGCAGGGCATCTGGCTCCGGTTTATTACAGTGTGCTGGCGCGCAGCGGGTATTTCCCTGTAAGCGAGCTCGGTACGCTGCGTCAGTTCGGCTCCCGTCTTCAGGGACACCCTTGCGTGACGGACCATCTTCCGGGCGTGTTCAAGCCTTCTGGCTCGCTTGGCCAGGGACTTTCCGTGGCTGCGGGAATGGCGCTCGGGAAGAAGCTTTCGGGCGATCCGGGCAGGGTGTACGTGCTTTGCGGAGACGGCGAGAGCGAGGAGGGTCAGATCTGGGAGGCTGCGATGTGGGCGCCTCACCACAAGGTGGACAATCTCATCGCGTTCACTGATCTCAACGGTCTGCAGATAGACGGCCCCACCGAGACCATCACCGGCATCAACGACCTGTCGGACAAATGGTTGTCCTTCGGATGGGATGTGATCGACGCGGACGGCAACGACTTCGAGTCCATACTCAAGGCATTCGAGTTCGCCCATAATGCCGACGGCAAGCCGAAGATGATTCTTTTCCGCACGGAGATGGGGCACGGCGTGGATTTCATGGCCGGCAACCACAAGTGGCACGGCAAGGCTCCCAGCGAGCAGGAATGCCAATTGGCCCTCAGTCAGCTTGAAGAAACTTTAGGAGATTTTTAATATGAAGAAATACATCAATACAGGCAACAAGGATACCCGCAGCGGCTTCGGAGCAGGCCTTGTGGAGGCAGGAAGGCTCGAGCCGAGGGTTATGGCGCTGACCGCCGACCTCAAGGGTTCGGTCAAGATGGACGCTTTCGCCGCTGAATTTCCGGACAGGTTCGTTCAGTGCGGCATCGCGGAGGCCAATATGATAGGCGTGGCGGCAGGATTGGCCATCACGGGAAAGATTCCTTTCGCGGGTTCGTTCGCAGAGTTCGTGACGGGACGCGTATATGACCAGCTCCGTCAGGAAGTGGCTTACGGGCATACCAATGTGAAGATCGCCTCGTCTCACGCCGGCATCACGCTCGGCGAGGACGGCGCCACGCACCAGACGATGGAGGACATCGCGCTTATGCGTGCGCTTCCGGGCATGACGGTGATAGTTCCGTGCGACTATAACCAGACTAAGAATGCCACCGTCGCGGCGGCCCTTTATGAAGGTCCGGTTTATCTGCGTTTCGGCAGGCCGTCGGTTCCGAACTTCACTCCGGAAGGGGAGAAATTCGAGATAGGCAAGATATATAACCTTAACGAAGGCAGTGACGTGACCCTCATCGCCTGCGGTTATACCGTATGGGAGGCGCTTCAGGCAGCGCAGATTCTGGAAGAGAAGGGCATCAGCGCGGAAGTCCTCAATGTGGCGACCATCAAACCGCTTGATGAGCAGGCGCTTGTGGAGAGTCTGAGCAAGACGCGCTGCGCCGTGGTGGCCGAAGAGCACAATATGGCAGGCGGTCTTGGTGAGGCAGTCGCCGGGGTATTGGCCAGAAAGCTTCCGGTTCCGGTGGAGTTCGTGAACGGCGAGGACCGCTTCGGCCAGTCCGGCACTCCGGCACAGCTCGTCAAAGCATACGGCCTGGATGCCGAGAACATTGTCGCTCAGGCCCTGAAAGTCATCGCGAGGAAATAGGATCATGGTAGAATTTCCGTCGGAAAACTGGAAAGATTACGCTCTGCTGGATAGCGGAGACGGGGAGAAGCTCGAGAGGTTCGGGCGTGTGGTAATGATTCGCCCTGAGCCCAAGGCTCTGTGGGGCAAGACTTTGAGCGCCGCCGAGTGGGAGGCGAAGGCCTACACCCGTTTTACGCCCGGAGCCGGATTCGGCAAGGCGGGCAAGGAGGACAGCGGCACCTGGAAGGCCCTCAGGCAGATGGATGACCAGTGGTACATCTCGTATCCCGGTCTTCAGAAGGGGCTGAAATTCAGCCTGCGTCTCGGGCTCACCTCATTCAAGCACGTGGGAGTCTTTCCTGAGCAGGCGGCCAACTGGGAATACATCTATGCCCACACCAGGCCCGGAATGAAGGTGCTCAATCTCTTCGCCTATACGGGCGGGGCCAGTCTCGCTGCCCGTGCGGCGGGAGCTGACGTCACCCATCTGGATTCCGTAAGGCAGGTGGTCACCTGGGCGCGCGGGAATATGGAAAAGAGCGGAATGGACGGCATTCACTGGGTGGTGGAGGATGCGATGAAGTTCGCCCGCAGGGAAGCGAAGCGCGGGCATCTCTATGACGGCATCATACTTGACCCTCCCGCATACGGACACGGTCCCGACGGGGAGAAGTGGAAACTGGACGACTGCCTTTTCGATATGCTGAAGGAGGTCTCGAAGATTCTCGCCCCGAAGAACAGCTTTATGGTCTTGAACCTGTATTCGAACGGGTACAGCGCCCTTCTCGGCGAGACCATAGTGAAGGAGGCCTTCCAGCTGAAGGGTGACTATAAACTGGAAAGCGGGGAACTCGCCTTGCGTGACAGCTTCGGCAAGAATCTCCCGCTCTCGATAGTGGTAAGACTGAGTCGCTAGGACCGGTCTATGATTTCTTTAAGTTTGCCTTCCAGCCGGGAGGCAAATTCTTTTTCACCGTTGTCGCGAAGTTTGTCCGCCAGCAGATAGAGGTACTGTGCGCAGTCCTGGCACTCATCGTCCGCCCAGGCGTAGAATCCCATATAGAAATTCGTCGAGGCGAGCAGCTGCTCCGAATAGGTTTCCGCCAGCGAGACGGCCTTGTCCTTCTCTCCCAGCTTGAAATACAGGTCTATGGCCTCGGTTACCATAAAGTTGTCGTTCGAGAATCCGAGCGGAATGCCGTCCAGAGGGTAAGGCTTCATCACCTCCACCATACGGTCGAGCATCTCCAGGGCCCTGTCATTCTCCCCGTGTCCCAGGAAGGTCTTGGCAGCCGTGACGAAGATCCTTCGCACGCTCATCACACCCATAAAGGTGTAATAGTTCTGGTAGTCAATGAAATAGTTATCCGCGCTGATGGCATCGAACCTGTAAACCGAAGTCATCTTGTGATACAGGTCGTCGGTGTCCACGAATCCCGGATTGAGGGTCGAAGGCTTGTTCTTGAAAGGCACCAGCCTGAAGGAATATCCGTCGTACTGCAGGTAATCCTTCTCGCCGATGTTCAGATCGCCTCCCATATTGAGCATGCTCAGAGGCCGTGACCAGTCATATCCCGCCAGGAAATCCAGAAGGAATATCTCCGGCTTGGTAAGGTAATCCTTGCCCTTCGGTATGGTGAGCACGATGCTGTCCTGAATCTTGTCCGCATATTTTCCGCTGACGATGCCGCTCTTGAGCACATTGGCTTTGTTCACGGGCACGATGATCTGGCGCGCAGGGATGTAGTCCACCTTCTTGCCGCTGGACAGGGCCACCTTGGCCTTCGGATGTTTGAAGATGGTCATCACGTCCTGAACGGTCATCGGCTGGCCCTGGCTGTCCACCACGGGCACGTATTCGTTCGTTCCGTAAAGGTACTGGCTGTAAGGCACGGAGAGGTTCAGAGGCGCCGACTCGTTCACGGCGTATTTCATCTGGTCTATATGCCAATCCGTTCCCAGCAGGCTGGTGTTCACGATCCTCACGTCCGTGCGCACGCTCTCCACCTCCTGTGCGTACCAGAGAGGGAAGGTGTCGTTGTCGCCGTGGGTGATGAGAATGCCGTCGGACCCTACGGAATTGAGGTAGTTGTCCGCGATCTCCACTGCGGTGCGGCGGTTGCTCCTGTCGTGGTCATCCCAGTTCTGCTGCGCCATAAGGGCGGGAACGCCCAGACACAGCACCCCGGCTGCGACCCCGGCCCATCTGAGCCTGCCTTCCTTGCGGGAAGCGAACCAGCTGTATATGGCGGCCACACCCAGGCCAATCCAGACGCTGAAGAAATAGAAGGATCCGGCATAGGCGTAGTCCCTCTCGCGCACCTGGTAAGGCGGCTGGTTAAGGTAGATCATAACCGCGAGACCGGTCATGAAGAACATCAGGAAATTCAGAAAACACCCTCTCCTGTCCGTTCTGAACTGGAAGCACAGACCTATCAGGCCGAGGATCAGAGGCAGGAAGTAGTAGTGGTTCTTGCCCTTGTTGTGGGCGAGGACTTCAGGCGCGCCGCTCTGGTCGCCCAGACGCGCGTTATCTATGAACTTCACTCCGCTCTCCCAGTTCCCGTGGAAGATGTTGCCCGGCGTAGGGGAATGCACGTCGTTCTGCCTTCCCACGAAATTCCACATAAAGTACCTCCAGTACATCCAGTTGCACTGGTAGTCGAAGAAATATCGCAGGTTCTGGCCCATCGTAGGCTTGCCCTTCTTTCCTCCGGTGTAGTATTTATAGAATTCCGAATAGCTTCCGTCAGGCGAGTCGCTCCACATGCGCGGGAAGAGCATCTTGTCCTTGCCTTTGTAATTGGCATCCACAGGCCCGTCCACTTTCTTGTACTTGCCGTCCACCGGAGCCCAGTATCTGGAGGTCTTGAGATCGTAGTCGGCGTCGTAATACTGGCCGTAGATGAGCGGTGTCTTGCCGTACTGCTCGCGTGAGAGGTATCTGACCAGGGTGAACGCGTTGTCAGGCTGGTATTCGTTGGTAGGGGTCTTCGCGCACGAGCGGATGATGTCCACCGTGAACAGCGAGAATCCTATGGTGATGACTGTAAAGCTCAGCAGAACGGTGTTGAGAGCCCATTTGCCCGCCTTCCCCGTGCGGACGATGCCCCAGAAGCACAGCGCGAGAAGGGCGATCATAAAGAACGCGGCGCCGGTGTTGTAATGCAGCCCGAGCACATTCACGAAGAACAGGTCGAAGTAGGCCGCGATCTTCGGAAGCCACGGGATGATGATGAACAGGATCAGCGCCAGCAGCGCGATTCCGAGCAGTCCTATCTTTATATAGTCCTTCGCGTCGTAACGGTCCCTGTATCTGTAGAAATACATAAAGACCAGCGCCGGGATGGCCAGCAGGTTAAGCAGATGTATGCCGATGCTCAGGCCCATCAGGAAAGCGATGAGCACTATCCAGCGGAGCGCGTGCGGCTCGTCGTAGCGGTCGTACCAGATGGTCATTATCCAGAACACCAGTGCGGTGAAAAGGCTTGACATCGCATAGACCTCGCCCTCCACTGCCGAGAACCAGAACGTGTCCGAGAAGCAGTAGCAGAGCGCTCCTGCTGCGGCTCCGAGGATTATGCCAACGGTGTCCGCCGCCGTGTATTCACCGTTCTGAGCGGGTTTGATGATGCGCTTGATGAACCACACCAGGGTCAGGTACAGGAAAAGTATGGTCAGGGCCGAGTAGATGGCGCTCGCCGCGTTCACCAGGGCCGCCGCGTGTGCGGAGTCCCCGAACAGGGTGAAGATCTTCGCGAATATCTGGAATACGGGGTTTCCCGGCGGGTGACCCACTTCCAGCTTGTAGGATGATGCTATGAATTCACCGCAATCCCAGAAGGATGCCGTGGGTTCTATCGTGAGCAGATAGGTGACGGCCGAGATGATGAATGTGACCGCCGCGCCTATCCTGCTGCATAGGCTGAATCGTCTGTTGTTCATAATCCGCAAATATACGAAAAGAGATTTGGAAATTTCTTAACTTTGCGGGCTATGGCAGACAACGATTGGAAAAAGCGTCTGGGTGTGGTCTATTCCACTTCTCCGGACTTCAGATATGAGACGGCTCAGGTCCGGGAGGAGGAAACTCCCGAGCCTTCAAGGCAGCGTCTCATCGTGTGTATAGACCGCAGGGCCCGTGCCGGAAAGCAGGTCACCCTGGTCAAGGGCTTCGTCGGGAGCGGCGATGACCTGGCCACGCTCGGAAAGGCCCTCAAAGTCAAGTGCGGAGTGGGCGGAACGGCCAAGGACGGGGAGATAACCCTCCAGGGGGATCTCCGCGACAAGGTCGTCGCTCTTCTTCAGGGTATGGGATATAACGCCAAACGCGGCAACTGATGTTCCTTCAGAGTTTCCCCAACGGCATCCTTTGCCTTCCGAAGACCGCCGCGGCGGTGACGGAAACGGCTTCTGCCTGGATAGAGCAGCCGGTCAACGGGCTGCTGGTATTGGCAGAGGCGGTGGTGATACTCTTTTTTCTCAGAGACATACTTTTCATTATGCCGCCTTCGCTCGCGTGCTTTCAGAAATGGCAGCGGGTCGTGTCGGTGGAGCACAACATTCCGTGGGCGAGGACCCGCGACAGGGTGGCGCTGTGCCTGTTTCCGGCGTATGTGCTGATGATTCAGTGGTCGGGGATCTGGCCGGTGGATCTGTGGTGGACGGCGATTGGCCTGGTCGGCTATGACTGGCTCCGAAGGATGCTGTATTATCTGGTTCCGCACCGCAGGGTGAGCGACGAGTATTGGCAGGCCTGCAGGAATACTCCGGCGGTCTTCAGCATTCCGATGGCGTTTCTCTGGATGGTCAGTATGGCGGTTCTGCTGGTCTGCGGGGTCGTGGAATCGGCTTCAGAGGCGGTTCTGCTGGCGGAACTGGCCTGTTTTCTAATGATATCGCTCGTGCGTCAGGCAGAAATTTTGTCCCACCGTGTCGGTGCTTTTCAGTCTTTTTTGTATCTTTGCGGCCTTGAAATTGTCCCGGTGACGGGATTGATTGTTGTAGTATTGTTGTTACGTTAGAAAATGAGCATTAAGAAGGTACTTATTTCGCAGAACGTACCGAGCAGCACCTCCGCTTATGACAGCCTGAAGGAAAAGTTCGGGATAGATATAGTTTTTTATCCGTTCTTCAAGATAGAGACGCTGACTTCGCGGGAATTCAGGGCGCAGAGAGTCAATCTCAGCGAATACACCGCAGTGGTCTTTTCTTCCCGCGCCGCCATCGACGCATATTTTACGCTTTGTGAGGATGCGCGCTTCAAGGTGCCGGAGACTATGAAATATTTCTGTTCTACGGAACTTGTGGCCAATTATCTTCAGAAACATATCGTGTTCCGCAAGAGGAAGATCTTCTCCGGAGACGGAACGCCGGATTCCATAATCAAGCTCGTGGGCAGCAAGCACCAGGGCGAGAAGTTCCTCATAACCGCGTCCGACCCTTCCGCTGCCGGCGCAGTGTCGGCGCTTTTCGAAGCGCAGGGGCTCGATTACACCGTGGCCCAGCTGGTCAAGTCTGTCAATCAGGACCTTGCCTCCATCGACCTGTCGTCGTTCGATCTGCTCGTGCTTTACAACAAGGCCGATGTGGAATCTCTTTTCGCAAGCTATCCTGACTTCAAACAGGGGGATATGAAGATCATCTCCTACGGCAAGTCAGTCGTCAAGGCCCTTGAGGATGCGTCCCTGAAAGTGGCTCTCCAGGCTCCGACCCCGGAGGCTCCGTCCGTATCCAAGGCCCTGGAGGTATATCTTCAGTCAGTTCAGTAATGCCAATGCCAGCTCCGGAACATACTTTTTCCAAGGAAGAGAGAATCTGTGGCAAGAGTGCCATAGCCCTTCTTATGGACAAGGGTCACTGGGGCAGCACTTCGTGCATAAGGTATTGCTATATGGAGGGCCAGTCTGACCGGAGCAGGATTCTGGTCAGCGTGCCCAAGCGCCATTTCAAGCGCGCCGTCAGACGCAATCTTCTCAAGCGCCGCATAAGGGAGGCCTACCGGCTTAACAAGAGTCTGCTCTCGGATGCCAGGGCCGACATAATGCTGGTGTACACCCGGCCGCAGATTCAGCCGTTCTCCGAGATAGAGGCTGACGTGAAGTCCATACTGAAGAAAATCGAGGCCCGCGCGAAATGAACTGGAAACGGATTCTCAGCGCGCCTTTCATATTTCTCATAAGGTTCTATCAGAGGTGCATATCCCCGCTTAAACCTCCTACCTGCAGGTTTACGCCCACCTGTTCGCAGTACGCCCTCGAGGCATTCCGGAAGTACGGGCCTATCAAGGGGCTGTATCTGAGCGTCAGGCGCATCCTGCGCTGCCATCCTTTCGGGGGCAGCGGCTACGACCCTGTTCCGTAGTGAAATTTTTGTTATATTTGTCCCTGATGAAGAATATACGCAATTTTTGTATCATAGCGCATATAGACCACGGCAAGAGCACCCTGGCCGACAGACTGCTTGAACTGACCAATACTCTTTCCCAGAGGGATATGGAGAACCAGGTTCTGGACGATATGGACCTGGAGAGGGAGAAGGGCATCACCATCAAGAGCCACGCCATCCAGATGGTCTATCAGCACGGAGGGGAGAACTACAAGCTGAATCTTATCGACACTCCGGGTCACGTGGATTTTTCCTATGAAGTGTCGCGCAGCATCGCTTCCTGCGAGGGGGCGCTGCTGGTGGTGGACGCTTCGCAGGGGGTTCAGGCCCAGACCATATCGAACCTTTACATGGCCATAGACCACGGCCTGGAGATCATCCCGGTGCTGAACAAGATAGATATGGAATCGGCTCAGGTGGAGGTGGTTACGGACGAGATCTGTGACCTTGTCGGCTGCGCTCCGGAGGACGTGTACAAGGTCTCCGCGCGCACCGGCGAGGGGGTGGCTCCGCTGCTGGACGCCATTGTGGAGAAGATCCCGGCTCCGCAGGGAGACCCGGAAGCACCGCTTCAGGCCCTCATCTTCGATTCCGTGTTCAACCCGTTCAGGGGAGTCATCGCATACTACAAGATCAAGAACGGACGCATTGCCAAGGGCGACAAGGTCAAGTTCTTCGCCACCGGACGCGAATACGACGTGGAGGAGGTTGGCCACCTGAGGATGAAGCTCGTGCCTGCGGACGAGGTGTCCTGCGGCGATGTGGGCTATATCATCACGGGCATCAAGAGCGCCGTGGAGGTGCAGGTGGGAGATACCATAACGCACGTGGAGAACCCTTGCAGCGAGGCGATTGCGGGCTTCGAAGAGGTGAAGCCTATGGTCTTCGCGGGTATGTACCCGGTTCAGGCCGACAAGTTCGAGGAACTGCGCACCGTGCTCGAAAAGTTCAAGCTGAACGATGCGTCGTTCGTGTACGAGCCCGAGAGCTCATTGGCCCTGGGATCGGGATTCAGATGCGGCTTCCTGGGTCTGCTGCACCTCGAGATCGTGCAGGAAAGGCTGTTCAGGGAGTTCGATATGGACGTGATTACCACCGTGCCGAACGTGTCGTACAAGGTTTACACCACGCAGGGCGAGGTTATGGACGTGCACAATCCGTCCGGTCTGCCGGCCCCGACGCTCATAGACCATATAGAGGAGCCTTACATCAGGGCTCAGATAATCTCGAAGTCCGAGTTTTTCGGGCCTATAATGAAGCTCTGCATAGACAGGCGCGGCACTCTGGTGAGCCAGCATTACATCACCGCAGACCGCGTGGAACTCAACTACGATATGCCGCTGGCCGAGATAGTGTTCGACTTTTACGACAAGCTGAAGACCATCTCGAAGGGCTACGCGTCATTCGACTATCACGTGACGGATTTCCGTCCGGCGAAGCTGGTGCGTCTGGACATTCTGCTTAACGGAGAGCCGGCCGATGCGCTTTCGACCCTCATCCACGAGGACAACGCCTACGATTTCGGCAGGAAGATCTGCGTGAAGCTGAAGGAGCTCATCCCGCGTCACCAGTTCGACATCCCTATCCAGGCGGCCATCGGGGCCAAGATCATCGCCCGCGAGACCGTGAAGCAGGTGCGCAAGGATGTGACTGCCAAGTGTTACGGCGGCGATGTGACCAGAAAACGCAAACTGCTTGAAAAACAGAAGGAAGGTAAAAAGAGAATGCGTCAGGTAGGCTCCGTCCAGGTGCCTCAGTCCGCATTCATGGCTGTATTGAAATTGGATTCATAATATGAAAAATCTGCTGCTTTTTGGAAATCTTGGAACTGGCGAGATAATCATCATCGCCCTGGTGGTTCTTCTTCTTTTCGGTGGAAAGAAGATTCCTGAGCTTATGCGCGGCCTCGGAAAGGGCGTAAAGAGCTTCAAGGACGGAATGAACGAGGTCGAAAAGGAGATAGACGACGTGGACAAGCCGTCTTCAGAGGACAAGAAATAAATGTCTGAAGAGAAGGAGATGACATTCTGGGACCACCTGGAGGTTCTCAGATGGTCCATTATAAGGGTTCTGATCGCGATGCTGGCGGGGTTTCTCGCCGTGTTCGCGGTTATGCCCTCCATATTCGACAGCGTCATCCTGTCTCCCTCCAAATCTGACTTCTTCCTCTATAAATGGTTCGGGTCGATGTTCGACTCCGGATTCAACGTGGACATCATCAACATCAACGTCACCACGCCTTTCTTTACACATATGAAGGTGGCTTTCTGGGTGGCGCTGCTTCTGCTTTTCCCCTATCTGCTCTACGAGGTGTGGAGGTTCGTCGCCCCCGCCCTTTATGCCAATGAGAAAAAGGGCGTCCGCGCGGCCTTTCTGGGTGTGGCGGTGCTTTTCTATCTGGGCTGCGCGGTGGGGTACTGCGTGATCTTCCCGCTGACGTTCCGCTTTCTGGCGGGGTATCATATCGGTCAGGACATACTCACGCAGATATCGCTGGACTCGTATATGTCCACTTTCCTTACCATCATTTTTCTGATGGGGCTGCTTTTCGAGATACCTGTATTGGCCTGGGTGCTCTCGGTGATGGGCGTGCTGGACAAGTCCACGCTCAAGGCGTACAGGCGGCAGGCGGTGGTGGTGCTTCTGGTATTGGCAGCCATAATAACTCCGACCGGAGACCCGTTCACCCTGATGGTGGTGTTCCTCCCGATATATCTGCTGTATGAATTTTCGATACTTATCGTGAAGGAAAGGGCATAGAAATGTATATATTTGCAGACTGAACTGAATTTTAGAAAAATGTTGGATCTTCTTTTCGTGCATTGGAATATAGACCCTGTGCTGTTTCACATAGGGCATTTGAGCATAAGATGGTATTCCCTTCTCTTCGTGTCGGGATTCATTTTCGGCTATTATATCTTCAGATGGTTCTACCGCAAGGAGGGCGTGAACGAGGCTCTGCTCGACCCGCTTCTCTATGCGATGCTCATCTGCGTGGTGATAGGCGCGCGCCTGGGGCACTGCATCTTCTATGATCCGCAGTACTATTTCGGCAGCTGGGACGGCTTTCTGGAGGTGTTCCAGCCGTGGAAGGGCGGTCTGGCCAGCCACGGAGGCGCCATTGGCATAGTGCTGGGCCTCATCTGGTATGCGCGCAAATACGGCCGCAAGGAAGGGTTCGACTTCTGGTGGCTCGCGGACCATCTGGTGATAATCGTCTGCTTTGCAGGGGCTTGCATCAGGCTCGGCAACTTCTTCAATTCGGAGATTTACGGCTATCATACATCCCTTCCGTGGGGTGTGATCTTCGAGAGGACGGGCGATCCGCTTCCGAAGCACCCGACGATGCTCTACGAGGCGCTGTGCTACGTGATACTTGGCATAGTGCTGATGTATCTTTACAAGCATAAGCTCGACAAGATGTACAAAGGCGAGTTCTTCGGCATTTTCCTGACGTTCTGCTTCGGGTGCAGGGCGCTGCTGGAGTTTACGAAGGCTCCGTCGGTCACCCTTTTCACCATCGGGGACGTGGTCATAAATATGGGCCATATGCTGAGTATACCGTTCATCATCGCCGGCGTGGTCATCTGGATATGGGCCTGCAGGCAGAAGAAGCCGGCCCGGATAGTGCGAACCGGCCGCAGATAGGGGAGTTTGAACTTGTGCGCTTTTTTATGTATTTTTGCGCCGCTGAAAGGTAAAAGTTAAATCAAATTATCATAATCATGCAACAGTTTATCGATTCTTACGATTTCAAAGGCAAAAAGGCCATCGTTCGTGTGGATTTCAACGTTCCGCTTAACGAAAATTTCGAAATAACTGACGATACACGTATCCGCGCTGCCCTTCCTACACTCAAGAAGGTGCTTGCAAGCGGCGGTGCCGTCATCATAATGTCTCACCTCGGACGTCCCAAGAAGGTGGATGCCAAGTACTCCCTCAAGCACATCCTCGCACACGTGAGCGAGCTTCTCGGAGTTCCTGTACAGTTCGCTGAGGACTGCCAGAAGGCTCAGGCTCAGGCCGCTGCCCTCAAACCGGGCGAAGTGCTTATGCTCGAGAACCTGCGTTTCTACGCTGAGGAGGAGGGCAAACCTCGCGGACTCGCCGAGGACGCTACGGAAGAGGAGACCAAGGCTGCCAAGGCTGCCGTCAAGGAGTCACAGAAGGAGTTCGTGAAGACCCTCGCTTCCTATGCCGACTGCTACATCAACGACGCGTTCGGAACCGCACACCGTGCACACGCTTCCACCGCGCTCATCGCCAAGTACTTCCCTAACGACAAGATGTTCGGCTACCTTATGGAAGGTGAGATCAAGGCCATCGACAACGTGCTCAAGAACGCACAGCATCCTTTCACTGCCATCATCGGCGGTTCAAAGGTAAGCTCAAAGCTTGAAGTGCTTGAGAATATGCTCGAGAAGGTGGACAACCTCATCATCGGCGGCGGTATGGGATATACCTTCATCAAGGCCGAGGGCGGCAAGATCGGAAATTCTCTTCACGAGGACGAGCTCATCCCAGAGGCTTCAGCCATCCTGGCCAAGGCCAAGGAGAAGGGCGTGAACATCTACCTCTCCGTACAGACCCTCGTGGCTGACGCATTCTCTGCCGATGCCAATACTCAGGTCGTGCCTTCACACGAGATTCCTGACGGATGGGAGGGCGTTGACGCCGGCCCTAAGTCTCTCGAGAACTGGAAGAAGGTCATCCTCGGATCCAAGACCGTCCTCTGGAACGGCCCTGTGGGAGTGTTCGAGATCGACAAGTTCGCTCAGGGAACTCTTCAGATCGCCAAGGACCTCGCTGAGGCTACAGCCAACGGAGCATACACCCTCGTGGGTGGCGGTGACTCAGTCGCAGCCGTTTCGCAGATGGGCTTTGCTGACAAGGTAAGTTACGTAAGTACCGGCGGCGGCGCAATGCTCGAGGCTCTCGAAGGCAAGACCCTTCCTGGCATCGCAGCCATCCTCGAATAACATATTCGCATACAACTGAAAAGGTGACCGGGTCCCAGGACCTCCGGTCACCTTTTTTGCGTTTGGACGTGTCGGTGAAGAGACAGGTCCTTTCCGGTGGCCAGCAGCGTCAAGGTCGCGCTGAAGACCCTGGAAGACAAGGAGATGATATATCAGAAAAAGGACGGATATATAGTCTATGACCGGTTTATGGCGCTGTGGCTCCATCGCTAATCGTCCTGTTCTCCGGCGATCAGCCGATAGAGGTTGCAGCCGAGGGCGTTCCCGAGGACAATGCAGACGTAGAGGGCGAGAATCTGCCAGAAGTGCGCTCCCAGGAAACTCCAGGGGGCGCTGAGGTAGTAGAATGCGTCCGCGATGCAGTGCGGGAATCCGCACACGATGAACAGCGGTACGGCGAAAAGCAGCGGGAGGAATCGTCCCTGTCGGGCAAATGTCACCGCAGTGGTCATCATGAATCCGCACCCGATGGCCAGCGCCCCGCATTTCAGCGCTCCGGTAGCGAGCCTCGCCGCGAGCAGCTTTTCAGCGCCTTCCACGATGCCAAGCGGGCTGACCCGGCTCAGCAGCGACACCAGCAGCGTGCCTGTGATGTTCCCCAGAAGGATCAGAAGCAGATCCCCGATTTCTCCCTTCTTGATGAATCCGGCCGTGCCGGTGAAAAGTTTCAATTTGTACTCCACCACGGTAAGAAGTCCGAAGCAGAAGATTATGGCGCCGGCGAGGCTCCCGTAAACAGGCTGGCGGCCGCAGGCGAGAAATCCGAAGCCTGCGAATCCGATGGCAATTCCTGCCAGAATGGAAGAGCGAAGATTTTTTATCATTCCCAAATATACGAAAATGTTTGTTCCCACCGCCATATAACGGCACAAATATGACAGGAAGGCCTTCCGGGGCCGTCAGGGGCCATTATGGTGGTACGGAATTTGCGCAATGCGCGCACGAACATTTGTAAGAATATGACAGTATTAGTTAGTTGTTTGTTTTTCCTTGCCCAGACGTTCATAACTTTGGACCAGGCCCTTGAGATCGCGCTCAGCGAAAATGTTTCAGTCAAGGTGGCCGACAAGGAAATCGAAAGAAGCGAATACGCGAAGCGCGGCACTTACGCTTCTCTTTTCCCTCAGATCGACGGATCCGCATCATTTCAGAGGACCATCGAAAAGCAGGTGATGTATATGGACTTCGATATGTCGTCGATGACAGGCGGCAGCACGTCCGGTGACACATCGTCCGGATCGACGGAAGACAGCACCAGCGGCGGCGGACTGGAAGTCGGAAGGTGGAACACTTTCTCAGCCGGCGTATCGGCAGCGATGCCATTGATAAACGCCCAGCTCTGGCAGAGCCTTCACATCTCCGGACAGGATGTCGAACTGGCGGTGGAGAAGGCCCGCAGCAGCAGGCTTGAGATGGTAAGTCAGGTCAAGAACGCGTTTTACGCAGTGCTCCTCGCGAAGGAGTCATACGCCGTTTACAAGGATGTATACGATAACGCATTGGCAAATTACGAGAAAACCAAGCTCAAGTACGAGGCCCAGAAGGCTTCGGATCTCGATCTGGCCCGTTCCGCTACCACATTGGCCAATGCCGTCCCCAATATGTACGACTCCGCGAATTCCGTGACGCTCGCTCTCTGGCAGCTCAAGGCCGTGATGGGCGTGGATCTCGACGAGGACATCGACGTGGCGGGGGAACTGTACGACTATTCTGACGATATGACCACCCTTTACACCGAAGCCGAGCTGAGTCTCGACGGGAACTCAAGCCTGCGCCAATTGGCAATTCAGGCCGAGCAGCTCGCGGCTACCGTGCGGATGCAGAAGTACTCGACCCTCCCGACCCTTTCGCTCGCGTTCTCATACAACTACAGCGCGATGGCCAATGACTTCAAGTTCGACACATACCAGTGGACCCCGTATTCCTATGTGGGCCTGACGCTCAGCGTTCCGATCTTCTCGGGCGGCAAATACCATTACAACATCAAGGCGGCGCAGGTGCAGGCCGACGAGCTTGACCTCCAGCGCACCGAGAGCGAACGCCAGATCAAGATCTCCATCCGCCAGAACATCAACTCGATGGAGTCTGCCCTCCACAGCTTCGATGCCGCTGACAAGGCGCTCGAATCAGCCCAGAAGGCCTACGACATCACCCAGCAGTCCTATGAGGTGGGAAGCAGCACGCTTACCGACCTTAACGACGCCCAGCTTGCCCTCGTGCAGGCCAAGATGACCACGGCGCAGTCCATTTACAATTATCTCACCGCCAAGACCAGTCTGGAGCAGACCCTGGGCCTGGATGTGAACAATACAGAAGAAAACAAGCAATAAGATGAATACAAAATTAGTTTCAATGGGTTTTATGGCGCTGGCAGTATGTTCCTGCGCCGGCAAGAAACAGCAGAGCGCGTCAGCTTCCGCTGTGGCTGATCAGGTTCCTACGGTCAAGGTGGTTACCGCCCAGAAAGAGTTGATGGACAATGATCAGAATTATTCCGTGACTCTTCAGGCTTATGCCGTGAACAATATAGCACCTCAGAGCAACGCGCGCATCGTCAAGATCAACGCCGAGGTGGGCGACTTCGTGAAGAAGGGCCAGGTGCTCGCGCAGATGGACAAGGCGCAGCTCGAACAGGCTGAGCTTCAGCTAAATAACCTCAAGAGCGAATACGAACGCAGCAAGGCCCTCTACGAAAAGGGCGGCGTGAGCAAGTCGGACTTCGAGTCTGTCGAGCTTCAGTACAAGGTGGCCAACACCACCTACGAGAACCTTCTCACCAACACCGTTCTCGAGAGTCCTCTGGACGGCGTGGTGACCGCGAGAAACTACGACCAGGGCGATATGTACGCGATGTCTTCACCTCTGTATGTCGTTCAGCAGATCAACCCCATGAAGGCGCTCGTGTCCGTATCCGAGAAAGACTACAGCCTTCTCAAGAAGGGCGTGAAGGTGGAATTCACCCCGGAGGCCCTTTCCGGCAAGACTTATGTCGGTGAGGTCAGCAGGGTTTACCCTACCATCGACGCCACCACCCACACTGTAACGGCGGAGGTCAGCATCTCGAACCCGAAATATGAACTGCGCCCGGGAATGTATTCGAACGCCCGTGTGATCTTCGGCAAGCTCAATGCCGTCATCGTCCCTGACTCAGCCATCCAGAAGCAGCAGGGGTCCGGCGTGAGAACGGTTTATGTCCTCAACGGTGACAATACCGTGGATCTTCGCATCGTGGAGATTGGCCGTCATATCGGTGACAAGTATGTCATCACAGGCGGCGTGAACGAAGGCGAGACCGTGGTGATCAGCGGCCAGAGCTCACTTAGAAGTGGAATCAAAGTAGAAGTCATCAAATAATGAGCATATATCGTTCAGCAGTCAACAAACCTGTGACGACGGCCCTGATATTCGTGGCCTTCGCCATCTTCGGACTGTATTCCCTTTCGAAAACGTCCATATCGCAGTTCCCGGATTTCGATTCGAACACGATTATGGTGATGTCTTCCTACCAGGGAGCCAGTGCACAGGATATAGAGACGAACCTTACGAAGGTTCTTGAGAACTCCCTCAACGGTGTAGCCAACCTTAAGGAGCTTACTTCCTCATCAAAGGAGAACGTATCCATTCTTACGCTCGAATTTGAGTACGGTACTGATATAGAGGTCGCCACGAACGATGTGCGCGACAAACTGGATATGGTGAACTCGTCCCTGCCTGACGGGGCGTCCGTGCCTATGATCTTCAAGTTCAGTGCGGACGATATGCCTATCCTTATACTTTCCGCCACAGCCGACGAGTCATTGGCCGGTCTGGACAAGATCCTTGACGACAAGGTGGCGACTCCGCTGGCCCGCGTGTCAGGTGTGGGTACGGTATCCGTTGCCGGTGCGCCGACCCGTGAGATTCACGTGTACTGCGACCCGCAGAAGCTTCAGGCTTACGGACTTACCGTTTCGTCCATCGCATCGACCATCGCATCGGAGAACAAAAACCTCCCTTCCGGTAACGTCGACATCGGATCCGAGACCTACACCCTTCGTGTGGAGAAGGAGTTCGATGACCCTGCTGAGATCGAGGACGTGGTGGTCGCCACTTCCGGCAACAAGGTCGTCTATCTCCGCGATGTAGCCACCGTCTATGACGGGGCCAAGGAGCGCGAGCAGGAGTCCTACACCAACGGCGAGCGCAGTGCCCGTATCATCATCCAGAAACAGAACGGTGCCAATACCGTAAACGTCATCCGCAATGTAAAGAAGCAGTTGACAAAGATAGAGAAGACCCTGCCGTCCGACATCAAGATCGTGACGGTCGTCGACTCTTCAACCAATATCATCAACACCATCCACACCCTCAGGGACACGATCATCATCACGTTCCTGGTGGTTATGCTCGTGGTGTTCCTCTTCCTGGGAAGATGGAGGGCGACGTTCATCATCGTGCTGTCCATCCCTATAGCCCTGCTGGCTTCGCTGGTATATCTGTACGCTACAGGCAATACCCTGAACATCATATCGATGTCCGCGCTGTCCATAGCGATAGGTATGGTGGTGGATGACGCCATAGTGGTTCTGGAGAACATATCGACCCATCTGGAGAGGGGCGAGAAGCCTAAGGAGGCCGCTGTGCTTGCGACTTCCGAGGTAGCCATCTCCGTAGTCGCATCCACGCTTACGATGCTCTGCGTGTTCCTGCCTCTTACCATGATCAGCGGTATGACGGGAATCATGTTCAAGCAGCTCGGATGGATCGTCAGCATCATTATGATAGTGTCCACGACGGCGGCCCTTACCCTGGTGCCAATGCTCTGTTCAAGGATTCTGAGGAGCGGCAAGAGCAAGAGCAGACTTCACGTGAAGTTCTTCACCCCTATCGACAATTTCCTCACCAGGATTTCAGTAGGTTATTCGAAGATCATCAAATGGGCGACATCCCACAGAACCGTGGTCGTCACCAGTGCGGCCGTGATATTCTTCGCGACGCTCTTCATCCTGGGACCCAAGGTCAAGACGGAGTATTTCCCTTCAAGCGATGACGGACGCGTAAGCGTTGAGATCAATCTTCCTGTAGGTACCGCCCAGGCCGTAACGGCCGAGGTGTCAGCCGCCATTGCCAGGGACATCACGGACGCAGTTCCTGAAGTCAAGGTGCTCAACTACACCTTCGGACAGGCCGATTCTGACAATGCGTTCGCAAGTATGCAGGACAACGGTACACAGGTCATCTCGATGAATATGGACCTGGGCTCTGTCAGTGAGCGCAAGCGCGGCACTTCGGAAATCTGCGACCAGATCCGCGGCATTCTTCGCAATTACCCTCAGATCAGAAAGGGCATCGTCACCGAAGGCGGCGGAATGATGGGCGGCGCCACATCCGTCAAGGTTGAGGTTTACGGCTACGATTTCGAGAAGACCGACAAGGTGGCGCGCGAACTTCAGGCCAAGCTGCTCGAAAGTCCGTACTATTCGCAGGCCACATTGTCCCGCGACGAATACACTCCTGAATATCAGATGGATTTCGACCGCACGAAATTGGCTCTCAACGGACTTACTTCCACTACCGCAGGTGCCGCGTTCAGCGCAGCCGTGTCAGGTACCGTGGCTTCCTATTACAGGGAGGACGGTGAGGAGTACAATATCCGCGTGCGCTACGCCCCTGAATTCAGAACCAGCATCGAGGACCTGGAGAACATCACGGTCACCAATGCCGCCGGCAAGCAGGTAAGGATGAAGGAACTCGGCAAGATCATAGAGACCACCGTTCCTCCGACCATCGAGAGAAAGGACAGGGAGAGGTACATTTCCCTTAACGGCATCGTGGCTCACGGAGCCGCCCTGTCAGACGCCGTGGCTTATGCACAGCAGGCCATAGACCAGACGGACATCCCTACGGATGTGACCACGGTCATCGCCGGTGACTATGAGGACCAGCAGGATATGTTCGGGGATATGATCGTGCTCATCGTGCTTATGATCATCATGGTATATATGGTGATGGCATCCCAGTTCGAGTCGTTCATGTCGCCGTTCGTGATAATGTTCTCGCTGCCGTTCGCGCTTGTGGGCGTTATCTGGGGTCTGACCCTTACACATACCGCCCTCGGTGTGATGGCCATCATCGGTATCATCATCCTTCTGGGTATCGTGGTGAAGAACGGTATCGTGCTCATCGACTACACCATTCTGTGCCGCGAGAGGGGAATGAGCGTCGTGGATGCCTCCGTGGAGGCTGCCAGAAGCCGTCTGCGCCCTATCCTTATGACTACCCTCACCACAGTGCTCGGTATGGTTCCTATGGCGCTTGGCATAGGTGAAGGCTCCGAGATGTGGGTCAGCCTGGGCATGGTGGTATGCTGGGGACTTACGGTGTCAACCATAGTCACGCTGGTACTTATTCCGACAGTTTATTGTATATTTGCCACGAGGCAGGAAAATAGAATTAAGAAATGATTGCTATATTTGTGACATACAGCCAGGCTTACGGCGAGGAGATCGTCGATATCCTGGATGAATACGGTCAGAGAGGCTTCACCCGCTGGGGTGAGACCTGGGGCCGCGGAAGTGAGAACGGAATTCCCCATTATGGTAATCACGCCTGGCCTGAGACCAATCAGGCGCTGCTGACCATAGTGGATGACGACAAGGCCGACGCTTTGCTGGAGGCCCTGCATCAGAAGGATCTGGCTTACCCGGACCTGGGACTCAGAGCCTTCACCTGGAGAATTGACAAAAAGATTTAAGCATTATTATGGAAGTTACAGTTACGAATCAGAATCTGGACGAAGTTCTCGCATCTTCGCCTGTCGTGGTCATAGATTTCTGGGCCACCTGGTGCGGCCCGTGCCGTATGCTCTCCCCTACCGTGGAGGAAGTGGCCTCCGAGATGGATGGCAGGGCCACGGTATGCAAGTGCAATGTGGATGAGGCTCGCGAAGTGGCTTTCAAATACAGGGTTATGAGCATACCTACCCTCATCTATTTCAAGAACGGCGAGGCTGTGGACAGGACCGTAGGTGTGGTTTCGAAAGAAGACATTATTTCAAAAATAGACAGTTTGTTATGAAAAAAGTTATTCTTACGGCTGCTGCAGCTTTGATCGCGGCAGTCAGTGCAAATGCACAGATAGGTATCGTGGGCGGTCTTACCACTGCGGCTACGAACCTTAATGATGCCTATACTGACATCGCTGAGACCAAATCAGTCAGCCAGTATCACGTGGGTATCGTATACAATGTGGATCTTCCGCTCGGATTCAGCGTTCAGCCGGGAATCCTTTATGATGTGAAGGGCCAGACCCTCAACACCACGCTCAAGCAGATAGGCATGGGCAATTATGACATCACTCTGGACAGCAAGACAGGTTATCTCGAAGTTCCTGTACGTGTGGCCTGGGGATATGATTTCGGTGTAGTGGAGCCTTTCGTGTTCGCTGAGCCGTTTGTCGGATACGCTCTTACCACGGAGGCGGTCAGCAGCTTCAAGGATGACGCCACGAAGAATGCCGTTTCCACCATCGCTTCCGCGGCCGGGTACAGCCTGGACACCACGAACAGCGATTCTGACAAGTGGAACAACCGCAACAGGCTCGAGTACGGTGTCGGGGTCGGTGCCGGCGTAAAGGTGTTTGACTTTGCGGCCATCTCCGTCAAGTATTACTGGGATCTCGGTTCCATGTACAAGGAAGCCGAGGACGGCAGTTCGAAGACCAGCATCTCAGCAGCTGCTGTGGGCGATGCTGTAAAGAATCAGAAATGCTCCGGCATAGCTGCCACGCTTACTCTTTACTTCTAACAGAAAGTGAATTACAGTACAGCAAGCCGCACGGTTTTCGCGCGGCTTGTTTTTGAGTTTTATAATGCTTAGGGAAGAAATAGTAGAATTTCTGGGGGAGGACTGGACCGCTCTTAACGGGCAGATAAGGGGCGCGTTGAAGTCTGACGTCCGTCTTCTGCAGGCGGTGAACGACGATATCATCTCGCACAGCGGGAAGATGCTCCGTCCGCTGATGGCGCTTCTGGTGGCGCGCATTGTCGGCGGGAAGGCGAACGGCGATGCGGTGAAGGTGGCTGCCGCCACTGAACTGCTGCACAATGCCACTCTTCTTCACGACGATGTGGCCGATGAAAGCACCTTGCGGCGCGGGAAGCCTACGCTCTGTTCGAAAATCGGCCCGCAGGCCGCCGTGCTCGTGGGGGATTTCTGGCTCGCGCGGGCGATGGAGCTGGTGGTGGAGGTCAAGGACCATCAGGAGGACATCGTGGATGTGTTCTCGAACGCCATGACCTGCCTCGCGGAAGGTGAGATGCTTCAGCTGGAAAAGGCGTCGGGCGAGAGGACGGAGAGGAAGGATTATCTTCGGATCATTTACTGCAAGACCGCGTCCCTTTTCGAGACCGCCTGTCTGAGCGCGGCCATTGCGAGCGGTGCGGACGAGGGCCAATTGGCACAGATAAAGAAATTCGCCTGCTCGCTGGGCATCGCCTTCCAGATCAAGGACGACATTCTGGATTATGTGGGCGATGCGGCTCTGGGCAAGCCCGTGGGGATAGATCTGAAGGAGCAGAAGATCACGCTTCCGCTGCTCTGCGCGCTGGAAGGGTCGCCCCGTGAGGATGAAATCAGAAAAATGCTTTTTGACATCCACAACCATCCCGAGTATTGCGAGCAAATTCGTACATTTGTATTCGAACATCAGGGCGTGGAGAAGGCAGAGGTGATCCTGGAACGTTACATTCAGGATGCTGTGGATGCCCTGAACTGCTTCGGGGACGGTCGGGAGAAGGAATACCTGACCGGAATAGCCAGATATAACACTGTCAGAAAGTCGTAGA
Source organism: Anaerovoracaceae bacterium (assembly GCA_963594055.1). GTDB lineage: Bacteria > Bacteroidota > Bacteroidia > Bacteroidales > UBA932 > Cryptobacteroides. The sequence goes on along the minus strand of CAVBDE010000003.1, from coordinate 20,811 downwards.
ATGGGTTTTTCGCAGATCAAAGGGAACGGGAAGATCGTGCAGGCGCTCAAGGGAATGGTAGATTCCGGGAAGGTGCCTCACGCCATTATGTTCCACGAGGACGACGGCGGCGGCGCCGTGGCTCTGTCGCTGGCCTTCCTTCAGTACCTTTACTGCCGTAACAGGACGCAGGGCGATTCGTGCGGGGTGTGCCCGTCGTGCAACAAGATAGCCAAGCTGATCCATCCGGATCTGCACTGCATTTTCCCCGTGAATACCGGGAAGAGCGACGACTATATCGACAGATGGCGCGCTCTGGTGCTGTCCAATCCGAATTTTACCGAGAATGAGCTCAGCGAGGCCCTGGAGATAGAGGGCAAGAACGCGATGATCAAGGTCGATGAGGCCAAGTCTCTCCTGGAGAAGCTGTCCTTCAGCGCTCTGGAGAAGGGATACCGCAGCGTGCTGGTCTATCTTCCGGAGAAGATGAACAAGGATGCTGCGAACAGGCTCCTCAAGCTCATCGAAGAGCCGCCGAAGCTCACTCAGTTCATACTCATCACCCACGCGCCGGCGCAGGTGCTGGTGACGATTTCCTCCAGATGTCAGCAGATAAGGCTCGACAAGGTGTCCGGCCGTGATGTCGTGGAGGGCAGCGCAGAGCAGGTTCAGCTGCTCCGCTCCCTTATGCAGGGGCTGTTGGCCCGCGATCTTTACGCCTGTCTGGAGATAGGGGATCAGCTGGCCGCGCTTCCGTCAAAGGAAAAAGCGAAAAGTTTTTGTAAATTTGCCGCAGACAGGCTCAGGGACGTGTTCCTGTATCAGCAGGGTATGTCTTCGCTTGTTCCGGCCGGTCCGTATCCGGAGGCTGAACTTTCGGACTGGGCGGCGAGAAGCCGGAAAACTTTCCCGCGCAAGGCTCTGGACTGCTTCAGCAAGGCCCAGATGCTGATTGGCAGGAATGTGAACACGAAAATTCTATTCACCGATTTGGTGAATTCACTATACAGGTCGATATGAACGAATCTAAGAAATACGATTGCTTCCGGGGATGTCAGATCGTGGACTGCGAGGACGGAACCAGGGAGGTTACATATAAGGAGGGCTGCTGCAAGCTGGCAGTTCACAATTACCTGAAGGATGTCCCGGCCATAGAGTACAGGGACATTTTCGAGGTAAGGTTCAAGAACACCCGCAAGGGCTATTACCGGAACGACTCCGGTCAGAGCATACGTCAGGGCGACAAGGTGGTGGTGGAGGCCGCCTCCGGATATGACCTGGGCATGGTTTCGCTCGAAGGCCCGCTGGTTTACAAGCAGTTGCAGCGCCGCCGCATAGATCCTGCCTCCTATGAGTTCAAGAAGATCTACCGCAAGGCGCGTCAGGCCGACATTGACAAATGGCTGGCCGCCACCGAGCGCGAGCAGCAGACTATGATAGAGGCCAGGCGCATCGCCGCCACTATGGGTCTCGAGATGAAAATCGGTGACGTGGAGTTTCAGGGCGACGGTTCGAAGGCCATTTTCTACTATATCGCGGACGGCCGCGTGGATTTCCGCCAGCTGATCAAGGTTTTCGCCGAGGAATTCCGCATCAAGATAGAGATGAAGCAGATCGGCGCACGCCAGGAAGCCGGCCTCATCGGGGGCATCGGCATCTGCGGAAGGCCTCTCTGCTGTGCCAATTATGTCACGAACTTCAAGAGCATCAGTACGGCTGCGGCGCGGTGCCAGGATCTGTCTCTGAACCCTCAGAAGCTTGCAGGCCAATGCGGAAAACTGAAGTGTTGCATCAATTACGAGGTGCCGACCTATCTCGATGCGCAGAGCCGCATTCCGAAGGTGACCGGCCCGCTTGAGTTCGAGGACGGATTGGCCTACCTCCGAAAGACGGACATACTCGCGGAGATGATGTACTTCTCTTACGACAAGTCTTCGGATGCCAATCTTTACCCTGTGCCTGCGGAGGAGGTTCGCGAGATTCAGGAGATGAACCGCAAGGGCATACGTCCGCAGTCGCTCATTCCGGATGCCGAACCGGGTTCGCCTGAATTCGTCACCGCGGTGGGTGAGGGCAGCATCTCCAGATTCGATTCGCCGAAGAAGAAGCGTAAGAAAAACAAGTCGCGCGGCGGTAACGGGAAAAAGGATGAGAACAACGGCAAGCCGCAGAAGTAGGTTCGCGGCTCTTCTGCCGGTGCTGCTCGCTGCGGTCATTTCCTGTCAGAAGCCGGACCGCGGTTCGGAATTCATCAGGGGGGAGCGTGCTGCATACGAGTTCGTGCTGGAGGATGTGGATTCATTGGCCCTGTACGACATCTCGCTGTATACCAGTCCTAAAACTAAGAATGTTATAGCTTCGGCGAGCCTTCCTCTGGAAGTCAGATGGGTCTCTCCGGAGAGCGATATCTATGTGGAGAGGGTGGTAATGGAGATTTCTTCGCGCAGGCAGCCGTACCGCGAAGGTGTGCTTTTCCCGCTCGGCGGGCGGTGGAGGCTGGTGATATATCCGCAGGACGGGGCGGACGCGATAAACGGACTTGGAATAACGTGGAGACGATATGGGACACGATAAACTCAGACGATTTGCAGAGAACGAGACTTTCTCCTGCCTTCTGCAGCCTTCAAGCGAGGAGATGCTCTCCGAAGGCTTTTTCAATCTTACGGACCACCCCATAAAGGGGCACTGGGGCGAGAAGATGTTCGGCCGGCCGGATGCGGAGATCATCCTGGAACTCGGCTGCGGGAAGGGCGAATACACGATAGATCTGGCCCGCAGATACCCGGACAAGTGCTTTATAGGCGTGGACATCAAGGGCGCGCGCCTGTGGAAGGGGGCCAAGACGGCCACCGTGGAGAAGATCCCCAATGTCGCGTTCCTGCGCACCCGCATAGAATTCATCACGGCGTTCTTCGCGCCGGGAGAGGTGTCGCAGATCTGGCTCACTTTCTCCGACCCGCAGATGAAAAGTGAGAATTCGCGCCTCACTTCGCCGCTTTTCCTTGAGCGTTATGCACGGATGCTGCGTCCGGGAGGCATAGTGCATCTGAAGACCGATTCGCGTTTTCTTTACGAATACACCGGGGCCGTTGTCCGGGCCAACGGGCTTGAGCGCATCTGCTCGACCAGGGACCTTTATGCTGAGAAAGACTCTCTGCCGGGTCTGGACAGTGTGGTGTATGAGGTTCAGACCTTCTACGAGAAGATGTTCCTGGAAAGGAACATCCCTATCACCTACCTGTCATTCCGCATAGACCGTGACGGCGAGTATGTTCACCCTACCGACTTCGACGAATCTTACTGGCGCACCCTCGAAAAGGCCCGGTAATATCCGGCAGGGGTAAATTCTACCGCAAAAATACCCGGCAAAATGCCTCAAAAACACCAAACGGCTGCAAGGTAAAAATCATGCAACCGTTTGATTATATGGAAACTCCTGTAGCGCAGGCGCCTATTTGATATTCGGTTCTTCGAGGCCGAGGTGCTTCTTTTTGTCCAGGACCTTGAGGTAGAGGGCTACCAGCAGGGCGAGGATGCCGAAGCAGGCGAAGATGATGAGCGGAATCGTGTAATTGTAAGGGATGAACGAAGCTCCGGCCTCCTTGGCGGCGATGACCGCAGGATTGGCGGCGTTCGAACTCTCAAGCACGCTTCCGATAAGCTTCGGAACGAAGCACAGCCCGATGTTCTGTACCCAGAAGATGAGGCAGTAGGCCGAACCGAGGATCTTCTCGTCGATGATCTTCGGAACTGACGGCCACAGGGCAGCAGGCACGAGCGCGAAGCTGACTCCCAGTATCACGATGGTCGCATAAGCGAGGATCTTGCTTCCGGTGGCAGGCAGCAGGAACGCGAACACCAGGTGGCAGATGATGAGCAGGAACGCTCCGTAGATGAGCATTGTCGCTCCCTTTCCCTTCTTATCCAGGTAGGCCCCCAGAAACGGAGTGATGACCGCCGCGCCGATAGGGAACCATCTGAAGATGTTGGCAGCCACGTCAGGGCTGAGGCCGTTAAGGTTGCACTGGAGCATATTGGCCCCGTATCTCTGGAACGGGAAGATGGCCGAATAGTAGAGTACGCACAGCAGTGCCACTACCCAGAAGCTCTTGGAAGTGAGGATTTTGCCCAGGTCCGAGATCTGGAACTCCTCGTCGCTTCCGCCTTCCTCACCGTTCTTCTCGCCCGCAGCGGCCAGCTGAGCGTCGAACTTCCTGTCCATAACGGAGAATACGAGGAAGTTGATCAGGCCTATGAGAAGCAGGCAGGTGCAGAATCCGACAGGTGCGGCGATGGTTCCGAACTTGGCGGCGATGATAGGGCTGATGGAGAAGATGGCGAACACACCCACGCGTGCGATAGCCATCTCGATGCCCATTGCGAGTGCCATTTCCTTGCCTTTGAACCACTTGGCCAATGCCTTCGATACGGTGGTCCCGGCCATCTCGCAGCCGCATCCGAAGATCATGAATCCGAGGGACGCGAGCTTGGCGCTGCCTGGCATGCTGACCCACCAGGAGTTCAGCCAGGCCTCGAAGGCGGAGCCCGCGAACAGGTCGCTTACCGCGTAGAACTTGATGACGGCACCTCCGAGCATAAGGGAGGTCGAGAGGATACCGGTGAAACGGATGCCCATCTTGTCCAGGATGATGCCGGCGAGGATAAGGAATCCGCAGACATTCAGAATGTACTCGGAGCTGGCGTATGTTCCGTAGACGTTGGGAGTCCAGCCCTTTTCGGCTTCCAGCAGAGACTGGATAGGGGACATCACATCCACGAACATATAGCCGAAGAACATCGCAAGCGCAATGAGGATCAACGCGGCCCACCTGGCGGCAGGTTTGTCGTTGATGAAACGATAGATTTTTTCTGACATAATATGTTTTTTGGTTTTACTTCGGAAAGCGGTAATGCACTGACACAGATTGCGAATTTACCAAAAATTCCCAAGATTGGCACGTCCCGGAATATTTATCTGAAAATAAATCAGTAAATTTGCCGTCTATGTCGCAATTATTGGATAGTATAAATACTCCTTCAGATATAAAGAAACTTGATATGGAACAGCTCCGTCAGCTCTGTGCGGAGATCCGTTCCTATATGGTGGAGGTGTGCTCCGAGAATCCAGGCCACCTGGCTTCGAGCCTCGGCGCCGTGGAGCTCATCGTGGGAGTCCACTATGTCTTCGACACTCCGGAAGACAAGTTCGTGATAGATGTCGGCCACCAGGCCTATGCCCACAAGATCCTCACCGACAGGAAGGAGGCTTTCCGCAAGCTCCGCCGCAGCGACGGACCAAGCGGTTTTCCGAACATTTTCGAAAGCAGGTGGGACGCTTTCGGGGTGGGCCATTCCTCAACCTCCATCAGTGCGGCGCTGGGTTATGCCGAAGCCGCGCGCATCAAGGGCTTGCCGTACAAGAGCATAGCCCTCATCGGAGACGGTGCGATGACCGGAGGCCTGGCATACGAGGCTCTGAACAATGCCGGCGAGAGCGCCGCGGACCTTCTGGTCATCCTCAATGACAACAACCAGTCCATAGACAAGGCCGTCGGGGGTCTTCACAAGCACCTTCTGCGCTTTACCACCAGCGAGAATTACAATTCCCTGAAGAAGCGCGCCTGGGACATCATAGGCGACACGCGTTTTCGCGGATTCATCCAGCGGCAGGTGCGCGCGCTGAAATCGCGCCTGGTCACGGGCAGCGGCGGAGACATCTTCGAGGCCATGGGGCTCAGGTATTTCGGCCCCGTCAACGGCAATGACATAGAGCAGGTGGTGCTCACCCTGAAGAAACTCAAGGGCCTGAAGGGTCCGCGCATCCTGCACTGCATAACCACCAAGGGCAAGGGTTACGCCCCTGCCGAGCAGAATCCCTGCGTATGGCATGCCCCGGGCAGATTCGATCCGCAGACCGGAGAGCGCAAGGTCGTCAGGCACGACGTCCCGCGCTACCAGGACGTGTTCGGAAAGGTGCTCTGCGATCTGGCGGAGAAGAACCCCGACATCGTCGGCATCACTCCGGCTATGGCCAGCGGCTGCTCTATGACCGGGTTCTCGAAGCGTTTCCCCGACAGGTTTTTCGACGTGGGCATAGAAGAGGAGCACGCCGTGACTTTCTCGGCGGGTCTTGCCGCAGCCGGGCTCCGTCCCGTATGCAACATCTACTCCTCGTTCTCGCAGAGGGCCTACGATCAGATAATCCATGATGTGGCGCTCCAGAAGCTGCCTGTGATTCTGTGCCTTGACCGCGCCGGCCTGGTCGGCGAAGACGGGGCCACGCACGCCGGAGCCTTCGATATGGCGGCATACCGCTGCATCCCGAACTGCACCGTCGCAGCCCCTTCCGACGAGCTGGAGCTGAAGAACATGCTCTATTCGGCGACCCTGTCGAAAACGGGCCCTTATATAATAAGGTATCCGCGAGGCCTTGCGGAGGGCTGCAGCTGGGAGGAAGAACCCTACCTGGAGCTGCCTTCGGGGAAGGCCAATTGCCTGAAGCGCGGCGGCAGGGTGGCGGTCGTGGCCATTGGCCCGTGCGTTCACCGCGCTCTCGAGGCATCCGAAGCCTTCGGGGACGCAGTGGGGGTGTATGACTTCCGTTTCCTCAAGCCAATCGACACCCGGACCCTGGATGAGATATTCGCCCGTTATGAAAATGTGCTCACCGTGGAGGACGGGTGCCTCAAGGGCGGTCTGTACGGGGCGGTCTGCGAATATGCGCAGCAGGCGGGCGCGAAGGCCGGTGTCAGGGGGCTTGGCATTCCGGATGAATTCATTCTTCACGCGGCTCAGGGCGAGCAGCGGCATCTCTGTCACATAGACCGGGAGGGCATAGAGGAGGAACTCCGGAAACTGCTGTAATTTTGACAAAAAGATTTTTGTAATTCGAAAATCTTGATTATCTTTGCAATCCCTTTCGGTTTCGGGGGATACCGGGAGGTTATTGAAATAAATTTTGCCGATGTAGCTCAGTTGGCCAGAGCACGTGATTTGTAATCTCGGGGTCGAGGGTTCGAATCCCCCCATCGGCTCGCTTAAGCCAAGCGTATTGGCATAAACAGGGGCAAGTACCAGAGTGGCCAAATGGGGCAGACTGTAAATCTGCTGGTTATACCTTCGGTGGTTCGAATCCATCCTTGCCCACCATAATGGAGTAAATCCTCCAAGCGGGGTTCGTATAATGGCTATTATGCCAGCCTTCCAAGCTGGAAATGGGAGTTCGATTCTCCTACCCCGCTCAAATGCCGATGTAGCTCAGGGGTAGAGCGCATCCTTGGTAAGGATGAGGTCATGAGTTCAATTCCCATCATCGGCTCTTTTTTGTGTATATATAATAAAGTATTAGATAATAACTTTATACATAATATTATGGCAAAAGAAGTATTTAAGAGGGATAAACCTCATGTTAACATCGGTACAATTGGCCATGTTGACCACGGTAAGACAACTCTTACCGCTGCCATTACTGCTGTTTTGGCAAAGAAGGGTTTGAGCGAAGTTAAGTCTTTCGATCAGATCGATAACGCTCCTGAAGAGAAAGAGCGCGGTATCACCATTAACACTGCACACGTTGAGTATCAGACCGCCAATCGTCACTATGCGCATGTCGATTGTCCGGGCCACGCCGACTATGTGAAGAACATGGTTACCGGTGCCGCTCAGATGGATGGCGCCATCCTCGTGGTTGCCGCTACTGACGGTCCTATGCCTCAGACCAATGAGCACGTGCTTCTCGCAAAGCAGGTTAACGTACCTAAGATGGTCGTTTTCCTTAACAAGGTTGACCTTGTTGACGACGAGGAGATGCTTGAGCTCGTTGAGATGGAGGTTCGTGACCTTCTTAACAAGTATGACTTCGACGGTGACAACGCTCCTGTAATCCGCGGTTCTGCCCTCGGTGCTCTTAACGGAGAACCTAAGTGGGAAGAGAAGGTTATGGAACTTATGGACGCTGTCGATACCTACATTCCGCTTCCTGTACGTGAGAACGAGAAGCCGTTCCTTATGCCTATCGAGGACATCTTCTCTATCACCGGCCGTGGTACTGTGGTTACCGGACGTATCGAGACAGGTACCATCCACGTCAACGATCCTGCAGAAATCGTCGGCTTCAGCGACAAGCCTAAGCAGACTGTCGTAACAGGTGTCGAGATGTTCCGCAAGCTCCTTGAGCAGGGTGAGGCAGGAGACAACGTAGGTCTTCTTCTCCGCGGTATCGACAAGAAGGATGTAAAGCGCGGTGAGGTTATCGCAAAGCCGGGCTCCATCACTCCTCATACTCACTTCCTCGGACAGATCTATGTCCTCAAGAAGGAAGAGGGTGGCCGTCACACTCCGTTCCACAATAAGTATCGTCCTCAGTTCTTCATCCGTACCCTCGACGTAACAGGTGAGATCACTCTCCCTGCAGGTGTTGAGATGGTTATGCCTGGAGACAATGTTGAGATCGACGTAAAACTCATCACTCCGGTTGCACTTAACGAAGGTCTTCGTTTCGCTATCCGTGAAGGTGGACGTACAGTAGGTGCCGGTCAGGTTACAAAGATCATTGAGTAATCAGTCCTTATAACAAGGTGGATTTCCCGAAAGGGGAGTCCACCGTTTTAGGGGAATAGAACAAGGGTAGTTCAGCGGTCTCCAAAACCGTCGATGTGGGTTCGAATCCTGCTTCCCCTGCCAAATATCAAAGGTTACGCTTTGATTATTGTTTAACAGACACGACGTCCCGCTTCCAAATTGCCGTGTCCATTAAATGTAAAGATGGGTAAGTTTACAAATTCAATCAAAGAGTCTTTTGTAGAGCTGACTAAGAAGACTACGTGGCCATCCTGGAGCAAACTTCAGAGTTCCGCTATCCTGGTTATGGTCACCACTGTTATCCTTGCGGTTGTGCTCTGGCTTATAGACTTGGCTTTCCAATCTCTGATGTCTGTAATCTATACATTGTAATTGTCGTACTTCTATGGGCGAAATGAAATGGTATGTTCTGCGGACAGCGGGCGGAAAAGAAAAAAAGGCTGCGGAATATCTCCAGAAGGAAATAGAACACAGCGGCCTTACCGATCAGGTGGCACAGGTTCTCGTACCTGTCAAGAAGGAAGTAGTAACCCGTAACGGGAAACGTGCAGTGGCCGACAGGCTTCTGTACCCTGGCTACGTCCTCATCCAGTGCGAACTCTGCGCCAAACTTGAGAACATCATCCGCAATCTTGTCCCTGGAATGTCAGGCTTCCTGACAGAAAAGAGAACTATCGGAACACAGACTGAAAGAATCCCTGTCCCTATCCGCGAGGAAGAGGCGCAGATGATTCTCGGCATTCAGGACGAAAACGCCGACAGCGCAGCACAGACAGTCGTCAATTACGAAATCGGCGAATCTGTCAAGATCACTGACGGTCCTTTCGCCGGATTCAACGGAACCATCGACGAGATTCTCGAAGACAGGAGCAAAGTCAAGGTTAGTGTCGTTATTTTCGGCAGAAAAACAGGGCTCGAGCTCAGCTTTACACAAGTAACAAAAGAATAACAAAGTATTATGGCAAAAGAAATTACCGGATACATCAAGCTTCAGATCAAAGGTGGAGCTGCCAATCCAGCACCTCCGGTAGGACCTGCACTTGGTTCAAAAGGCCTTAACATTATGGACTTCTGCAAGGCTTTCAATGCAGCCACGCAGGCACAGGCAGGCAAGATCCTTCCTGTAGTCATCACGGTCTATAATGACAAGTCTTACACATTTGAAGTAAAGCAGCCACCGGTGGCTGTATCACTCAAGGAAGCGGCTCACATCACCACCGCTTCAGGTGAACCTAACCGTAACAAGGTCGCATCCATCACCTGGGATCAGGTAAAGGAGATCGCAGAAGGCAAGATGCCTGACCTGAACTGCTTCACCATCGCATCAGCCATGAAGATGGTTGCAGGAACAGCCAGAAGTATGGGTATCACCGTAACAGGAGAATTCCCTAAGGATATTTAAAAGATTCAAGCATTATTATGAGTAAGTTAACTAAAAATCAAAAAGCTGCGCTGGCTACATACGAGCCATCGAAGGCATACACACTCTCTGAGGCTTGCGGTCTTTTGAAAGGTGTTTCATACACCAAATTCGACGCTTCTGTAGAGCTTGCCGTCAACCTCGGCGTTGACCCTCGCAAGGCCAATCAGATGATCCGCGGAGTCGTTACCCTTCCTAACGGAACAGGTAAGACCGTACGTGTCCTCGTCCTCTGTACTCCTGACAAGGTTGAAGAGGCCAAGGCTGCAGGTGCAGACTACGTAGGTCTCGACGACTACTGCGAGAAGATCAAGAACGGCTGGACTGACGTTGACGTCATCATCTGTACCCCTTCCGTAATGGGTAAGGTCGGTGTCCTGGGTAAGGTCCTCGGTCCTCGCGGACTTATGCCTAACCCTAAGACCGGTACCGTCACCATGGAGGTCGGCGCTGCCGTCAAGGAGTCAAAGGGCGGCAAGATCGATTTCAAGGTCGACAAGACAGGTATTATTCACACAGCTATCGGTAAGGTATCTTTCACTCCTGAGCAGATCGCTCAGAACGCAGCTGAGGTCATCAATGCTATCAGCAAACTGAAACCTCAGTCTCTGAAGGGTAACTATATGCTCGGTGCTTCTATCTGCAGCACTATGAGCCCTGGTATCAAAATTGACTTGAAGGCATTCCTCAACGGTGCTGAGTAAAAATTCAATATTATGAAGAAAGAACTTAAAAATCAAATTATTGAAAGCATCTCAGCTCAGCTCGCCGAATATCCTGATTTCTATATCACCGATATCGCCGGACTTACTGCAAGTCAGACCACCAAGCTCCGTCGTGAGTGCTTCAACCAGGGTGTAAAGCTCTGTGTCGTAAAGAATACTCTTTTCAATCACGTTATTTCCGCAAGCGAGAACGAGGAGATCAAATCTCTCTCAGCCGCTCTTGTAGGCAATACCGCCATAATGTACACCAACGTTCCTTCAGCTCCCGGTAAACTTATCAAGAAGCTCCTCAAGGAAGGTCTCCCCAAGCCGGAGGTAAAGGGTGCATATGTTCAGGGTTGCGCTTACCTGGGTGCTGACAAACTCGACCAGCTTGCAGCCATCAAGACGAAGGAAGAACTCATCGCAGATGTTGTCGCTCTTCTCCAGTCTCCTATGCGTAACGTTGTTTCTGCTCTTCAGAATGCTGCTGAGGGTAAAGCAGAAGATGAAAAAATCGCTTCGGCTCCAGTGGCAGAGGCATAATAACAGTAATATTAACAAATTAAAAATTATATAATTATGGCAGATGTAAAAGCCCTTGCAGAAGAGTTGGTAAACCTTTCTGTAAAAGACGTTCAGGAACTCGCACAGGTTCTCGAGGAAGTTTATGGTATCAAACCGGCTGCAGCAGCAGTTGTAGTTGCCGCTGACGGTGGCAACGGCGAAACAAAAGAGGCTGAGCAGACAGAGTTCGATGTTATCCTCAAGGCAGCAGGTGCTGCTAAACTCCAGGTCATCAAGGTCGTTAAAGAGGCCCTCGGACTTGGTCTTAAGGAGGCAAAAGACATCGTTGACGGTGCACCTTCAACTGTTAAGGAGAAGGTTTCTAAGGCAGAGGCAGAGCAACTCAAGGCTACTCTTGAGGAGGCTGGTGCAGAGGTTGAACTTAAGTAAGTTCAGCCTTTTCCCTGCTTGAAAAAGGGAACTCAACAGGTTTAGAGCCGGGGTAATAGGCTCTAAACCTTTTTTCCGTCTAAAAAAGTTTTTTCTCAATGCGCATAAATTTCGCCACATCAAAAATATTGGATTATCCTGATCTGCTTGAAGTTCAGCTGAAATCTTTCCGCGATTTCTTCCAGCTCGAGACCACTCCCGAGAACAGAAAGAACGAAGGGCTCTATCAGGTATTCCAGGAAATTTTCCCAATTGAGGATACGAGGAACAGTTATAAGCTCGAGTTCATCGACTATTTCATTGATCCTCCTCAGTATTCTATCGAAGAATGTCTCGAAAGAGGCCTGACTTACGGGGTGCCTATGAAGGCCAAGCTCCGTCTCTCCTGCACCGACCCTGAGCATGAAGACTTCGATACGATGGTTCAGGACGTGTTCCTCGGGAACATTCCTTACATGACTCCTGCCGGCACATTCATCATCAACGGCGCGGAGCGCATCATCGTTTCCCAGCTGCACCGCTCTCCTGGCGTGTTCTTCGATCAAAGTATGCATACGAACGGCACGAAACTCTATTCCGCACGTATCATCCCGTTCAAGGGCTCGTGGATAGAGTTCGCCACCGACATCAACAATGTGATGTATGCGTACATCGACCGCAAGAAGAAACTTCCGGTAACCACTCTTCTCAGAGCCATAGGCTACAACTCCGACAAGGACATCATCGACATCTTCAACCTTGCCGATGAGATCGAGGTTACCAGAGAGAATCTTGAGGCCAACAAGGGGCGCAAACTTGCCGCCAAAGTGCTCAAGACCTGGGTTGAGGATTTCGAAGACGAGGATACCGGCGAGGTCATCCCTATCGAGAGAACCAATCCTATCGTGGAGCGCGGCGAGATCCTCGACGACGATTCCATCGAGGCCATCCTTGACACGGACACCAAATCCATCCTTCTCCAGAAAGACGAGGCAAGTACGGCGGAGTACAGCATCATCTTCAATTCACTCCAGAAGGACCCTACAAATACGGAACTCGAAGCTGTAGGTTACATCTACAAACAGCTCCGCAATTCCGAACCGCCTGATGAGAACACCGCCCGCGACGTCATCGACAAGCTTTTCTTCTCAGAGAAGCGTTATGACCTGGGCAATGTCGGCCGTTACCGCATCAACAAGAAGCTCGGCCTGGACATTGACCCGAGCACGCGTGTTCTTACCAACACCGACATCATCGAGATCATCAAATACCTCATTCAGCTCATCAACGCGAAGGCCACAGTGGACGATATCGACCACCTGAGCAACCGTCGTGTACGTACCGTAGGCGAGCAGCTGGCCAATCAGTTCAGCGTGGGCCTCAGCCGTATGGCACGCACCATCCGTGAGCGAATGAACGTAAGGGATTCGGAGCAGTTCAAGCCTATCGACCTGATCAACTCGAAGACGCTGTCTTCAGTCATCAACTCGTTCTTCGGCACCAGCCAGCTGTCCCAGTTCATGGACCAGACCAACCCTCTTGCCGAACTTACGAACAAGAGACGTCTGTCAGCCCTTGGCCCGGGAGGCCTCAGCCGCGACCGCGCCGGATTCGAGGTTCGAGACGTGCATTACACCCATTACGGCCGTCTCTGTCCTATCGAGTCGCCGGAAGGACCTAACATCGGTCTTATCTCTTCACTTTGCGTTTACGCGCGCATCGACTCGCTCGGATTCATCGAGACCCCTTACCGTCGCGTACAGAACGGCAAGGTTGACCTCTCCGACACCGGCTACAGCTATATGAGCGCCGAAGAGGAGGAGGACAAGAAGGTCGCATTGGCCAATGTCGCCATGGACGACGAGGGCAACATCCTCGCAGAACGCATCCAGTGCCGCCTCGAGGCCGACTTCCCTGTCGTAACGAAGGAAGAGATCGACTATATGGACGTCGCTCCTAACCAGATGGCTTCCGTAGCCGCATCGCTCATTCCGTTCCTCGAGCACGATGATGCCCACCGTGCATTGATGGGCGCGAACATGATGCGTCAGGCAGTGCCTCTCATCAAACCTGAGTCACCTATCGTGGGTACCGGTCTGGAGGAGAGAGTCTGCATCGACAGCCGCACCCAGTACATCGCGGAGCGCGAAGGAACCGTCTCTTATGTGGATGCCAATGAAATCCGCATCAAGTACGATCTTACCGACGATGAGAAGTTCGTAAGCTTCGCTCCTGAGGAGACCGTTTACAAGCTTCCTAACTACCGCCGTACCAACCAGAGTACGACCATCAACCTTACTCCGCTTGTCCGCAAGGGCCAGAGAGTACACGCAGGCCAGGTTCTCACCGAGGGTTACGCTACCCAGGGAGGTGAACTTGCGCTCGGACGTAACCTTATGGTGGCATTCATGCCGTGGAAGGGTTACAACTACGAGGACGCCATCGTGCTTTCAGAGGAGATGGTCAAGTGGGACGTGCTCACTTCCATCCACGTGGATGAATATCTTACCGAAGTCCGTGAGACCAAGCGCGGTCCGGAGGAACTCACATCCGACATTCCTAACGTCAGCGACGACGCTACCAAGCGCCTGAACGAGAACGGTATCGTGATGGTGGGTGCCCACATCGAGCCGGGCGACATAATGATAGGAAAGATCACCCCTAAGGGCGAGAGCGATCCTTCACCTGAGGAGAAGCTCCTCAAGGCCATCTTCGGCGACAAGGCCGGCGATGTTAAGGACGCATCCCTGAAGGCCAATCCTTCGCTTAGCGGTACCGTCGTCAAGACAGCCCTCTATTCGAAGCCTACCGAGAAGATCGGCCGCAAGAACACCGCCGCCAAGGCTGACCAGCAGACGAGGATCAATCTTCGTCAGGCCGAGTTCGAGCAGAAGGCCGAGCGTCTCCGCACAGACTTCCTCCAGCGACTCATCACCCTCACGAAGAACCGCAAGAGCAACGGCGTGTTCGACCTCTACGGCGTGGAAATCATCGCCAAGGACAAGAAATTCTCCGCCGACGCTCTCAAGGGCATCGATTACCAGAATATCAATTCAAGCAACTGGACAGTTGACGAGCATAACAGCGAGATGATCCGCGACCTTATCAACAACTACGTTCTCGCAGTCAAGACCGAAGAGGTCATCTGCAAGCGTGAGATTGACAAGATCAAGGTGGGCGACGAACTCCCTAACGGCATCATGCAGCTCGCCAAGGTCTACATCGCGAAGAAGCGCAAGATCACAGTCGGTGACAAGATGGCCGGCCGTCACGGTAACAAGGGTATCGTAGCGAAGATCGTCCGCCAGGAGGATATGCCTTTCCTTGCAGACGGTACTCCTGTGGATATCGTTCTTAACCCTCTCGGTGTGCCAAGCCGTATGAACCTCGGTCAGATTTACGAGACCGTGCTCGGCTGGGCGGGAGCCAAACTTGGCCTGAAATTCTCTACGCCTATCTTCGACGGTGCAAGTCTTGAGGAAATCTGCGACCTCACCGACAAGGCGGGTCTTCCTAGATTCGGCAAGACTCAGCTCCGCGACGGCGGTACCGGCGATTACTTCGACCAGTGCGCTACGGTCGGCGTCATCTATATGATCAAGCTTGGCCATATGGTTGACGACAAGATGCACGCACGTTCGATCGGACCTTATTCGCTCATCACTCAGCAGCCTCTCGGAGGTAAGGCTCAGTTCGGTGGACAGCGTTTCGGAGAGATGGAGGTCTGGGCCATCGAGGCATTCGGTGCAGCCAATGTCCTTCAGGAGATCCTGACCGTCAAGTCCGACGACGTGACCGGAAGAAGCAAGACTTACGAGGCTATCGTCAAGGGCGACCCTATGCCGCCTGCAGGTATCCCAGAGTCACTGAACGTTCTTCTCCACGAGCTCAGAGGTCTCGGCCTTAAGGTTACACTGGATTAAATATTGTAATTTGGATTAGATAGAAATATGCCTACTTTCAATAACAAGGAAACAAAGGTTAAGAGCAATTTCCAGACAATCAGCATCTCGCTGGCTTCTCCGGAGGACATTACCGAAAGGTCCTGCGGAGAGGTTCTGAAGCCTGAGACTGTAAACTACAGGACCTACAAGCCGGAGAGAGACGGTCTTTTCTGTGAAAAGATCTTCGGTCCTACCAAGGACTACGAGTGCTATTGCGGCAAATACAAGGGCATCCGCTACCGCGGCATCGTCTGCGACAGATGTAACGTCGAGGTTACGGAGAAGAAGGTGCGCCGTGAAAGAATGGGCCACATCACCCTTACCGTGCCTGTAGCACACATCTGGTACTTCAAGAGCGCTCCGAACAAGATCTCCGCTATACTTGGCCTTCCTGCCAAGAAGCTCGAGTCTGTGATCTACTATGAAAAATACATAGTTGTCAGGCCTGGTAACAGCGGTGTAGCCAAGATGGAGCTTCTCTCCGAGGATGAATATCTGGACGTGCTCAGCCGCATTCCGGGCAACGAGTATCTTCCGGATTCAGATCCTGAGAAGTTCGTGGCCAAGATGGGCGCCGAGGGTATATATGACCTTCTCTGCGAGATCAATGTTGAGGAACTCGCGAAGGAACTTCGCCAGAAACTGGCTGTGGAGACATCCCAGCAGAGGAAGGCAGAGCTTCTGAAGCGTCTTCAGATCGTGAAGTGGTTCCAGGAGTCAAACGGCAAGAACCGTCCTGAATGGATGGTTATGAAGGTGATTCCTGTCATCCCGCCTGATCTTCGCCCTCTCGTTCCGCTCGACGGCGGAAGGTTCGCCACATCGGACATCAACGATCTCTACCGCAGAGTCATCATCCGTAACAACCGTCTTAAGAAACTCATAGAGATCAAGGCCCCTGAAGTCATTCTCCGCAACGAGAAGCGTATGCTCCAGGAGGCGGTGGACAGCCTCTTCGACAACTCGAAGAAGTCATCTGCCGTAAAGAGCGAGCAGAACCGTGCTCTCAAGTCTCTTTCCGACTCCCTCAAGGGTAAGCAGGGACGTTTCCGTCAGAACCTCCTCGGTAAGCGTGTCGACTATTCTGCACGTTCAGTCATCGTCGTGGGTCCTGAACTCAATATGCACGAGTGCGGTCTGCCTAAGTATATGGCAGCCGAGCTTTACAAGCCGTTCATCATCCGCAAGCTCATCGAGCGCGGCATCGTGAAGACCGTAAAGTCAGCGAAGAAGATAGTGGACAGGAAGGATCCTGTCATCTGGGACATCCTGGAGAATGTGATGAAGGGCCATCCGGTTCTTCTCAACCGTGCACCTACCCTTCACCGACTCGGTATTCAGGCGTTCCAGCCGCGAATGATTGAAGGCAAGGCCATTCAGCTGCACCCTCTCGCTTGTACCGCATTCAACGCGGACTTCGATGGTGACCAGATGGCCGTTCACCTTCCGCTCGGCAACGCCGCCATTATGGAGGCGCAGCTTCTTATGCTCGGTTCGCACAACATCCTCAACCCTGCCAACGGCGCCCCTATCACGGTGCCTTCACAGGATATGGTGCTTGGTCTGTACTACATCACCAAGATCCGTCCTGATGCCAAGGGTCAGGGAATGTGCTTCTACGGACCTGAAGACGTAATCATCGCATACGATGCGAAAAAGATTGATATGCACGCCCTTATCAAGGTCCGCCTTCCTAAGGACAAGATGGATCTTTCGAAGGGCTATGAGCTCGTGGAGACTACTGCGGGACGTATCATCGTCAACCAGTATGTCCCTGACGAGGTTCCTTACGTGAACACCCTTCTCGGAAAGAAGCCTTTGCGTACCATCATCACCGACGTCATCAAATACACCGGCGTGACCCGTACCGCCAAGTTCCTGGACGACATCAAGAACCTCGGTTACTACCAGTCATTCCGTGCCGGCATATCGTTCAACCTGGGCGATGTCATCATCCCTGCAGAGAAGCAGACCCTCATCGACGAGGCCTACAAGAAGATCGAGGAGATCAAGGGCAACTTCGCAATGGGATTCATCACCAACCAGGAGCGTTACAACAAGGTCGTTGACCTCTGGTCGGCAGTCGACAACAACCTTACCGCCATCGTGGGCAAGCAGATCTCATCAGACCAGCAGGGATTCAACCCGGTATATATGATGCTGGATTCAGGAGCCCGCGGTTCTACCCAGCAGATCAAGCAGCTCTGCGGTATGCGCGGTTTGATGGCCAAGCCTCAGAAGGCCGGAGCATCCGGAGCGGACATTATCGAGAACCCTATCATCTCCAACCTTAAGGAGGGAATGACGGTGCTGGAGTACTTCATCGGTACCCACGGCGCACGTAAGGGTCTGGCCGATACCGCCCTCAAGACTGCGGATGCAGGTTACCTTACCCGCCGTCTCGTGGATGTGTCACACGACGTCATCATCACCGAGGACGACTGCGGCACCCTTCGCGGACTTGTGGCTACAGCCATCAAGGACAAGGATACCGTCGTCGAGTCACTTGGCGAGAGAATCCTCGGACGTACTTCAGTGCACGATATCTTCAACCCTCTCACCGGTGAGCTTATCATCCGTGCGGGAGAGGAGATCCGCGAGGCCGAAGCTTCGCTCATCGACTCTCTTCCTATCGAGAGCGTGGAGATACGTTCAGTGCTTACCTGCGAAAGCCGCAAGGGCGTGTGTGCCAAGTGTTACGGCCGCAACCTCGCCACCAGCCGCATGGTTGAGAAGGGCGAAGTGGTCGGTGTCATCGCCGCACAGTCCATCGGTGAGCCTGGTACCCAGCTTACGCTCCGTACCTTCCACGTCGGCGGTACCGCATCTTCATCCGGAGCTGATTCAAGCATCGATTCCAAGTACGACGGACGCCTCGAGTTCTCCGAGCTCCGTACCATCGAGCGCGAGGACGAGGATGGAAAGCATACCGTCGTGGTCGGCCGTATGACCGAACTCCGCATCGTGGACGAGAACACCGGAATCACATTCTCCCAGTATGATATTCCTTACGGCTCAGTTCTTTACTTCAAGGACGGCGACAAGGTGAAGAAGGGAGACCGCATCTGCGAGTGGGACGCGTACAACGCGAACACCATCGTCGAAGTGGCCGGTACCCTCAAGTTCGAGAATATGATAGAGGGCGTTACCTTCCGCAAGGATTCCGCCGATGAATATTCCGCATCCAACGACAAGGTCATCATCGAGTCCAAGGACAGGACCAAGAGCCCTGCAGTGGACATCGTGGACGCCGCCGGAACCATCATCAAGCAGTACAACCTCCCTGTAGGTGCGCACGTTATGGTGGAGGACGGCCAGGAAGTCAAGATCGGTGACATCATCATCAAGATTCCTCGCGCATTCGGTAAGGCCAGCGATATTACCGGTGGTCTGCCTCGAGTTACCGAGCTCTTCGAAGCGCGTAACCCAAGCGCCAGCCCAGCCATCCTTTCCGAGATCAACGGTCAGGTAATAATGGGAACCGTCAAGAGAGGTAACCGCGAGATCATCGTGAAGAACCGCTCAGGTGTTGAAAAACACTATCTGGTTCCTCTTACCAAGCAGATCCTCGTACAGGAAGACGACTATGTAAAGGCAGGTACTCCGCTTTCAGACGGCGGTATCGCACCTTCCGACATTCTCAACATCCTCGGTCTGGTGAAGGCACAGGAATATATCGTGAACGAGGTTCAGGCCGTTTACCGTCTGCAGGGCGTGAAGATCAACGACAAGCATTTTGAGATCATCGTCCGCCAGATGATGCGCAAGGTGGAGATCACCAACGCCGGCGACACCGAATTCCTTCAGGAGGAGCTTGTGGACAAGATGAAGTTCATGGATGTGAACGACGCCATCTACGGCAAGTACTACATCGAGGACGCAGCTGATTCGCAGAAATACAACCAGGGAGACATCATCGGTGTAAGGGAGCTCCGTAACGAGAACGATTCGCTTGCCCGTCAGGGACTTAAGCCAATGGTTGCCCGTGAGGCCCGCCCGGCTACCGCGAAGCTTGTGCTTCAGGGTATCACCCGCGCCGCTCTCCGCACGAACAGCTTCATCTCCGCCGCTTCATTCCAGGAGACCACCAAGGTGCTCAGCGAGGCTGCCATCCGCGGCCGTGTCGATCACCTCGAAGGCCTTAAGGAGAACGTCATCTGCGGTCATCTGATTCCTGCAGGTACAGGTCTTAAGGACTACCAGGATATCGTGGTCGGACGCAAGGACGAGGCAGTGGCCGAGCTCAACGAACTTTAGATCTTTCTAAATAACTAAATAAGAGGAGGTTTTCCTGAAATGGAACAACCTCCTCTTTTTTGATCCCCGGCCGGGACAAATCGGTTAGTCGGTCACATCGTCCACGGCTGACCAGCCGGAAGGGATGCCGGAGGTGGAGGCAGTCGGCAATTCCAGAGTAGAGCGCTTGTGAATGGTGCCGACGGCAGCCGCATTTTTAAGCCAGCCGTCGAAAGCGCTGCTGTCCTGAACCGCTTGAAGTGTGGCTTCAGTCTTGACAGTAACTTCAGAGATTTTTGAGCAGCCGTAGAACATTTCACTGTAGCAGAACGTCCTCATACCCTTCGCAGGGAGCACCGGGGCGGCTGTAAGCGAAGTGCAGTTTTTAAACATTCCGCTGTAGCAGGCATATCCAATCGTCGTGGCGGGAAGCTCCGGGGCGGTCTTCAGCGAAGTGCAGCCGCTGAACATATTGGCATAGCAGGACTCCTCCGCAATCACCGCAGGGAGCGTCGGAGCTTCGGTAATCGAAGTGCAGCCTTCGAACATTGAACAGTAGCAATCATATTCAATTTTCGTTGCCGGAAGCTCCGGAGCTTCGGTAATCGAAGTGCAACCGTTAAACATTCCATAATAGCAACTGATTGCCAGCGTTGTCGCAGGAAGCTCGGGGGCGGCCTTCAGCTGTGTGCAGCCGCGGAACATTTCAGAGTAGCAGGAACGCGCCAGAACCTTGACGGGAAGTTCAGGTGCCGAGGTAATGGGCGTATCCCTGAACATTTTGGAGTAGCAGTACTCCGCAAGAGTCGTGGCGGGAAGCGAGGGCGCTTTCGTTATGGCGGTTCCATTGAACATATCGTAATAGCAGTTCTCAGCCAGCTCGGTTGCAGGCAGCTCCGGCGCGACGGTAAGGGTGGCGCAGTCGAGGAACATGCTCTCATAGCACTGAGCCGTCAGCTTCATCGCAGGCAGTTCCGGAGCCACCTTCAGGAGCGCATTGTCTTCGAACATA
>CAVBDE010000002.1:0-59460 GCA_963594055.1 Anaerovoracaceae bacterium | reverse complement strand
TGCAGATGAACTGGGTTGCGGAGCACGGGGACGCCCCTCTCTGGCAGCACGTGGCCGTCGCCGTGGGCGTATTCGTCCTGTCCATCTTCCTGGCCTGGGCTCTGCTCAAACTTTACGACGAGCCTGTCCGCGCCTTCCTGAAGAAGAGTTGGTTCAAGAGGTAACAGTCGCTCGGCCTTTATTTTTCTAAAACTCACTCCAAATTACCAGTTTTAGAAAAATAGCAAGCCGCTATTTTTCTAAAACTTTAATTTTTCTATATTTGTAGAAAAATAAGGACAATATGGAAATCATAGGCAGGCGATCGGAAATAGCTGAACTCAAGAAACTGTATGCCGGCAAACATCCTGAATTCGTCGTTTTGTATGGACGGCGCAGGGTCGGCAAGACATTTCTTATGAACGAAGTCTTTAAAGGGAAGGAGACATTCTCGCATACAGCGCTCTCTACTATCGAATTGAAGGGGAAAGATCTGTTGGCCAAACAGCTGCAGCATTTCACCCACTCGCTGATACGTTATGGGGCCGAGTTTGAGTCGGCGCCTGAAAATTGGCTTGATGCGTTCTTTATTCTGGAACAATTCCTCGAAAAGAAGGCCGCCAAAGGCGAGAGACTACTTGTCTGCATCGATGAACTTCCATGGCTGGATACTCCACGGTCCGGATTTGTGACTGCATTTGAGTCTTTCTGGAACGGGTGGGGCGCAAAGCGGGATGACTTTATGCTCGTTGTGTGCGGTTCTGCCGTCTCGTGGGTTTCCGACAATCTTCTCAACGGGAAGGGCGGTCTTTATGACCGGGTAACGGCGGAGATTAAGCTTGAACCTTTCACTTTGCGTGAATGTGAGGAATTTTTCATCTCCCGCAATGTGAGGCTTGACCGTTATGACGTCATTCAGGCCTATATGATATTTGGGGGTATTCCTTATTATCTCAATCTCTTTACTGCCGGTCAGAGCCTTGCTCAAAATGTAGATGCCCTTATATTCAACAGTAAAGGGAAGCTTGCCAATGAGTATGACAGGCTTTTCGGGGCAATATTCAAGAACGCCGAGAATGCCGAAAAGGTCATCAAATTTCTGTCTTCAAAGCGGATAGGATATACCAGGGAGGAGATACTGAACGCCACGAAAATCGGAAATGGCGGAGAATTCACAAAACTCCTCCGCGCGCTTGAGGAAAGCGATTTCATCGAACAGTTCCGGTATTTCGCCGAGTCGAAGAAATGCACTCGCTACCGGCTCATAGACAATTTCTGTCTGTTCTATAATTATTTTATCGGGAAGAAGGGGACTGATGACACGGAGTACTGGCAACATCAGCAGAACAGCCCGTCGGTAAATTCCTGGAGAGGATTTGCCTTTGAAAATGTCTGTTTCCAGCATATCCGTCAGATAAAGGCGGCACTCGGAATTTCCGGTGTGCATACGGAGACGTACTCCTGGATTGGCAGGAACTCTCAAGTGGATCTCCTGATTGAGCGCGCCGACAGGATCATCAATCTTTGCGAGTGCAAATTCTCATCCAATGATTTTCTGGTTGACAGAGAATATGACAGCAAACTGCGGGAAAGGCAGGCTTCGTTCATAGCGGAGACCGGCACGCGCTGCGCTACCGTTATGACTTTGATAACTCCGTTCGGACTGAAACTCAATGAATATTCCGGCCGCTTCCAAAGTATAGTGACCGCCGCGGAGCTATTTGTATAGCTGTTAGATTTGAGGTGTAGCTCTTCCCCTTTGGTTATTCTGCCGCATTGATTATGTCCAGCATTTCGTTTGGCGTAACAACTCGGGGTTTTCTCGGAAAGTGTTTAATGTTTCCCGTAATGAGATATGAATCTTCTCTGGACATAGCCACTTCATAAAAGACGACATCTTTAGGATCGAAGACTATATCTTCAGTCGATGTACGTAAAGAGTCCATCCCACTTTCCATAATGGCGTGCAGGACAAAATCTATATCCTCTTCATCGAACGGAAAATGTGGCCGCCGAAGCACTTCGTTATATTCTGCAAGGATTTCGTCATTGTACATTGGGATAATTTGTCTGGAAAACAAGTTCTCAAGTATAAGCAACGGCGCAGAATCCTGGTGCTTCGCCAACATTGCGGATACTAACACATTAGTGTCTATGACGGCATAGATTTTCATTTTTTCTTCTCTCTTGCAAGTCTGATCTCGTTGTTGATGTCTTCGAGCGTCATATCTTGCAAGCCGGCTTCAGCTGCCGCCTGACGCATGCGGTAGAAGGCTGCTCGGCCTTTGACCATCGGGTCATCCTTGGCAGCAGCTTCGATTACAAACGGGATGCTCCGGTTTCTGACCACCTGGCGAACATAGATATTGAACGCCGTGTTTGTACTCATCCCGAACTCCTCACAAAGGCTGTCAAACTGAGCTTTGAGTTCAGAATTTAATCTTATTGTAAGTGCTGATTGTGACATAATTGTTTTTGCTTTACCGCAAAGATAGTAAATTGATTGCTATTTGCAATCAATTTGCTATCTTTTTACTATTCGTTTTGCCAGGTGTCACCTGTTTTCACGCGCTTCCCTTGCGAATTTCCGACTTTTCCGTACCTTATCGAATGGGGAAGACGTCAGTATAGCAGAGTTTCTGAGTCATCAATTTGGTACTCGTCCCCAAGGATCGGGCACTTCGGCTCATCATCGAGATATAGTTCTCTGTTTCCAAGCTTATAGCCGTAATTGTAAATGTTGAAGGTTCGAAGATGTTCCAATTCGGACAATAGTTTATATTGAAGGGTTTCTTTATAGTTTCCTTTTGCAGGCGCACATATTATAGCGCCCATCAAAGAATCACTTAAGGGTAAAAATCGTGGTTCCTCTGATTTTACCAATAATCTAAACTCGTTTTCGTGCTTCCAGCAGTTGTCTTTCACAAAAAAGAAATTCCGGATGTTTTCCTTTAATTCTTTTCTGGCTCCGGGAACCGTATGACTATCAAGATGAATCAAATTAGAATTATCGCAGTAGTGAACGTCATATTCTTGGGTATTGTCAATAGCTTTTGGTAAGTGTGTAATTCTGGCATATTCAGCCAATAATTTATCTTTTTCGAATACCAGGCATACACCATTGCCTTTTTCTGCATAATAACCCCACATGCAATCAACGGCAAATCCCCGAGGAGCATCGTTGTCTTTAGTAAAACAAATGGCGTGATATTCTGATATTTCCTTTTCGACCTTCTTTTTATTCTTTCCGGGAACATTCGAAAGAATACTTCTCCTTGATTCCGTGATGTCATTGGTGTTCTCAAATGAACCGAATCGGAGAGAGTTGGTCAAGATGATCTTGATGGCGTTATCCAAGCTGGTGTAGTGAAACAACAGATTACCGTTGTAAGTCATTTCGTTGGGATAGGAACACATGAACAGTTATTTTTCTTCCAGGTATATGTCACAAGTGTCAAAATTGACACTCCAGCATCCATTTGGGGAACTTTCCCAGTTGTATTTGTCTGCCATAGACGACCACCACGTGTCGAATTTCATTCTGGTTGCGCCCATATCTGTAACAACCTGCTCATATAATTCGTTGTTTTTCGTCTCGGCTATTACTCCTACCAGTTCGGCGAGTCCGTTCTGTCTTTCAAACAGGGCGCGGATTTCGTCGCGTTCCTGTTCTGTTACTTTTCCTATAGTTTTCATTATTTTAACAATTCAAAGGGATCCAAATATTTATTATCGGGAATATCACATGCGGATTTCAAAACATAGTATTCCTCCAGTTTTGATTTTAACACTCTGCTGCATCTTTGCTCAATATGAGATAGTTTGCATTGCTGGCTGGACGGAATGTTTATTTCCCGGGTTAACCGTTTGTTCTCCCAAACACATCTTTTACATTGATATGCGTTACAAATCCTGCAAATTGGCGAATTATCTTCGTTCAAAAGATACTGGTTTTTTATCTTTACCCCGACTGTGGGGTTGCCAATAGATGATTCCCCATCATAATAAAAACCCGGGCAAATGTAAAATTGCCCGTCCGACATAAGCGCAATGCTTTCAACGCCTGCATTACAAGAATTGCGGTGATCTAGAAACAGCCTGTCTGTCAGGAGATTGAAATTTGTTTTTTTGCCCTGCTGATACATTCCGCATATTTCATTTGACAATTTCATCAGGCACGATTCATAGTGAGCGAGATCTTCATCAGTAAATGTCTCGATATCAGTAAATACCACATTGACTTTTGTTGCGCGGCAGAAAAGACTTCTTAGTTTGTGGTAATTTTCAAAGAAACTGGTTTTGCTCGTGCGGATAACGTATATGGCGTTCTTCATCAGCGAGTCTTCAGAAAATGACCATCCATCTATACAGATGATGTCATTTTTCCGGCTCGTTACTTTTCTTGATATCGAGCAATAATCATATTGATTTAAGATATCTTGAATTTCCGGAGTCAAACAATTATCAGAGTACACAACTTGAGCCTGCAGATTTTCCTTCATTGCCCATTTTATGCCGGCCCGTAAAACGTCAATGTTGAGAATTTTGCCTTTAGGCGTCACGGAATAACTGCAATAAGACGGTGCAGCATCATCAAGTACGATTACTAAGTATTTCAGCATCCGATTAAATTGGTTTTAGATTGACTGCCATATAACTGCGTGGCTCGGTCGTTTGACGGATCCAGTTTTTTGAACAGCTTGTTCCAATAATAATTGTTGGCCCTTACCCTGGCTTTGTGCATTTTGCAGATTGCGGTTGATCTTTGATAAATGGTATCGGTTTCCGCAGCATCATAATTCTCTCCCTGGCACCAGGCGCAGCCGCTGGCGACTTCGCATTTCAAACACTTGTCCGGACTTTGAGAACGTCTGTCCAATGCCAGATATGGACGAAGCAGATTGTTGTTTATTCCGTCATATACATTCCCTATGATTCTCGCCTTTTTGCTCCTTAGGGAATATTGTGCAAATCTGGTACACGGATAGAAGTTCCCTTTGGCGTCAACGGTCAGCATCTTACCTGCTCCACACCAGTTGCCGTTTTCCAATTCTTCATCCATAGGTTTGCCAATGGAGTCGTTGAAGAAAGAACAGTAATGCTCACGATACAGGTCATTGTCAATTATGGCATCTGCAAGGGTGGTCAGCTGTCCTTCAAAGGCTTCGTCATCATTATCTTTCCACACATCTTCGAATACGCAGTTGATGTTCACTTCGTGTATGCCTAAAGAGAAAAGATGCAACACACTCTCCGCTATATATGGAATATCCGGAGACGAAATGGTTACCTTTGTTCCTGAACCGGGGAATTGGCTCTGCCACAAGGGAATGTTTTTCACAACATCTTCGTATGAGCCTCGTTCATCCTGTCCTTTGTACACACGGTTCAGATCATGCTTGGCTTTAGTTCCATCTATCGTTATGCCGATACTGAGGTGCGTTATATTCTTTTTTATGAAGGCTTGAACTTTCGGACTGTCATAGTTGAGCCCATTGGTGGAAAAGCTGAATCTGTACGAATTAAACCAGGGATGCTTAAGAATATACATCCGCTCTTTTATGTAATCGCATATTTTGTCAATGAGGTCTATCTCCAGAAAAGGTTCTCCTCCTATAAAATCCCAAACGACACTGCTGTTGATCAGATAATCCTTATTAGACAATATGTAGTCTATCGCTTTCTGGGCGACTTCAAATGACATTCGTTCATCACTGTTCTTCCCGACCAAATAGCAATATTTGCAGGCCAGTTGGCAGTCTTTGGTGACGATAAAGGTTATGTTTTTCACCGAATCCTCCCGCCAAGGCTTCGATTGTTCTTTGATTTGGTTCATCCTTGTATTCTAAAGAGCAGAAGTTAAATCGTTTAACCACTAATAATGGTTGCTGCTTGCACAGGTATTGCGGCAGGTATATTGACAACCATATGAGCAAGTTTCCTTGCAGGTGCCTAAACAAGTTTCCTTGCATCCAAAAGTACAATCATTTTGGCACGCTGATTTGCACGTGTCGGTGCAGGTGGAGGAACAGGTGTTTTCACAGAAAAACCTGCAGGAACCAGAACAATCCCAATCACACCCTGACGGCGTATTCTCTTTTCCTTTGACTTTTGCGATTACATCCAGAGACGGAATCATTGCCGCGCCCAGAATTGGCAATGTAACAGTGGCTGCTTTTTTGAAGAATTTTCTTCTGGACAACAGTTCCTGGTCTTTTTCTTTATTCATAAGCTTGTTTTAGCATATGCTGGTGACCTCCCTGTCCAGCGGAATAAAAAAAGACGTGGGAGAACTACTTTTGCTCATCCCGCTATCAGGCCTTGGCTGCCATCGAAAAAGGATAAGCAACGATAGCCTGCCCACGTCAGGATGATATGAAGTCCCATTACGACAAGCGTAATGGCTCTAAAGTCATCACAAGTGGACGTCTCCGTTGCCGCATCTTCTTTTCGATAAATCAAATTGCCAAGTTTGATAGCAGAAGATAAACGTCAGGTAACGTCTTATAAATATGTCCGTTTAACTGCGCTGAATTATATCAGCATGTCAAACTTCTACAAAGATATAAAATTTTCTTCCTCAAATGATAATTGTGGAGAGATTTTGTCAGGGGCCGACACCTGGGGGCCAAATCATGGACGGGAAGTGAATTTAGGGCTACCCCAGCAGCTGCAGGGCGTCGTCGAGGGAGACGGCGTCGTCGAGGGTGAAGCCGCCGTTCGCGGTGCGGCGAAGCGACGACAGGAAGGCGCCGCTGCCCAGGGCCTCTCCCAGATCGCGGGCGAGGGCGCGGATGTAGGTCCCCTTGGAACAGTCTATGGAAAGTATGGCCGTGGGAAGTTTCTCTCCGGGAAGGTCCGTCACGTTGATTTTCCCCCGCGCGTCGCGCTCTCCGACCGGTTCGGGCTCCGGAAGCCAGTCCTCCAGACGGATGCCGTAGATGTTTATCCGCGCGGACTGGATGATGCCCGTGTCCTCGAGCGGAAGTCCCGCCTTCAGGCGTTTGCGCGCCAGTTCATACACCCTCACCCCGTCCACTGACTTGGCGCTGAAAAGCGGGGCTATCTGGTCCTGCTCCCCGATGAACTGCGGCAGCACGGCTTCCAGAGCCTGTCTGCTGACCCCGTCCAGCGGGCATCTGCGGTCAATTTCCTTCTCCCTGTCGTAGGATGCTGTGGTGGCTCCGAAGCTGATTCCCGCGCGGTACCGCTTGGCGGAGCGCTGAAGTTCTTCGGCCTTGCGGGTGGCCGGGCCAATGCACACCAGAAGAATCCCCGTAGCCAGCGGATCAAGCGTGCCGGCGTGACCCACCTTCAGGTTTTTCTTGCCGAAATGCCGGCACGCGGCCCACTTGATCTTTCTGATCACGTCGGCCGATGTCCAGCAGTAAGGCTTGTCTATGGGAAGAATTATCCCTTCCGGGTAATCCTCGATGTTATTTGAGAACGGGGATCTTTTCAATTCGTCTTAAGTGTCTTCCGCCTTCAAATTCGCTGTCCAGCCAGGCGTCGGTGATGGCGCTGGCCTTCCTGTAGGAGATGAAACGCGCCGGGAGCACGAGCACATTGGCATTGTTGTGCTGCTTGACGAGCTTGCCTATCTCGACGTCCCAGGCCAATCCCGCACGAATGACGGGGTGGTGGTTGAGCGTCATCGCCATACCGTTGCCGGTGCCGCAGATCGCGATTCCCTTCTCCACCTCGCCGTTCTCTATGCCCCGGGCCAATTTGTGCGCGAAGTCGCAGTAGTCGCAGCTCTCGAGGCTGTCGGTGCCGTAATTGACCACCTCGAACCCTCTCTTTTCGAGCTTTTTGATGAGTTTGCTCTTGAACTCCACGCCTGCGTGGTCGCTGCAGATACCTATCTTAGCCATATTATGCGATGTGTTTTCCGAGTTCTTCGATTCTTCTGACGGCCTCGTCGTGCCCTATGCATGACAGGATGTCGGCTATGCCAAGTCCGGAGCCGCTGCCGGTAAGTCCCAGGCGGATGCAGTTCATCACCTTGCCCATAGGCCACTCCTTGCCGCGTATGTATTCCTCCAGGTCACTGCCGCTCCTTATGGCTTCGAGCGCCATGGCGTAGTTCTCCGGCGTGCCGAATTTCTTCAGGTCCTTCTCGGTGTATCCGGAAGGTGCGATGAAGAGGTAAGGCGCTATGGTCCAGAAGTCTGACACGAACGTAGCCCTTTCCTTGATGATGCCCACAACCTTCTTCACATATTCGAAGTCGGCCTTGACGCCGTGTTCTTCCAGGATTGGCATATAGAGGGAGGCGAGTTCCTCGTCGCTCTTCATGCGGAGGTATTCCTTGTTGTACCACTTGGCCTTGTCCGGGTTGAACTTGGCGCCGCTCTTGCTAACCTTGTCCAGGGAGAAGCTCTGCGCGAGCTCGTCCATCGTGAAAAGCTCCTGCTCAGTGCCCGGATTCCATCCCAGCATCGCGAGCATATTTACGAAGGCCTCAGGGAAGTAGCCGTCCTCGCGGTAGCCATGGTATGTCTCTCCGGCAGAATTTGTCCAAACGAGAGGAAATACCGGGAATCCCATCTTGTCGCCGTCGCGCTTCGAGAGCTTGCCGTTGCCCACAGGTTTGAGAAGCAGCGGGAGGTGTGCGAACCGCGGCTGCGTGTCCGTCCAGCCGAAGGCTTCGTAGAGAAGGTAGTGAAGCGGAAGCGAAGGCAGCCACTCCTCGCCGCGGATTACCTCGGTGATCTCCATAAGGTGGTCGTCCACGATGTTCGCGAGGTGGTAGGTAGGCAGAAGGTCGGCGCGTTTCCATAGCACCTTGTCGTCCAGAGTGGATGAATTCACTTCCACGTGGCCGCGGATGAGATCGTCCATCTTCACGATCCTGTCCTCAGGCATCTTGAAGCGAATGGTCCAGTCAGTGGTCTCCTCCAGGAGCCTGTCCACTTCCTCTTTCGGAAGGGTGAGGGAATTGCGGAGCCTGCCGCGGGTCTGGTGGTTGTAGATGAATGTTTCGCCCCTGGCCTCGGCCTCGGCGCGCAGCGCGTTCAGCTCTTCGGAAGAATCGAAGGCGTAGTAGGCCCAGCCGGCGTCGATGAGCTGCTCGGCGTACTTGCGGTAGATGTCCCTGCGCTGGGACTGCCTGTAAGGCGCGTGCGGATGACGCTCGGACGGAGTCTCCACCACGTTGCCGTTCTCATCCACACCCTCGTCGGGGATGATGCCGCACCAGTTGAGTGCCTCGATTATGTATTTTTCCGCTCCGGGAACGAAGCGTGCGGAGTCGGTATCTTCGATGCGGATGATGAAATCTCCGCCTTTCTGCTTGGCATACAGGTAATTGTAAAGTGCCGTGCGAACGCCGCCCATATGGAGAGGTCCGGTAGGGGACGGTGCAAATCTTACTCTTGTCCTTCTCATTTCTGTGATCTTCTGATTGCTGGTGTTGTTTCGAGATCCTTGAGGGCCTCCTCGTCGCCGCTGAGCATACGCGGTTTGTTCTCAGGATCGTATTTTATTTTTGACTTGTTCTCTGTGGTGTTGAATCCTATGTGGCCCGAGCCGAAGGTGTCGGTGGTGTCCTTGAACTGGACTTCGCCTCCTTCCGGACGGTACTCGTAGTTGTAGTCCACGATGATGAGATCGTTCTCCTTGATCTCCGGGGCCAATATGTCACTGAACTTGAAACCGGTGGCGATGGCCGTTATCTTGATGGTGTCGTGGATGTCCGGGTCCTTGCTGAGGGTGATGCCGTACTTGAAGTTGTTGTCTCCGCCGGTGTATTCGGCTATGAGGTTGTTCAGCTCGAGGGACTGGTTCATCGTGATGTTTTCGTCGTTCTCGCCCATCGTGATGTTGAGCAGCACCTTACGGGCCGTCTTGAGGTCGAAGTCGTTAAGGAGCGGAGATTTGAACGTCCTGTCCACGGCGTCCTTGAGCCTGTTCTCGCCGCGTCCCTCGCCCTGTCCCATAAGGGCCATCCCGCTGTCCTTCATCATGTTCTTGATGTCCTGGAAGTCGATGTTGATGTGACCCTTGATCTTGATGATTTCGAGCACGCACTTCACGGCGGTGCAGAGCACTTCGTCAGTCTTGGCGAAGGCCTTGTGGAAAGGGAGGTCTCCGTAGGCGATGTAGAGGTTGTCGTTCTTGATGGTGATGAGGCTGTCCACGTTCTTCTCCAGTTCGTGTATGCCGTCTATGGCCTTGGTGAGCTTCTCCCTGCCCTCGAACTTGAACGGAAGGGTGACCACTCCCACGGTAAGGATTCCGGCGTCCTTGGCCATCTTCGCGATTACGGGGATGGCGCCCGAGCCGGTGCCTCCGCCCATTCCGGCGGTGATGAACAGCATCCGGGTGTTCCCGTCCAGGATTTTTTCACGGATTTTGTCCTGCGATTCGATGGCGGCGTTGCGGCCCCTGGTAGGGTCCGTGCCCGCGCCGAGTCCCTCGCCGAGCTGTATCTTGGTCGGAACGTCACAGGCCGAGAGCGCCTGGGCGTCAGTGTTGCAGACTATGAAATTGCATCCCTCTATCTTCTGGCTGTACATATAGTTGACGGCATTGCATCCGCCGCCGCCCACTCCCAGGACCTTGATGATGGAGTCGGACTTGGCCCAGTCGTTGGGAAGTATCATTTCCAGTGTATTGTCTAATTCGCTCATTGTCTTGCTATTTATTCGTGTTGTCGTCGGTGGCGCTGTCGTAGACTCCTTCAAATATGTCTCCGACCTGGGAGGTCATCTGTTTGATGCCGTGTCCCATCTTGCTGAAGAATCCTTCTCTTTTCTTCTTAGGCTGTGCGGCCGGTTTGGCGACGGGTTTCGGTTTCTGCACAGGTTCCGGCTCTATGGTCGGCGCGACGAGAATCGGCTCTTCTTCCGCCACATTTTCCTCCTGATCCTTCTTCTCCTCTTCGGCCGCAGGAACGGCGCAGTTCAGGTATTCGTTGTATGCGGCATTGAGCAGCAGGCCCTCCAGCGCGTTCTCTTTAGGGGAGCGGAAAAGTGCCGGGTAGGCGATCCTGCAGGGGAGTCCTGTCATCGACGATACCAGAGAGCAGCAGCAGTGAATCAGCGATCCGCCGCCGCTCAGGATGATGCCGGCGCGCAGATTGTTGTCCAGTCCGCTTTCGCCTATCAGGTGCATCACTGCGTTGAGAATCTCGTTCATGCGGCAGTAGATGATCTCCGCCAGGTATTTGACGGTCAGCTGCTGGGACTCGCTGGATGCCGGATTGTCGATCTTGATGGTCTTGTCCGAGAGGGTCTGGAGCCTGTCCGGAGTGCAGAACCCGTAGGCGAGCTTCAGGTTTTCGGCCAATTTGTCCGGGATGTTGCATTCCGTGTGGATGTCCGAGGTGACGACCTTGCCTCCGAACGGGAATGCGCCGTAGTAGCGGAGCGCCCCCTTGTGGTAAACGGATACCGAAGTCACTTCGGCGCCGATCTCCACCAGTGCTGCGCCGCGGTCCTTCTCCTCTTCCGTGATTACGTTCTCGGATTCGCAGACAGGGGAGAACACGTAGTCGGCTGCGGACAGCCCCACGTCGCTCAGCACGCGGTCGATGTTGTCCTTGTAGCGCTTGGCACCCGTGAAGGCGATGAAATGTCCCTCCAGGAAGCTGCTGGTGGCGCCGATCACGTCATCTTCACTCACCTGAAGCATATCTTCGGTCGAATAGGACTGCGGGAGTATGCCGTAGATTATGTCCGTCTTATTGTCTATCCTGTGGCTCAGCTCGCTGTAGGCGAATTCAGACAGGTCCTGTATGTCGTTCTGCGTAATGTAGGCTGACGGGTCGCGGTCGTCCATCCTGTGGCTGATGTTCTGCGTCCTGACGTTCCAGCGCGGAAGATTGACCACCGCAAGCGTGATGTGCAGGCCGGTCTGGGCCTGCGCTTCGTTGACCAGGGACCTGAGCGGCGCCGCCACTTTCTGCGGATTGAGGATGTTGCCCCTCACTATTCCCTCGGAAGACAGATTCCTGAAAAAAAGTATCTGGTCCGGAGCTCCGTCCTTAACGGAGCTGACGCAAAGGCTGACTTTGGACGAGCCGAAGTCCACCACAGCTACATATCTTTCTTCCTGCATATAATTTGTCCTTTATATTTTAAGTTTACCAACTTGTATTCTTCTCCGCGAGGCTGTATTCTCGTGAAATATTTGTCCAGACAGTCCAGTTTCCGGCTTCTGTTCTTAAAATCCCCAAAGATAATCCGCTCCTGCTCAGAAAACAAGATAAAATCGTCATTTTCCGCCACGCCGTACGCAATTATTCTGCCGTTCCACTTCTCGCTGCGCGAAAGGTAGTGCACCAGGTCTATGGCGTCGGTCAGCCACTGGATGGAGAGCCCCTTGGCCTGCTCGCATCTTATCTCCGGCACGTCGGCTTCGTAGAGCTTGCTGAGCGGGAACACTATCCCGTCTGCGTCGGCATAGTAGCCGTTGCCCTTGCCGTCCACCACCTTCATCACCGGGTCTCTCTGCCTGATCTCGATGTGAAGGACCCCGTCCCCGGTCACCCAGGCTTCGCTCTTCTTTATGGCCGGACGAAGGTCCAGTATGTTCTCCATCCTGTTAAGGTCCAGATCATCCAGCCTTTCCCCGACTATCACCCCGTAATAGGTGGACAGGGCCCGTCGAATTTCCTCTTCCTCTATGAACTGGTGCTTGCCCGGGATGGATATCTGCACGTCCTTGCAGTCTATCTCGTGGTTGGACCTTCCGCTCAGGACAAGCAGAGACCCCGTCCCGGTAAGGAATACCAGGAGGAAAAGTCCGGAAAGCCAGGTCTTGAGCGTAGATTTCATATTATCTGTCAAGCATTTGCGCTATGGGTTCCACCAGACGGTCTATGTTGCCGGCCCCGAAGGTTACCAGCACGTCCGTCCTGTGCGAGCCGACCCAGTCGAGCAGGTCTTCGTAGTGAAGCCGCCACTTCTTCTCGCAAGTTACATCTTTATAAATGATTTCGGAAGTGACCCCCGGAATCGGCAGTTCCCTGGCGGGGTAGATGTCCAGCAGCACCACCTCGTCGGCCAGGCTCAGCGCGCGGGCGAATTCCGGCGCGAAGTCCCTGGTCCTGGTGTAGAGATGCGGCTGGAACACGGCCGTGAGTTTTCTTCCGGGGAAGATGCCCTTGATGGTCCTGATGCTCGCCTCCAGTTCAGCCGGATGGTGCGCATAGTCGTCTATATAGGTCTGGTCCGGGCGGTTGACATATTCCTCCAGTCGCCTTTTCGCCCCCTGGAACGAGCCTATGCCATCACGGATATATTCTTCCCCGACTCCGTGAAGCAGGCAGATGGCGGCCGCCGCCACGCTGTTCTCCACGTTCAGCAGGCCAAGCGTGCCGACTTTTATGTCCCTTATGATACCGTGCGGATGCACCAGGTCGAAGGTGTAGTGCCCGTCGGCGGACAGCCGCAGGTTCGCGGCGTGAAAGTCGGCCTTCTCCTCACTGATATGATAGGAATACAGATGCGCAGGGTAGTCCTCCGCCTTGAGCGGCAGTCCCCACTTGGCCACTAGGGCATCGCTCACCTGCCCGGCGAAAGCCCTGTAGGCCTCCTGCACGTGCTCGAGGTCGCCGTAGATGTCCAGATGGTCGGCATCCATCGCGGTGATGGCGGCGATCTGCGGGTGGAGCTGCAGGAAGGACCGGTCGAACTCGTCGGCCTCCACTACCACCACGTCGCTGCGGCTCACCAGGAAATTGGTCCCGTAATTGCGCGAAATGCCGCCTAGAAACGCGCTGCAGCCTTCCGGAGAAGTCTGAAGAATGTGCGCCACCAGGGTGGAGGTGGTGGTCTTGCCGTGCGTGCCGGCTACGGCCAGGGTTCTCTGCCCTCTGGTCAGTTCACCGAGCGCGCGGGAGCGTTTGACCACGTGATAGCCTTCGGTCTGTACCTTTACCAGTTCCTGAAGGTCCGCCGGGATGGCCGGGGTGTAGATGACCAGCGTCTCCTCCCTGTCGGACGGAACCAGATCCGGTCTGTCCTCGTAATGGACTGCAATCCCTTCAGACTCAAGTGCGTGTGTAAGGTCGCTCGGCGTGCGGTCATACCCGCTCACGGCGTAGCCCTTGTAGTTATAGTATCTGGCGATGGCGCTCATTCCGATGCCGCCTATCCCTATGAAATATACGTTTTTCATTTGCTGTCCAGCAGTTTGTAAGCCTCGTCCGCTATGGTCTGCGCCGCGTCCTTGAGGCCCATTTTCAGCGCGTTTTCCTCTATGCGGGCCAATTCTTCCCCGTTGTGCACCAGTTCCAGCGCCTGCGGAATAAGTTTCTCCGCAGTCTCGCTGTCCTTGACCAGCACTCCGGCGCCCCTGTTCACGAGGGCCAATGCATTATGCGTCTGGTGGTCCTCCGCCACGTTCGGCGACGGGACGAAGATGCAGGCCTTGCCGGCCACGCAGATCTCCGAAATGGAGCTTGCCCCCGAGCGGGACAGCACCAGGTCTGTGCAGGCATAAGCGAGATCCATCCTGTCTATGAATGCGCTCCAGTGAACGGACGGGCATTCGTGTGCGGCCATAAACTCGCGTACCTGACCCTCATAGAACTTGCCGCACTGCCAGATTACCTCTATGTCTTCGCCTCCCGGAAGGCCTTCGCCTATCCATTTCATCATAGCGCGGTTAAGGGTTCCGCAGCCCAGGCTCCCGCCCACCACGAGGATGTGCTTCTTGTCGGCGCTGAGTCCGAAATGCTTCAGCCCTTCGGCCTTCATCCCGTCCGTAGCCCTGACGATGCTTGGTCGGATAGGGTTTCCGCTCATCACTATCTTGTCGGCAGGGAAGAATTTCTCCATCCCCTCGTAGGCCACGCAGATGCGGTCCACGTCCTTGGCCAGCATCCTGTTCGTCAGTCCGGCGAATCCGTTCTGCTCCTGGATGAGTGTAGGGATGTGGCACTTGACTGCGGCGCTCAGAAGCGGTGCGCTGGCATATCCGCCCACGCCTATGGCGATGTCAGGGGCGAACTTGCGTATGATTTTTCTTGCCTTGGCACGGCTGTAGAGCACTTTGAAAGGCACC
Organism: Anaerovoracaceae bacterium; assembly: GCA_963594055.1. Taxonomy (GTDB): domain Bacteria; phylum Bacteroidota; class Bacteroidia; order Bacteroidales; family UBA932; genus Cryptobacteroides. The sequence goes on along the minus strand of CAVBDE010000002.1, from coordinate 44,466 downwards.
TGGATGTTGTGCGCCAGGCCCTTGAGAGAGAGCTTTCTCTGCAGTCCGCAGATAGGAAGGCCTATGATGTCAAACCCTGCGGCAGGCACCTTCTCCATCTCCATCTTGCCCTTGGCGCCGACGAAGAGGATCTGGCTGTCCGGGTTGAGTTCTCTGAATTTGCTGGCGATGGACACGGCCGGGAAGATATGTCCCCCGGTGCCGCCGCCGCTGATAATGATTCTGATCGGTCTATAGTTCATCTGATTCATTTGATTCGAATTCTTCAAGGTCCGAAAGTCCTTCGGACACCGTATCGCCGGTTTCCGCTGCAGGGGCGTGCAGAGGCTCGGCGTTCTTGCTGGCGCGGGCCATGCCCCTGTTGGCTATTCTGCTTATTGACAGTATTATTCCGAATGCTCCGCTGAAGCATATGAAGGCGAACGAGCCGTGGGAGAGGAGCGGAAGGGTCTGGCCGGTGAGGATCCCCGGGTCCATATTCACGAAGATATGCACGAAGGCCTGGCCCGAGATGAGAAGGACCAGCCCGAAGATGGCGCTTTTCGCGAAGATGTCGTTCGCGCAGTTCTTGATTATGAGCGTTCCCCTGGCCAGAAGGGACAGGTAGAGCACTATCACGAACAGACTGCCCCAGCCGTATTCCTCGACTATGAAGCTGAACATATAGTCTTCCGAGATGTCGGGCACCACATATCTCTGCGTGCTCTGTCCCGGGCCCTTGCCTATGATCTTGCCCTGGTGTATGGCTATTCTCGCGCTGTATGGCTGGCGCAGCTTGTCCAGCGCTTTCTGTCTGTCCTCCTGCGTGGTGGCGTTATGGTATTCCTTTACCATGTCTCCGGACAGGACGCGTCCTATGGCCGTGCCCACGCGCTGGAATTTCGGAGGATTGTCCCCGTGGTTTTTCGAGATGTTGTATATGGAGTAAACCGCGAACACTGCCACCAGCAGCACGGCGCCGAGTTCGACAAGCAGCTTCCATTCTCCCGTGCCCACCGCGATGGTGATTATCATAAGCATGGCCAGGAACAGGGCTGTGGTGTTCGAACCGCGCATAACCAGAAGGATGGTGACCAGGAACGGCACGTACAGGAACACCACCTGGCGCCACTTTTTGTTCTGAAGCTTTTCGCTCAGCCACGGAATCCTGTCCAGCAGGGTCTGCCCCCTGGTCTCAAGCATGTCCAGTGCCCAAGCGAGGTACATCATCATCGCGATCTTCACCACTTCGAACACGTGGAACTGGAATCCGCCTATGTAGAAGAACCTCACGGCGCCGTTGACCTCCACTCCCTTGACGTTAAGGAAGATGAGAAGGCCGAGCGAGGCCACGAACCCCCATCTCGAGAACTTCCGGAAGAAATCTATGCTCTTTATGTTGTAGATGAGTATGACCAGCACCAGACTGAGCCCTACGATCCGGAGGTGCTCCAGCATTATGTCCACTCTGGACACATTGGCCGTGGTAAGTCTGGACGAAGAAGAAAAGATGAACAGCACCGAGAGAAGCATCAGCATGAGCAGGATGATCCAGACCACCTTGTCTCCTGTCAGGTGATCCAGAAAATGCAGCATCTTTTTCTTCAGCGCGCTTGTCATAGACTTCTTACCGCTTCCTTGAATTTGTCGCCCCTGTCCTCGTAGTTCTTGAACAGGTCAAAGCTTGCGCAGCACGGACTCAGCAGCACCACGTCTCCAGGTGCCGCGAACGCAGCCGCCGCCTTTACGGCCTCGTCAGCCGAAGCGGTGTCTGTCATGTTTTCCTTGCCAATTATCCCTTCGAAAGCCTCGTGTATGCGCTCGTTGTGCAGGCCCATGCACACGATGGCCTTCACCTTGCTCTTCACCAGGTCATTGAGCACCGAGTAGTCGTTCCCCTTGTCCTTGCCGCCCACTATCCACACGACCGGTCTGGTCTGGCAGTCCAGCGCATACCACGCCGAATCCACGTTGGTGGCCTTCGAATCGTTGATGTACAGCACGTCTTTGATGCTAAGGACCGGTTCGAGCCTGTGCTCTATGGGCTGGAACGAGCTCAGCGCCTCGCGGATCACGGAATTGCTGATGCCGGAAGCCTTGGCGGCCAGAGCCGCGGCCATCGAGTTGTAGATGTTGTGCTTGCCGCCGAGGGCCAGTTCCTTCAGGTAGATCTCGGTCTTGTCCTCGTTGTAGTCGAGCACGATCTTGTCGTGGTCCAGATAGGCGCCCTGCGCGACCTTGCCCTCCTGCGTGTATGGGAGCTGGCGTGCCTGGACGAGGATCTGGCTCAGGTGTCCTATGGTTATCTGGTCGTCCGAGTCGAAGATGAAGCAGTCCTCCGGACGGAGGTTGCGCGTGATGCGGAACTTGGCCTTCACATAGTTCTCCATCTTGAAGTCGTAGCGGTCCAGATGGTCTGGCGTGATGTTCGTTATGATGGCGATGTCCGGGCGGAAATCATAGCATCCGTCCAGCTGGAAACTGCTGATTTCCAGCACGTAGTAGTCGTGGTGCTCGGTAGCCACCTGGTAGGCGTAGCTCTTGCCTATGTTTCCGCCGAGGCCCACGTTGAGGCCCGCCTGCTTGAACAGGTAGTAGATGAGCGAAGTCGTGGTGGTCTTGCCGTTCGATCCGGTGATGCAGATTTTGTGCGCCGTGTCGTATCTGGCGGCGAACTCTATCTCGGAGATGATGTGTATCCCCAGGTCCTCGGCCTTGCGCACGATGGGTACGCTCGACGGGATGCCCGGGCTCTTGATGATCTCGCCTGCGGACAGGATTTTCTCTTCCGTGTGCCCGCCTTCCTCATATTCGATGTTCCACTTCTCGAGCGTGGACTTGTACTCGTCCCTGATGGCGCCGTTGTCGGACAGAAAGACGTCAAAGCCTTTCACCTTGGCCAGAACGGCAGCGCCCACACCGCTCTCGGCTCCTCCCAAAATAACGATTCTGGACATTTCTATCTAAGTTTCAGTAATGCCAATGTACTTACAGCCAATAGGATCCCCACGAGCCAGAAGCGTATGACGATGCGCGGCTCCGGGAGCCCCTTCTTCTGATAATGATGATGTATCGGGGCCATCAGGAACAGCCTTCGGGCCTCGCCGTATTTTCTCTTCGTGTATTTGAAATACCCCCTCTGCAGAATCACAGACAGTCCTTCCACCAGGAAGATGCCGCACAGCACGGGCAGCAGCAGTTCCTTTCGAAGCAGCACGGCTCCCACGCCTATGATTCCGCCTATCGTAAGACTGCCCGTGTCGCCCATGAACACCTGCGCAGGGTAGGTGTTGTACCACAGGAAGCCGCCGAGCGCACCCACGAACGCCGCCATGAACACGGCGATCTCACCCGTGCCCGGAATGTACATTATGTTCAGGTACGAGGAGTCTATGGCGTTGCCGCCCAGCCAGGCCAATATTCCCAGCACCACTCCGACTATGGCCGAAGTGCCCGCCGACAGGCCGTCCAGGCCGTCGGTAAGATTGGCCCCGTTGGTGCAGGCGAGGATGATGAAGATGATTACCGCCGCGTAGATGGCCCATTTGAGGTACCATCCCCACACGCCCTTGAGAGGGGAGAGGCTCTTGTAGTCGAACTCGTGGTCCTTTACGAAAGGTATGGTGGTCGTGGTGGTCTTCACGATGTCGTCCTTGACGATCTCCGTCTGCCGGGTCTCTTCATTTACGGTCACGGTCGTCTCGCGGACCACGATCTTCGGAGAGAAGCATACGAACAGCGCCACCGTAAGGCCAAGTCCGAACTGGCCAATGAGCTTGCTTTTCTCGCTGAGGCCGTTCTTGTTGTGCTTGAAGACCTTGATGTAGTCGTCCAGAAAACCCACTGCGCCGCACCACAGGGTGGTTATGATGAGGATCTGGATGTAGATGTTAGAAAGGTCGCATACCAGAAGCACCGCGGTAAGCAGCGAGGTGATTATGATGATGCCGCCCATCGTAGGGGTGCCTTTCTTGCTCATCTGTCCCTCGAGGCCGAGGTCGCGAATGGTCTCGCCTATCTGCTTGCGCTGCAGAAAGGCTATCATCTTCTTGCCGAAGATGATGGAGACGAGGATGGATATTACGCTGGCGAGCATGGCCCTGAATGAAAGGTAGTTCATCAGGCCCTGCCCCGGGAAGTCGAATTTGTCGAGCAGATCGAACAGACAGTTAAGCATGGTTTATTTCTGATTTATTATCTGGTTTACCACTTCTCTTTCGTCGAAGTGAAGTTTCTCCGTTCCGAGTATCTGGTAGGTCTCGTGGCCTTTTCCCGCCAGGAGTATGGTCGCTCCCCTGGCCGAGAAGTTGATGGCCAGGCGGATGGCGTCGGCGCGGCTGGCCACGCACATCGATTTGGAGCGTCCCCTCATGTCGAACCCGCTGCAGATCTCGTTCATTATGGCCTCCGTGCTCTCTGAACGGCTGTTGTCCGAGGTCACGATTATCTTGTCCGCGTATTTCTGGGCCACCTGCGCCATCTCGGGGCGCTTGGTGCGGTCCCTGTCGCCTCCGCAGCCGAAAAGGCATATCAGTTCGCTTTTCGGACTTACGCTGCGCAGTGCCTTGAGTACGTTTTCGAGCGCGTCCGGAGTGTGCGCGTAGTCTATGACCACGGTCTTCCCGTCAGGAATCTTTATGGTCTCGAGCCTGCCCGGAGCCCCTGACAGCGAGCTGAGCGCCACCAGCACCTTTTCCTTGTCCAGGCCAAGTTCCACTGCCGTGGAATAGATGGCCAGCAGGTTGTAGGCGTTGTGTTCCCCGATGAGCCTGGTCCACACTTCGGTGCCGTCGATGACCAGCTGGGAGCCGTCTATGCACTGTTCCATCACTTTGCAGGTGTGGTCGGCCATCGAGTGGCAGGAGTAGGTGACCTTTCTCGCTTTCGTGTTCTGGAGCATCACCAGCCCGTTCCGGTCATCCGCATTGGTGATTGCTATGGCCTTTCTGCCGAGGTTGTCGAAGAAGAGCTTCTTGCATCTGAGGTACTCGGCGAAGGTGCCGTGGTAGTCCAGATGGTCGTGCGTAAGGTTCGAGAAGATTCCGACATTGAAGTCCAGCGCGTCCACCCTGTGCTGTTCTATGCCGATCGAGCTGACTTCCATAAAGCAGTATTCGCATCCGGCCTCCACCATCTGCGCGAGCAGTGAATTGATGGTCAGCGGGTCGGCCGTGGTGTTCGCGGTCTCGCTGCGCACGTCATCGACATAATTGGCAATGGTGGAAAGCAGCCCGCACCTGTAGCCCAGCGACTTGAAGAGGTGGTAGAGCAGGGTGACGGTCGTGGTCTTGCCGTTCGTGCCGGTGATGCCCACCAGGGTCAGCTTCCCGGACGGATGGCCGTAGAACCGGTCGGCGATCACCGCCAGTCCGGCCCTGTCCGTGGATACGGCGGCCACGGCGCCCTTGCCGACGGCCTGGTCGAGATAGTCTTTTCCGTCGGCCGCGGTGCCCTTTAGGGCTATGAAGAGGTCTCCCGGCTGCACCTTTCTGGAGTCGCAGCAGACGGAACCGACCTCCGCGGCGGCGTCACCATAGATTACGGCACCGGAAGTGCCTTTTGTCAGATCAGATATTTTCATTCCAATATGGGTCTATCCTGTAAAGTTCATTTATCGTTTCCGAGGCTACCTGGACAGGGATTACACCGCCGAAATACTCAATGCGCGTAAGATTGGTAAAGATACTGCATATTATCGTATATTGAGGGTCTTCCATTGGGAAAAATCCCACGAAAGTGGCCTGGTTCCTGTGCTTGCCTTCCGAGTTGAAATATCCTCCCGGCATGGAGATGTAGGAGGTTCCCGTCTTGCCGGCCACCTTGCACGGGGCGTTTTTCAGCCTCCACGCCGTACCTTCCTTTTCGGTGACGGCCGCGAGCGCTTCCGTGATCTGCGCAGCGGTCTCCGGGCTGCAGATGGAGGCGTTCAGAACCGAAGGCCCGAATTTCTCCGTCAGACGGCCGTTCTCCTCTATGCCCTCCACCAGGTAGGGCTTCATCATCTTCCCTTTGTTCGCGATGGCGTTGTAGAACATCAGAAGGTGCATGGGGGTTACGCTGACCGAATATCCCATCGCTATCTGGGTGAGGTCCTTTCTCGACCAGCTCTTCTTCGAAGGGCTGCTGATGTCAGGACTTGTGATCTTCTCCGCCACGTCGAAATCGAACGGTGTGCCCAGCTGGTACTGGTACAGCTTGTCTATGAACGCCTGCGGCCTGTCGGAATAATATGTCTTGGCCAGATAGCGGAAAGCGTAGTTGCTGGACACCTGTACGCAGTATTTGAGCGGAATCTGCGTGGTGTGGTATTTCTGTTCGTATTCGACTATGTGCTTGTCCCTCTGTTTTTCGTAGCCGGACAGTATGCCGTGGTTTCCCGGAATGGTCTCGTTTACGGAACTTATGCATCCGTCTTCGAGGGCTGTCATAAGGGTGGTTATCTTGAATACGGAACCCGGTTCGCCGCGCCAGGTGACGGCCACGTTGTCGTTCTCCCCCAGAACTCCCTGCGCGTTGCGCGAGAGGTTGACCATGGCCTTCACGGCTCCGGTCTTCACGTCCATAATCACGCAGCATCCGGCCGCTATGTCCTGATTGTCAGCTATATGGCTTCGGAGCGCACGGTCCGCGATGTCCTGGTAGTCCACGTTCAGGGTGGTCAGAACGTTCTTCCCGTCCACGGCGTCCACATACAGGCTGTCCGTGTCGAGAGCCCAGCCGTTGTCCGTCTTCTTCGTCCAGTAGGATCCCTCCTTTCCCTGAAGAATGGAGTTGAATTTGCCCTCTATTCCGCTGTAGAATGCGGCGTCGTCGGTCTCGGTCACGCTGCCTATGGTTCTTCTGGCTATGTTCCCGTAAGGGTATTGGCGTATCGGCACGGGTTCGGTCCACACTCCGCCCTTGTATCGGCCTTTGTTGATGAGCGGATATTCGCTCAGGCGGTCCAGACGGTCCTTTTCTATGGGTTTGCCCAGCTTGAGGTAGTGGCTTCCCTTGTCGCGGCTGGCATACAGCAGGTTACGGTAGTATTCGACCCCTCTGGAGTCCTTGCCGAAGGCTTCATTGAGACCCACGGCGAACTGCGCCGCGTCCCTTTTCCACTGCGCGTCGTCCTTCGTGTTGTTACAGTCTATGTAGAGCTGGTAGCGGGGATATGAAATGGCCAGAGGCCTGCCGTCCTCCGAGATAATGCTTCCGCGCTTCTGGGCCAATGTCTCCTGCCTTACCGGCAGAGACAGCTTGCGTCCGATCTCGCGGTCCGGAGTCCACAGGAACTGTATGTATATGATTCGAAGGAAACATACACAGCTGGCGAGCAGCATTATAAGGTAGATGGAATACAGTGCGCGCCCGAGTCTTTCTCCAGTGTCCTTTTTGCTCATTTTATCTCAAATGCCGGTTTCTCGGGATTGCGGACTTTGGAACCCTGTTCGGTGAGGCGCTGCTCGAGCGTGCTGCGCCTGGTTATCTCGCTGAGCTGGAATGTCTTCATGGCGATGACATTCTGCTGCTCCTTTATGATGTCGTTGTTGCGCTTGACCTTGATGAGCGTGTTGTCAATGGCGATGCCAGTGCCTATGGCCAACATTACCACCGTCAGGCAGATAACTATCTTCAGAAAATGCCTGTCCACGTGCATGCGCAGCAGAAGAGTCCCGTTCCAGATGGATTTTCCGACTTCTCCCAAAAAATGAATGTGCCTGTTCATAGTTTCACTGCGACTCTGAGTTTGGCGCTTCTGGCGCGCGTGTTCTGTGATATCTCCTCCTCGCACGGCAGCACCGGCTTGCGGTTCACCGCCTCCAGCGGGGCATTGGCCCGTCCGTAAAGGTCCTTCTCCACCGTTCCGTCCAGATTCCCGGCCTTGATGAAGTTCTTCACCATCCTGTCCTCGAGCGAATGGTAGGTGATGACGGACAGTCTTCCGCCGGTCTTGAGCGACTTTATGGCCCCTTCCAGGAACTTCTCGAGAGACCGCATCTCCTGGTTCACCTCGATGCGAAGGCCCTGATATACCTTGGCCAGGTACTTGTGCTCGGCAAACGAGGGCGTCGCCGCCGCGATGGCCCTGTTTAGATCGAACGTGGTGAGGATCTCATTCTGCGTGCGTGCGCTTATTATAAGACCTGCCAGCCTGTGCGCGTTCTCCACCTCTCCGTAGATGCGGAATATGCGCTCCAGGTCCTCGGCCGGGTAGGTGTTCACCACCGTCTGCGCCGTGAGCGTGGCCTGGTTGTTCATCCTCATATCCAGGGGCGCGTCGTAGCGGAAGGAAAAGCCCCTTTCCGCAGTGTCGAACTGGTGCGAGGACACTCCCAGATCCGCCAGTATCCCGTCGAACCCGCCGGGGGTCTCGATGAGAGAGTAGTTGTGGATGAAGCGGAAGTTGTTGTGGATGAGCTTGAAGCGCGGGTCGTCGAACGCTCCGTCGAGTGCGTCGGCATCCCTGTCGAAGGCCACCAGACGCCCTTTTTCGGACAGCCTTCCCAGAATTTCCCTCGAATGGCCGCCCCCTCCGAAAGTGGCATCAGCATAGATGCCGTCCGGCGAAGTGACGAGCGCGTCGACACTCTCTTTCAGAAGGACTGGTTTATGGTATTCGTACATCGGAAAAACTTGAAAACAGGGCCAATTTTTGCTTCGCGCAAAGATAGCAAATTTTGTACACATTTCCGTATCTTTGTGCTATGCGAAAGTCATTGGTTTTACTGTCGGCTCTGACCCTTTTCTGCGCCTGCGCCGGGGAGCGCGTTCTGCCCCGCGACGCCTGGACTCCGGAGGTCCATTCCGCACTTGTCCGGACCATAGAATCCGCTCCGGGCGATTCTTATGCAGTGTTCGATTTTGACTACACCACCATCGTGGGGGACATCTCCATCTCCCTGATGGAATATATGGCGGACAATCTTTCCTTCGCCTTTTCAGAGAAGGACGCTTTCGGAGCGTTCACATACGGTCTTCCGGATCTTGACAGGCCTCTCGAGGGGGTAGGAAGGAGCGCCCGGGAGATAGGCACGGAGATGGCCGCCGACTACGCCTGGCTGCGGGGGCAGAAAGATGATACCCGCGGCACGGCTCAGCGCTCACGGATCAAGTCCGACCTGAAGGCCCTGAACGGGGGCATAGAGAACACTTTCGATTATGGCACCTGGTGCCTGTGGTTCCCGGGACTTCTCAAGGGGATGTCGGAAGAACAGATAGCCGCGCTCACGAAGAGGAGCGTGGATCATTGGCTGGCCGGGGGCAGTATGGTCATCCCCCGGGAGAGTGTGGACCTGATAAATGCCCTCAGAAAGAAGGGCGTGCAGGTGTACGTCTGCTCCGCTTCTCCGGAGACGGTGGTGGAGGCTCTGGCCTGCGATCCGAAGTACGGGCTGAATTTCGCGGAAGACGAGGTGTTCGGCATAAGGCTGGATGCCGAAGGCGGGTTCGACTCGTCCTATGACCAGACTTTCCTGGAGGGCAAGGTGAAGTGCATCGAGCGTTTTATGCGTCCTGCGCACGGAGGTAAGGATCCCGTTCTCGTGGCCGGGGACAGCAGCGGGGATCTGCCTATGCTGACCGCCTTCCCCGGCAGCGTTTCGCTGGTATATGACAAGGGAGGTCAGGGTGTTATGGCCGACGCCATCGCGAAGGGGTATCCGAACTGGATCGTCCAGCCCCGGAATCAGTACAGCTTAAGAAAGTAGGGATTTGGCATTGGCCAGGGCCTCCGGCGTGACGGTCTCGCCGCTCAGAAGCCTTGCGATCTCCTGAATCCGCTCTTCCTGCGTCAGGAGGGACAGGGTGGAGGTGTTCCGGCCGTCCTTTTCGGATTTGCGCACCACATAATGGGCGTCGCCCTGGGCGGCCACCTGAGGCAGATGCGTGATGGCGAAGACCTGCATGTTGCGCCCCATACGGCATATCATCTGGCCTATCTTGTGCGCCACGCTTCCGGACACACCGGTGTCTATCTCATCGAAGATCATAGTCGGCATATAGGTGTACCGTGCAGTCATCTCCTTGATGCACAGCATTATGCGGGATATTTCGCCACCCGAGGCGCATCGGGACAGTTCGCTCGCGGCGTGTCCGTTCGCATCGAACAGGAACCGGCAGTCGTCCGTTCCGCTTTCCGAAGGGGCCTTCTCCGTCAGCGCCACTTCGAACACGGCCTTGTCCAGTTCCAGCGAGCGTATGCTCTTCTGAAGTTCAGCGGCCAGGGACGGTGCCGCCCCGAGGCGTTTGCCGTGCAGCCTGTCTGCCAGGTCGTCGTAATTCTTTTTCGCCGCGGCGACTTCCTTTTCGAGCTCTTCCTTTCTGAATTCCAGGTCTTCCGCTCCCGACAGGCTCTTCTGCAGCCCGTCCCGGAGGGCTATGAGCTCCTCCACGCTGGCGGCGCCGTGCTTTCTTTTGAGCGACAGCAGAAGCGACAGCCTGTCTTCCACGCTGTCAAGCCGTTCCTGCGAGAACACCAGCGATGAATTTTTCCTCTCCAGCTCGTAGAAGATGTCCTCCAGCTCTATGCGTGAGCTCTCGAGCCTGTCCGCCAGTTCCTGCGCGCCCGGAGTGTACTTCGTGAGTTTCTCCACGGCCTTGTGCGCGTCCTTTATCATCGTGCAGCTTTCCTGCCTGTCCAGAGCCTCGGCGAGCAGCGCCTTGATGTCTTCGGCGCCCGCCAGCTCCTTCTGCTCGGCCTCGAGCTGCTCCTCTTCGCCCGGTGTCAGGCGGGCCTTGTCAAGCTGCTCCCACTGAGCCTGATTGTAGTCCTGTGCGGCGCGCCCTTCCGCGATCTTTCTGTTCGTCTCTGCCAATCTGTCCTCAGCCGTGCGCAGAGCCTTCCACGCGTCGGCGCACTGCCCGCGAAGAGCCTCACACCCTGCGAAATGGTCCAGCAGGGACAGCTGGAACGAGGACTTGGTGAGCAGCAGATTCCGGTGCTGCGAATGGATGTCTATAAGGAACGATGCCAATTCGCCCAGAAGCCCCGTGGAGACGGGTTCATCGTTGAGAAAACTGCGGGATCTGCCGCTCCGGTTCACGACCCTTCTTATCAGAAGGCTTCCGCCTTCGGCGTCCAGGTCGTTTTCCCTTAGGAAGTTTTCAAGTCCTTCCCCTGCACTTTCCACGTCGAATTCGCCCTCCACCACCAGACTGTCGGCGCCCTCCGCGATGAGGGCGGCGTCAGCCTTCACTCCGGTAAGCAGCGACAGAGCGCCCAGCAGAATGGACTTGCCGGCGCCGGTCTGCCCCGTAATGATGATAAGACCCTCTGGAAAAGTGATGTCCAGAGAGTCTATCAACACGTAGTTTTCGACGTGTAAGGATTTGAGCATAATTACTTTATGTTCTCGTCGGTGTGTGCTTTGCGATATACAAGCTCACCGTTCTCGTATTCCGAGATGGCTATAAGGTCAGGTTTAGGCTGACGCTCATAGTACTTGGAGATTTCTATCTGCTCCTTGTTCTCGAACACTTCGTCCATATTGTCTCGCTCGTTCTTGAATTCCTCAAGCTTGCGGGTGATTTCCTTCTTCTCGGCAAGTGAGATCTGATTGGCCCTCTTGGAGAGGATGACCACGGTCTCATAGAGATTGCCTGTCTCTTTTACCAGATCACGCGTGTCACGGGTGATGGTGTTTGTAGGTACTTTCTTGATATCCATATTCAATTTTTTCGTTCTATGAGTTGTACGGAAGCGGCGTTCCGTAAAGTTTCAAAAAAATTATTTCTTTCTCACCTTCGTGTAAAGCCCGTCCAGCTCCCTGCGGTGCTTCGAGTCCGGATACTCCTCGATGAAGTTGAGGTAGTCGTCCACGAACACCAGATATCTCTCCTTTTGCTTGGCTTGCACGCTCAGACGCGCGTAGTTGTAGGAGGACATTGTGGTGTAGTAGAGAATCTCCTCGCGGTAGCGGTTTTCGGCGTCGTCCTTGAGCACGTTCTTCAGCGCCACGCGGGCGGCCTTGTAGTCCTCCATCGTGTAATAGAGCTTCGCGTTCTCGTAGGCCTTCCTGTCCAGCCTCTCCTCCAGCTCGTCCAGCATACGGTTGCAGATGGCCACATTCGGAGATGTGATGTGGGCGGTCTTGTATTCGCTTATGGCCTTGATGGCCTTGTAGGTAGGGGCCTGGTCAAGTTCGTAGCGTAGCGTGCTGCGGTAGAGGCAGTCTATCCTGAGGAACTCGGCGTTCTCTGCGAACGGACTTGCCGGGTAGTTCTGAAGAAAATGGTCCAGGTTCGATTCGGCGGTGTAGTAGTCCTTCTGATTGTAGTTGCTCAGGGCCCAGTAGAAGTTCACCGTGTCGTCCTGGGCAGTGCCCTGGGTGAGCATCGCGAGGGACTCGAAGAGCTGAGCCGCCTTGGCATACCTGCCCTTGTTGAAATAGTCGAACGCCGCGCTGTACTTGGCCTGGGTGTCGCTTCCGGCCAACAGCTCCTCATACTGGGATTTGCATCCCGCGGCCAGAGCCACCGCTATGACTGCTGCCGTGAAAATTCTGTTATAGTTCATTCTTAATGTATTTTTCTGCTTCAAGTGCGGCCCTGCATCCGTCTGCCGCCGCCGTAATGGCCTGCCTGAAATCGGTGTCCCGCACGTCTCCGGCCACGAACACTCCCTTGACTGGGGTTTTCACGCCGTCGGACAGGATATAGCCTTCCGGGGACAGTTCCAGCGCTCCGGCGAGCCATTCGGTATTCGGGTGTCTGCCGATTGCCAGGAAAAAGCCGTCGATCTTTATTTCAAAAACCTCGCCATCCCGTTCGAGCTGCGCTCCGGTCACTCCCATCGCGTCCCCGAGGATCTCCCTGGTTACGCTTCCGAAGAGGATTTCTATATTGGCCCGTGAGGCGACGCGCTTTTTCATCTCCTCCGAAGCGCGAAGGTAGGGCTTTCTTACTATCATATAGACTTTTTTCGCGATGCCGCTAAGGTACATGGCTTCTTCGCAGGCGGTGTCTCCTCCTCCCACTACGGCCACGGTCCTGTCGCGGTAGAAGAATCCATCGCAGGTGGCGCAGGCCGATACGCCCATTCCGCGGAACTTCTTCTCGCTATCCAGCCCCAGATACCTGGCACTCGCTCCGGTAGCTATTATAAGCGTCTGATAATGAAGCATGTCGCCGTTCTGAAGGGTGACGGTCCTGGCCTTGAGGTCGCTTCCGGTGACGCTTCCGCTCAGAATGGTCGTGCCCAGACCCAGGGCCTGCTTTCGCATATTGTCCATAAGGTCGAGGGCATTGATACCTTCGGCGAATCCCGGATAATTCTCTATTCTGGATGTGGTGGTGAGCTGCCCGCCAGGTTCAGGCCCTTCCACGAGGGTCGGCGAGAGCGCGGCGCGGCAGGCATAGATGGCTGCGGTGTAACCCGCGGGACCTCCTCCTATTATAAGGCACTTGATGCTGTCCATAACCTATATCAGTTCGCACAGCAGGGTGGCCTGCGTGCAGTCCTTTACTTTTACTTTCACATAATCCCCAGCCTTGTGGACGGAGTCGTTCCACACGCACATTTTGTTCGTGCCTGTGCGGCCCGACAGCTGGCCTTCGCCTTTCTTCGAACTGCCTTCCACGAGCACTTCGAAGGTCTTGCCGAGGTCCTTTCTGTTGCTTTCGAGCGACAGGGTGTTCTGAAGTGCGATTATCTCGTTAAGACGCCTGGTCTTCTCTTCCAGGGACACGTCGTCGGGGTATTTTTTCGCCGCGAGAGTGCCCGGGCGCTCGGAATAATAGAACATATAGGCGGCGTCGAACCCCACTTCACGGAAAAGCGAGAGCGTGTCCTCGTGGTCCTGCTGCGTCTCGGAGCAGAATCCGGCTATCACGTCCGTGGTGATGGCGCAGTCAGGGATCAGTTCGCGGATTCTGGCCACACGGTCGAGATACCACTGCCTGGTGTAGCGCCTTCTCATCTTCTCCAGTATGCGGTCCGATCCGGACTGTACCGGAAGATGTATGTGGTGACAGATGTTGGGGTATCTGGCCATGGCCTCCAGCACCTCGTCGGATATGTCCTGGGGGTTGGATGTGGAGAAACGCACTCTCATCGAAGGACTTACCTGCGCCACCAGCTCCAGCAGGCGGGCAAATGTCACATCTTCGAACCTGTACGAGTCCACGTTCTGGCCCAGCAGTGTCACCTCTCTGTAGCCGCGCTCCGCGCAGTCGCAGGCTTCCCGCACTATGCTGTGAGGGTCGCGGCTGCGTTCCACCCCGCGGGTGTAAGGCACCACGCAGTAGGAACATACGTTGTTGCATCCGCGCATTATGGATATGAATGCGCTGACTCCGTTCCTGTCTGTCCTGACGGGGGCGATATCGGCATAAGTCTCTTCTCGTGACAGTATTACGTCTATCTGCGGATGGCCGTCGGAGGCCGCTTCCAGCAGCTCGGGAAGATGCCTGTAGGCGTCCGGTCCGGCCACGATATCCACTTTGCCTCCGCTCAGAAGCTGTTCCTTCATCCTTTCGGCCATACAGCCCAGGATGCCTATTGTGACCGGACGGTTCTTCCTCTGCAGGACGAACTGGTCTATGCGGCCGAGGATGCGCTGTTCGGCGTTGTCGCGCACCGAGCAGGTATTGGCCATTATCACATCGGCCTGCCCGATGTCTTCGCATCTGGTGTAGCCGTGTTTGCCGAGTATGGAGAATATGACTTCGGTGTCCGCCACGTTCATCTGGCAGCCGTATGTCTCGATATATACGTTTTTCATTTGGGCTCAAAGATACGATAAAAGTTTGTATCTTTGGGGCGATGAAAAAATATATTGCTATTCTTCTGGCGTTTTTGTGCCTCACATCCTGCGCCAGTTACAGGGACATAAAGATCAATTCGGTAGAGCTGGAGAAGGTCTCCGTGATAGGGGCTCCGCTCGGCGCCACCCTCGCGGTGGAGATAGACAATCCTACCGTGACTCTGAAGTTCACGGACATCAGCGGAGTCATCAAGGTGTCGGGCGAGACTGCCCTCACATTCACCTGCGACCCGTTCACGCTGAAGGGCCACAGCTGCCAGACCTATCATCTGGACCTGTCGGCCGCCCTGGAACGCGGGTTCGGTCTTTCAAACATAGTGAGGATCATTCAGGCACAGGATTTGGACGGAGTGACGGCTGACGTGTCCGTCACGGCGAAGGACCCGATTGGCGTGAAGCACACGAAGACCAGAACTGACATACCTTTGTTCGAATGAAAAAGACTCTTTTTTTAACCATATCGCTGCTGACGGCATCGCTCTGCTCCCTCCGGGCACAGACGGATTCGGTGCAGGTCGCTCCGGAAGGCTACAGGTATGTGGATTCGCTGATTTACATTCCGGCAGCCAGGTATAATGAATCCCTTAAGGACAAGGATATCTTCGAGATTATGCCTCAGGGAGTTACGGTGAATCAGAGCGAGGAATTGCGCACCGCTGCGGAGCTCCAGATAGAGGCCAGTTCGTCGAACGCCCTCGAGACCGACGGCTACCGCATACGCATTTATTTCGACAACAGGCAGGACGCCCGCGAGGCCTCTGAGAAGGCTCAGGAGCGTTCGAAGCGCCTGTTCCCGGGATACAGCACATACAGGACATACATTTATCCGAATTTCAAGGTGACGGTGGGGGATTTCCGCACGAAGGCGGAGGCTCAGATAGCCCTGAAGGAGGTCGCGAGATATTTCCCGAGCGCCTTCGTGGTGAAGGAGAGGATGAAGTTCCCGTCCATAACCCAGGACGGACTGTACACCGTGGATACGCTTAAGGTTCTGGTGCCCGTGGAGGCTCCGGAATCCGCCGCTGCAGTAACTGAAGGAGAAAAATAATGGTTAAACAGGGATTGTCCATAGCGCAGACGCAGACTCAGAAGCTCTCGCCGCTCCAGATACAGACCATCAAGCTGATCGAGCTTCCCATCCAGGATCTCGAACAGAGGGTCCGCAGGGAGCTGGAGGAGAATCCCGTGCTTGACGACACTCCCGCTTCCGATGGCGAAGATTCGAAGGAAGTGTCCCTGGACGATATTCAGGCCCAGGATGACTACATCCCCGAGTACAAAACCCGCGTTTCGAACTGGGGCAGGGACGCCCGTCCGGAATACAATACCTTCTCCGTGAAGGAGAGCTTTTTCCAGAATCTCTACGACCAGCTTTCATTCAGGAACCTCAGCGACCGCGACCGCGACATAGCCACTTTCATAATCGGTTCGCTGGATGAGGACGGCTATCTTCGCCGCGACCTTGATTCGCTGGTGGACGACCTGGCCTTCCGCGCCGGCATAGAATGCGAGCGGGAAGATGTCGAGCGCATGCTCAAGGTCGTGCAGAGTCTTGACCCTGCAGGCGTGGGTGCGCGTGACCTCAGGGAATGCTTGCTTCTTCAGCTCAGGGCAGCGCCTCAAAGCGATAATGTCAAACGCGCCATAGACATACTCGACAAGGACTTCGACGCGTTTGCGGGCAAGCATTATGCAAAGATAATGCAGAGCCGCGGCATGGACGAGCAGGCTCTGAAGAGCGTGCTGAAGGTGATTTTAAGGCTCAACCCTTCGCCGGGCGGGGCCATCAGCGATTCGTACGAGGACGTGGCCGAGCAGATAGTGCCGGACTTCATCCTGAAGGACGACGACGGTCACATCTCGTTCACGATGCCGCGCTTCAACATCCCGGAGGTGCGCATAAACAAGAGGTATGCCGACATGCTCGAGCAGGCCAGCGGCGGCACCGACCGTCAGCAGAAGGAGGCCGCGAGCTTCGTGAAGGGAAAGCTGGATTCCGCCAAGTGGTTCATCGAGGCCCTGAAGCAGCGCCAGAACACCCTGAACAAGACCATGCAGGCCATAATCGATTTCCAGTATCCGTTCTTCGAGAGCGGTGACGAGGCCAGGCTCAAGCCTATGATCCTCGAGGATATTGCCAATGTTACGGGGTTCGATATCTCCACCATCTCCAGAGTGGTGAACAGCAAGTACATAGAGACTCCGTACAAGATATATCCTCTCAAGTATTTCTTCTCCGAGGGCCTTATCAACCAGGCCGGCGAGGAGATCTCCACCCGCGAGCTAAAGACCGTTCTTCAGCAGATAGTGGACGCCGAAGACAAACACAAGCCGCTCACGGATGAGCAGCTTGTGTGTGAACTTTCAAAGAAAGGTTATAACGTGGCCCGCAGAACCATAGCCAAATATCGTGACCAGCTTGGCATTCCTCTGGCCCGTCTGCGCAAGGAACTCTAAAGTTTCGGACCGTAGCAGAGGTCGCCGGCGTCTCCGAGTCCCGGAACGATGTACGAGTGGCTGGTGAGTTCAGGATCTATCGCAGCTACCCACAGGGTGGTGTTCTCCGGAAGGACTTTCTTCAGATTTTCAATTGACTGCGCGCTTGCGAAAGGGCAGACCAGGTGAAGCTTGGCAGGTGCGCCGCCTTCCTGACAGAGCACTTCGTAGGCTACCTGTATGGATGAGCCGGTGGCGAGCATCGTGTCGGCGATGATGAGCACTTTGCCCGTGATCTCGGGGCAGGTGCAGTATTCTGTGTGGATATGGAAGGTATTCTCGCTGTCGTATTTCCTGTATGCGGCCACGAAGGCGTTCTCGGCATTGTCAAAGCAGCTCAGCACGCCGTTGTGCAGCGGAAGGCCGGCTCTCATTATGGTCGAAACGACCAGCTTGTCGCAAGGGACCTCGAGCTTGGCCACTCCGAGGGGAGTCACGACCTCGCGGGTCTCGCAGTGAAGGGTCTTGCTGATCTCGTAACCGAAGATCTGTCCGAGTCTTTCAAGGTTTGTTCTGAATCTGAGACTGTCTTTCTGGATGTTTTTGTCTCTGAGCTGAGCGACAAAGGAGTTGAGAATGGAGCTCTTCTCACCAAGGTTGATTACTTCCATATTTAGATGTTTTTTTGAGTTGGCGTAAGTGTGATGTCAAATCAAAATGCAAAGATACATCGAAAAGAATTAGATTTCAAATGCATTTTTTATGGCATCCACCATATCCAGCTTCTCCCATCCGAAGAACTGAATTCCGTCCTTCACGTAAGGTTTGCGTCCCATATGGCCGTAAGCCGCCGTCGGTTCGTAGATCGGCGCCTTGAGCGAGAATCTCTCCACGATGGCCGCCGGCCTGAGGTCGAACAGCTCCCTGACCTTGTCCGCGATGAAGGCGTCGGTCTGCTCCTGGCTGCCCCTGTCGATGTGCGCGCTGCCGTAGCTGTCGATGAACACGCTCACCGGCTCGGCCACTCCTATGGCGTATGCCAATTGGACCAGACACTCGTCCACTACCCCTGCGGCCACCAGGTTCTTCGCTATATGGCGCGCCGCGTAGGCCGCAGAACGGTCCACCTTCGAAGGATCCTTGCCCGAAAAGGCTCCGCCGCCGTGTGCGCCGCGTCCGCCGTAGGTGTCCACGATGATCTTTCTGCCCGTAAGGCCCGTGTCGCCGGCAGGCCCGCCGATCACGAATTTGCCCGTAGGGTTCACCAGAAGCTTGTAATGGTCGTCGAACAGGGCCGCCGTCTGTGCCGGCAGGCTCGCGATGAGGCGCGGGATCACGATGCTGCGCACGTCGTTTTCTATGCGCTCGTGCATCTTCTCGTCAGTGTCGAACTCGTCGTGCTGGGTTGAGAGCACGATGGTGTGCACGCGCAGCGGCTTGTGCCTGGCAGAGAACTGGACCGTAAACTGGCTCTTGGCATCCGGGCGGAGGTACGGCATGGGGCTGTCAGGCTCTCTTCGGATCTCGGAAAGTATGCGCAGGATGGCGTGGGACAGGTACAGGGCCAGCGGCATATATTCCTCGGTGTCCCTGCACGCGTATCCGAACATCATTCCCTGGTCGCCGGCGCCCTGCTCCTCGGGGTTCGAGCGCACCACTCCGCGGTTGATGTCCGCGCTCTGCTCGTGGATGGTGGAGATGACCCCGCACGAGTCGGCGTCAAATCCGTATTCTGACTTTGTGTAGCCTATGCGGCGTATGACCTTGCGGACGGTATCCTGAATGTCCACGTACGCATCGTGCGAAAGCACTTCGCCGCCCACGACTACCAGACCTGACGTGCAGAAGGTCTCGCAGGCCACTTTGGCCTCCGGATCCTGTCGCAGGAATTCGTCGAGTATGGCATCTGAAATCTGGTCGGCAACCTTGTCCGGGTGCCCTTCGGAGACGGACTCCGATGTAAAGAGGTAGTTCATCTTTTTAGCATTTTTTGTACGAGGTTGCAAGCAGTCAAATCTGTCCTCGTATGTTAAAGGGTTGCAAAGATACGGCAAAGAATCCAATAAACCTAAAAGAGGGGCTTTATTTTATTGAAATGTGTATTCTATGCTGTTGGACATGGTCGTGCCATCGACATAGGTGAGTGAGAATGTGAGATTATGGGTGGTGTTTATTATGTTTTTTGCGCTTTTTGAATTGAAGTCGAAATAAATGCCGGAGGCGTCAATAATGGAAAGTAAATCTGGTTGTACTTCACTGACTTTTAAATAATGTCTGCTCCCTCCGCCGTAAGAGGGGCTGTCATATCCCCGGTCAATAAATTCATGGTACGAAAAAAACATAATGTAAAAAAGATCATTGAGTGGCGTTCCGGCAGGGTGAGCGGAATCAAGGTCAAGATTACTTGTGATAAGAATAGAACTTATGTCAGGATAAATGGAACGTGGATAATTCCATACATACTTATATTTTTTAAAGTTCATGTCTTGGTTTATCTCACAAATTTTGTCGTATTCTTCTGTGTTTTCGAAAAGGCTACAGTATACCACTTTTTTTTTAGGATTGAATCCGAACTCACATTTTATCGCATTCTCTTCTTTATATATAGATAATTCGATAGAGGGTGTTAAAAAATACGCTCCGATATATGACCGATGATAAGTCCCTTTGCCGCAACCCGACAATATGAAACAAGAACAAAGTGTGAGTATTATTTTTTTACAGTTGTTGTCTTGGTGCATCATAAGTTATGATTTTCAGGTATTTGGTATAATTGTCACTAAAAGGGGATTCTTTTTTGCTATCGTCCAGTCTGACTTTTTTCAAGTCGAAAACGCCGGATGTGAAGTATCCATTTCCATATGATCCCCAACCGAAATTACAGTGGATCAGATTGATGGTATGAGATGTATAGTTGGAGTATTGATATATGCCGTTCTTATAGTGCTTTATTGTAGTATATTCGTGCAGATTTTTATATCCATCAATCACCCATGCGTGGGAACCGGTAATGCCTTCTGTCGGTATTGAGCATATCATTATAGGACATCCGTTATTTAATGCATTTACGACTTTTTGGGTGTCATAATCAATATATTCTACGTTTTCGTACAAACTGTTGGAAAGATACTTTGCTGCAAGAGACGGAAAGGTGAAGGTACCTTTGGGTAAATATATGGACAGGTTAATTTTTCCCATATGCCTTAATAAGATGGCAGCTGATGAAATCGCGGTTATTCGCGAGAACGGTTTACGTAGACCTTCCCAATCAATTTTGTATCCGTCGATTTCATAGATGTCGGGGAATTTCCAGAAGGTCATTATATATGCGAGTGCCAAATTTACACATCCGCAAGCGGTTTTTTCTTTAAATACGGTTGGGCATAAATTATTGAACGGCTTATCTTGTGCCCAGTCATTGAAATCTGCGAGAAGAGGAGTAACTTTTTCCTCGTAATATTGTGTTGTAGAGTGCTCAACTGTCATTTTAACGTTGCCAGATCCGTCGTTGAAGGTGTCGACGAATTCGCGCTCTTTGTTTTTTGAGAGTTCACCTTCTGCATAATTCAGTATCATATCGGCAATAGCATGGGAGTTGTTTATGATTATAAGTGAATCGTCCTGAATGTTGCCGGTATAATCGCCGATGAGATAATCGTCCAATTCTTCGTCGTATAATTTCAGCGTGTCAGAAGGGATGATCACATCATCTTGAATTTTTTTGAAGTCCTTTATGCTTAGCGCTCCTTTTTCAGTAACTGCGATTACGCTAGAAGAAATTCTGTCATCTGCGGCGAGTACTGCATATCCGTTATTGTTCGAAAAATTAATGATGTACAGCAAGGAATCACAGTAAGATTCTGTTGATTTTGTGCCAATGTGTGATGAAGGAAGAACGGTGACAGAATAATCGGCGGATAATTTGGTTTTTGTGTTTTTCTCGGACTCCAGAAATTGATTAAGATCGTTTATCGCTTGTTCTATTGGGATAACGTGGGAATTAAGATGAAAAGCAGGCTCCAGTTGGCATGCAATATTCTTTGTGCAGGAAAGAAGGCAAAGAACAAGAAGAGCAGGCAGGTGATTAGTTCTCATAGGACAAAGATATAAAAAGGGAATAACTTTGCAAGCAGTCAAATCTGTCCTCGTATGTTAAAGGGTTGCAAAGATACGGCAAAGATTCGAATTTACCTAAATTAAAAGACGCATTGAATATTGTATTTTCTTCCTACCTTTGCGGGCGTAAAAAACTTAATTCGGTTCTTGTTTGTGAATCAAACTGTTAAAAGAATTAGTAGTGCCTACGGTATCAGTGGCCGGCCTTTTTCGGAGAGAGAATCGGCATCCTGGTATCCCTCTTCATATGTACAGGTGAAAAACTATTACTTCAATTTTTATAAAAAGGTATGAAAAAAACAGTCAAAAGTTTATTGTTGTCATTCGCAGCAATGCTTTTCGTTATCTCTGCTTCTGCTCAGGTAACAACATCCTCCCTGAACGGTAAAGTCACTGATTCTGCGGGAGAAGTTCTGCCAGGCGCGGCCGTCATCGCCGTCCATACGCCTTCCGGAACCGCGTATCATGCTGTCGCCAACGCTGATGGACACTATTTCATCAACGGTATGCGTGCCGGTGGTCCTTACACAGTGGAATTCAGCAGCCTGGGATACCAGACGGTCACTTTCACTGAGGTTACCCTCCAACTTGCAGAAAGCTATCAGCTCAACGCTTATCTCAACGATGATCAGGAGATGCTTTCAGAGGCCGTCGTGGTTTCTACTGCCAAATCCAAGCTGGCAGTTGAGAAGACGGGTGTTGCCACCAATATCAGCAACGAGCAGATCGCGGCTCTTCCTACGGTCAGCAGGAGCATCTCAGATGTGACGCGTCTTTCTCCGTACGGCGGCAACGGCATGTCGTTTGCCGGCGCTGACGGACGTACCGGCAACTTTACGGTTGACGGCGCGAACTTCAACAACAACTTCGGACTTTCTTCCAATCTTCCTGGCGGCGGCAGCCCTATCTCTCTCGATGCCATCGATGAGCTTCAGGTTGTCATCTCTCCTTACGATGTCCGTCAGACCAACTTTATCGGAGGTGGCGTGAACGCCATCACCAAGTCCGGCACCAACACCTTCAAGGGAACAGCCTATGTATATCATCGCAATGAAAACATGCGCGGCGATACCGTGGAAGGCGAGACCGTTTCAGGTGCCCGTGACACAGACCGCAATACCACCTACGGCTTCACCCTCGGCGGACCTATCATCAAGAACAAGCTCTTCTTCTTCGTCAACTACGAATTCCAGAAGACTCCTTCCGTAGCCAATTACTGGAGAGGCTCTGAGGACGGCATCGGCAGTTCAGACGCTTATCTTTCACGTACCTCTCTCTCAGACCTTGAGACCGTTTCAAACTATGTAAAGGAAAGATACGGCTATGATACCGGCAGCTGGACAGATTTCCCTGCCGACGAGAGCAACCGCAAGCTCCTTGCCCGCATTGACTGGAACATTTCGGACAGGCATCATCTCGCCCTGCGTTATAACTACACTCTCAATAACGCCTGGAGCTCTCCTAACTCTTCTTCAATGGACGGCGGCGCGCGTTCTTCATACGGACGTACTTCCCTCTATTCAATGTCTTTCGCCAATTCGATGTATTCTATCCAGAATCTGGTGAATACCTGGTCACTCGACCTCAACAGCCGTCTGAGCGACAATCTCTCAAACCAGTTCCTGGCTACATATTCTCAGCTTGACGATATCCGCGGAACGAACTCGAGCGACTTCCCGTTCATCGATATTATGGACGGCGGTCAGACGACGCCTGACGGATCTGCCGCTGCAGACGGATCCAACACCTATATGGCTCTCGGATACGAGCTCTTCACCTGGAACAACGCCGTGCATAACAATGTCCTCAACATCAAGGATGACCTTACCTACTATGTCGGAGGTCACAAGATTGTCGGCGGCGTCAGCTACGAGTATCAGATGGCCGACAACTCCTATATGCGTAACGGTACCGGTTACTATCGCTACAATTCGCTCGACGATTTCCTGAATGAGGCCGCTCCTTCAGTTGTCTGCCTTACCTACGGTTACAACGGAGAAGAGAATCCTGCCGCACGTGTACGTTTCCACAAGGCCGGCATATATGCACAGGATGACTGGTCCGTTTCAGACAGGTTCAAGCTTACCTACGGTCTCCGTGCCGACGGTCTGTTCTTCGACAACAGCGACCTTATGACCAACAACGCCATCTATGAACTTGACTACAACGGCAAGCACATAGACACCGGCAAATGGCCTAACAGCAGTCTTACACTTTCTCCTCGTGTAGGTTTCACGTATGATGTTCTTGGCAACAAGAGCCTCAAGGTTCGCGGCGGTACCGGTCTTTTCTCAGGCCGTCTGCCACTCGTGTTCTTCACAAATATGCCTACCAATTCGGGTATGGTTCAGTATACTGCCAAGCTTAACGCTACAGGAAAGAACGGCGGTACCCTGTCAGACATGTCACAGTTCGCAGGCGGCGTTCTTACACGCAACGAACTGAAGGAAAAGCTCTTCTCTATGGGATATCCGGAGTCCATCACTCCTGAGCAGGGTACGGCTCCTTCTGAAATCTCAGCTGTTGATCCTAACTTCAAGATGCCTCAGGTATGGAAGACATCTCTGGCTATCGACTACGCTTTCCCTACTCCGTTCCCATTCACCGTCACCGCTGAAGGAATTTTCAACAAGACCATCAACGGCGTCTGCCTCAGGGACTGGAGCATCAAGGACACTGACGGATTCGCAAGATTCAACGGTGCCGACAACCGTGCCATCTATCAGAATTACAAGCTTACCTACACCGCTGCAGACGGCACCACAGCCAATATGCCTAACGCATATGTGCTTGAGAATACCAACAAGGGTTACGGTTACACTGCCAATGTTACCGTCAACATGCAGCCTGTCGAGGGTCTCAGCTTGATGGCAGCATACACTCACACCGTATCAAAGGAACTTACCGGTATGCCTGGTTCAAACGCTTCTTCAGTGCTCAACTATATGGCTACCGTCAACGGACCTAACGATCCGGGTCTTCACAATTCAGAGTACGTTACACCTGACCGTGTAGTCGCATCCCTTACTCACAGCGACAAGTCCGGTAACCACTACAGCTTCATCTATGAGGCCTGGAGGGGTGGATACAACTACTCTTATATGACAGTGAATGACATCAACGGTGACGGCTACAACTACGATTCCATTTATATCCCTACAGATGAGCAGGTAGCCAACAACGAGTTCCGTTTCGTCTCAGAGGACGACCGCGACCGCTTTATGGATTATGTCCACAAGGACAGCTACCTCAGCAAGCATCAGGGAGAATATGCGGAGGCTTACAGCGTATACTCACCTTGGGTTCACAGACTTGACTTCAGCTACAAGCACGATTTCAAGGTCAATGTCGGACACACCGTCAACACTCTTCAGCTCAGCCTTGATGTCAAGAACATTCTCAATCTCTTCAATTCAAGCTGGGGAGTAAGCAAATATATGAACTCCGCTCTCGGCGAGGGCCGCATCCTTAAGTATGAGGGCGTTGACGCAGAAGGTTATGCTACCTTCTCTACCGCTGCGGCTTACGGCGCAGATACCCAGACCTTCGTGCCTTACCACGCAATAGGTCAGTGCTGGTACGCTTCTGTCGGCATCAAGTACATGTTCAACTAATACAATATCCCAGGATATGAAACTTAAGAATATATTTACAACTCTTTTGGCAGCCGTCGCTTTTGCGACCGGTTGTCAGGAAAGCCTCGAGAGACATCTCGCAGAGGTTCAGGTATCGTCTTCCTATGTGGCGATTCCTGCAGAAGGAGGCTCCAAGACCATCACAGTCACTGCGACGGGCGAATGGACCATCAGCAATGTTCCGGATTGGCTTGCTGTCGCTCCTGAAAGCGGCGCAGCCGGAGAGACCGAGGTGACTTTCAGCGCTGAGGCCGCCACTTCCACCAATGAAGCGACCGTAAATCTTACCTGCAACGGGAAGACTCAGGAAATCAATGTTATCCAGCAGACCGAGAAGCAGGATCTTCCAATTTCCACCTGCGCCGAGGTCAATGCCGGTGAAGATGGAATTTCATATCGAATCAAGGGTGAAGTTACCAAGATCACCAGCACCACCTATGGCAATATGTACATCAATGACGGTACCGATGAGGTATATGTCTACGGTACTCTTGACGCCAGCGGTGCGGAGAAGAATTTCTCCAGCCTTGGAATCGAGGTGGGCGATATCGTTACCGTTGAAGGTCCTAGAACCACATACGGCGGAACCATTGAGCTCAAGAACGTGACTGTCATTGCCATAGAGAAGTCTCTTATCAAGGTTGACTCGCTTTCAGTGAAGACCGCTCTTCCTCTCGAAGGCGGTGAAGTCAAGGCGTACTTGACCTGCAAGGGAGACGGAGTGTCTACCGTTATCCCTGAGGATGCCAAGTCCTGGGTTTCCGTTACCGGAATAGAGCAGGATGGTACAAATGTGACGGTTACATTCAATGCTGCCGCAAATGCCGGTGGAGACCGTTCAGCCGCTCTCTCATTCACTACCAAGTCAGGCGGAAAGACTTATTCCGCTACCACGACTCTTGAGCAGAAGGGTGCCATCGTCGACGCTACCGTAGAGGAGTTCCTCGCCGCGGAGGTGGGCGATACGCAGTATCGTCTTACCGGAAAGATCGAGTCCATCGCCAACGAGAAATACGGTAACCTCTACATTCAGGATGCTACCGGCCGCGTGTATGTATATGGCATTACCGACTGGTCTTCACTGGAACTTCGCCAGGGCGACATCATAACCATAGTCGGCAAACGTGCCCGTTATGACAATGCCATGGTTGAGGATCAGAAGGAGGAGATGAAGGATGCTGTCCTCGAGTCAAGCGTCAAATCCACCGATGTCACCATTGCAGAGTTCCTGGCCAAGGAATCTTCTTCTACATATCTGACTTCTCCTTACTACCGTCTCAGCGGCGTGATCAAGGAAATCGTCAAGGCTGAATACGGTAACTTCTATCTTCAGGCTGAGGACTCAGAGGACTATGTATATGTATATGGCCTTACCAAGGCTCCTGTAGCGAAGAACGACAAGTCATTCGGAGAGCTTGGCCTCGCCGAGGGCTACAAGGTGACCATCGTCGGCCAGAGGGGCAGCTATGCTGGTGCCGAGGTCGAGGATCAGAAGGAGGAAATGCTTAACGCATATATCGTTACATCTGAAGAAGGAACTCCTGCCAATGTGCTCAAGGTCAGTCCTGATGGGGCTCTTCTCATCGCCACGGATACGGAGTGTGTCATCTCGGTTACCTGTACAGGTGACTGGACCGTAACCAAGAACGAAGGCGACTGGATCACCTCATACACCGAGAGCGGTTCAGGCGACGGCACCATCAAGGTCGAGTTCCCTGAGAACACCACTACCGAGACCCGTGAGTCCAATTTCACCGTTACCAGCGGAGAACTCACCGCTACATTCAAAGTCAACCAGAAGGGTATAGTTGAGACTGTTTATGCAAATCTCGCAGAGCTCAACGACGACATCCTTCTGCTTGAGGCCAAAACAGACACTCTGGATTTCAAGATGAACCTGACTGATGCGGCGGAAGTTACCAAGGTTTGTGCAGACGGGAAGACCGTTTATGTTCAGGATGCCACCGGCGCCGTAACGATTTATTATTATGGCGGACTTCCTGAGGCTCTTAAGAGCGTAAGCGAGAAAACCACGCTCAAGGGAGAGATAACAGGCAGGGCCATAAAGTTTAACGGACTTCCTGAGATCATATCAGTTGACTGTTCAAAGGCTACTGTAGCCGTTGACGGTACTGGAATCTATACCGAGGCTACCATAGCTGAGCTGCTTGCCGATTTCAACAAGTTTCTCAACTGCAAGGTCAAACTCGCTGATGCTGCCGTTACGGGTGCATTCTCAAACTCCAGCAGGAACGGTAAGCTCGCACAGGGTGAAAATGAGATCACTGTATATGTGAAAAATACCAAGGCGACATTCTCTTATGCCGCTGGTACAGTGGGCGACGTCTATGTCTATCCTGCACTTTATAATACCACGAAGCAGGTTTACTTCTGGGGTGCTGAGGATTTCACCGTCAAGACCATAGGGACTGAGATTACACTGAAGTCAGCTTTCTCTGTCAATGCCGGTGAGACTGTCGCTCTCGGAGCCACTACCACTTCTACCGGAACACTCAAGTACGCTTCTTCAAACGAGGCTGTCGCTACTGTATCCGCAGAGGGTGTCGTAACCGGTGTCGCTGAAGGTACGGCTGAGGTAACTGTCAGCGTTGACGCTGTGGAAGGTTATACCGCCGCCACCGCTACTACCACCATCACCGTCAATCCAGCCGGTTCTGCCGCACCTGTTGTTGCCTACACGGTAACCGCAAATGAGGGAAGCAATAGCTCATATGCAGGCAATTGTGATATTACCGTTGATGGAATTACCTGGAATGTGACCGGGAACACCAAATTCAGCGGTAAATACTGGAGGCTCGGTGGAAAGTCTCTTGACAAGGTGGATAGAGTGATTTACAGTAAAACCGCTATCGACGACAAGATTACTTCAATTGAGGTGACACATGGCGCCGGAACTGGGGATATAGTAGTCAATTCCATGACTCTGACAGTATATAACACAGCAGATGATGCAGCCAATGGCGAAAATGCTATCTCTACTGTAGCCGGGACATATGAGGCAAGTGAAACTGCTACTTTTGCGGCTGATGCTGACTGGACAGGTAAATATTATAGAATTGTCTATAATGTCACAGTGACAAATGCTTCAAAGAACAAGGGCATTGATTTTGTCAAAGCCGTATTCTATAAATAGTCTCTGTTAATTATAATATCATCAAGAGCCCGGCCCCGCCGGGCTCTTTTTGTTTGGCAATTCAGAAATTATAGCTATATTTGCGACCGCTTTCGAGAAGAGCGATATTACTAATTATTAATTTTTAAAACAGATTCACAATGGCTGTTAAAATTCGTCTTCAGCGCCACGGTAAGAAGAATTTCGCATTCTTCCACATTGTAGTGGCAGACACACGTGCTCCACGTGATGGTCGTTACATCGAGCAGATCGGCTCTTACAACCCTAACACTAACCCTGCTACCATCAACCTCGATTTCGAGAAGGCTCTCGCATGGGTTAAGGTAGGTGCTCAGCCAAGCCTCGTATGCCGCAGGATCCTCTCTTATGAGGGCGTTCTCCTTCGCAACCACCTTGACGGCGGTGTAGCCAAGGGTGCTCTTACACAGGAGGCTGCCGACAAGAAGTTCAACGACTGGAAGTCACAGCACGATGCCAAGGTAGAAGCCAAGGTAACAGGTCTTCGCAATGACGCCATCGCCAAGGCTAACGCTGCCAAGGCAGAAGAAGTAAAGGTTAATGAAGCCAGGGCAGAGGCTATCGCCAAGCGTGCAGCCGAGCTTGCAGCGGAAGCTGCAGCCAAGGAGGCTGAGGCAGCGGCTCAGGCCGAGGCTCCTGCAGAGGAAACTCCGGCAGAGGCTTAATGCTTCGTATAGCTAAAATTCTTAAATCTCACGGTGTCGACGGAGCGGTTCTCGTAAGCGCTCCCGAATTTGACCCGGCAGACTTTTCGGAACCGGTACTCATCTATTTTGATGGGCTTCCGGTTCCTTTCTTTATCGAAGAATCCAGCCCGCGCGGTGTAAACAGATACATAATCCGTCTCACCGACGTGTCCTGTCTGAAGGACGCCGAGGAGATGGTCGGCCGCGACATTTTCATCGAATCCGACGAATCGGCCGGGACTGATGACGGGTATGATTTTATCGGATGGAAGGTCTATGACAAGGGCACGCCGATAGGCGAAGTGAACGGAATGGAGCCTATCCCGGGGAATCTGTGCCTGTATGTGGGGGACATTATGATCCCGCTCCACGAAGATTTCATAGAATCAGCGGATCCGGACACGAAGGAGCTCTTCCTCTCTCTTCCCGAAGGCCTCTATTAGAGGCGTTTCGCCGCGCGTCCGTTCAGCATCACCTTGATTACCAGAATATAGGTAAAATATCCTATCCAGCTGAATACCAGCAGGTACAGGCAAAGCATAATCTTCCCGAAGGCCTTGATGTCCTTCCGCTGAAAAACTTCCCTGAACAGTGTCGCTGAAGCTATCCACCCCGTAAGGTAGAGAATCATAAAAAGTATTCCTATCATTTTTCCGTCTTCTTGAATATTCCGTAAACTGCGGCTCCGCTCCCGCTCATTGAGGCATAGACCGCTCCTTCCTCGTATAATTTCTCCTTGGCCTCCCTGATCTTCGGGTGCGCCGGGAACACGCTGTCCTCGAAGTCATTGTGAAGCGTGCCTTTCCATCCGTCCACGTCCGTAGTCCCGATGATCTCACGGACAGAAGGGGTTGAGCGGTGCGGAGTGATCCCCCTGTAGGCGTCGGCGGTGCTGATGTGCTCTCCCTCCGGCATTACGATTCTCACCTCATAGCCGCGCAGAGGGTCTGGTGCCGGGCTCAGAATCTCTCCTTTGCCTTCGCCCCATTGCGGGGCGGTGCGGATGAAGAACGCGCAGTCCGAACCGAGTGTCTGGGCCAATTGGCACATCTGATCCTCATCCAGGCCAATTCTGAAGAGCGTGTTCAGTCCCTTTATCGTGTAGGCGCAGTCTGCCGACCCGCCGCCGAGCCCCGCACCGGTCGGGATCTGCTTTTTCAGGCGGATGCGCGCGTTGCCTATGCCGTATTTTTCCTGCATCAGGCGGAACGCCCGGGCACACAGGTCTTTCTGCAGGTCCCACGTGGCGCCGTCTATCCCGATGTCGAAGTTATCGCTTTTCTCTATGGTCAGTATGTCGTGGAGCGAATATACGGGGTAGAACAGGGTCTCGATGTCGTGGAATCCGTCTTCACGTTTGCCGGTGACGTTGAGCCCCAGGTTGATCTTGGCCGGTGGGAACAGCAGCACGCTGTCGCGCCTGCTCGAGAATTCGCATCCGCAGAAGAGTTGGTTGTAGAATCCCTGCTCCCGGATGATCTCCACCCTGCGCGGCTGGAGGCCTCCCTTGCGCCAGTTCATTCCCCACCACTGCAGAGGGGCGGCATTGGCCACGGCCCGTCTTCCGGCCTCGTCTATCTGCTCCAGGCTTTTCCACCGCGAAGAGGCGAGGGTGGTGGTAAGGACCGTGAATCCGTTCTCCGCGGCGAACCTGGCGGCTCTTTCCAGACGGTAGGTGAAGCACTGAAGGCATCTTGGCCCGCGTTCAGGGCAATGCTCGCGTGAATATCCCACGCGCTCAAGCCAGTCCTGATGGTCGTATTCGTCTTCGAAGTACGGCACTCCGAGCGCACGGCAGTAGCGGATGAGCTCCTCCTTGCGGTGGTCGTATTCTTTCCGGGGGGTGATGTTGGAATTGGAGAAATAGACGGCCACGTCCAACCCGTTCTGCAGCATACATTCCAGTATGGCAGAAGAGCAGGGGGCGCAGCAGCAGTGCAGCAGTACGCGTCCGGGTGATGGCGGCGTCAGTTCCAGCATTGGCAGATAACGGTCGGTCCGTTTCGACCCGCTAATTTAGCGATTCCTGAATAATAACCTGATATTTTATCGGACTTTTTCCCATCATTACGTAATCCGGAAAAGGATAGGGGAGTATCGAAAAAACGAGTTAAAAATTTTGCGGATTTAATAAAAAGTATTACTTTTGCAGTCCCAAAGTAGAACTGCGGATGTGGTGAAATGGTAGACACGCTACTTTGAGGGGGTAGTGGGCGTTGGCCTGTATGAGTTCGAGTCTCATCATCCGCACGAAAAAGCGATCTGAATCTCAGACCGCTTTTTTTTGATTTATCAACGAACGGGGCTGTGCCTTCGGGACGATACGCGCTTCGCGCTATCCCTCCCACTTCGTGGGCCCCTCCCGTTCACATGCCACGGGCGGCAAGCCGTCCCGAAGGCACAGCCCCGTTCGTGTCAAATGTTAACAGTCGTTTCATCAGCGAAGCTGAAAAAGGCATGGTCACAGATGATTATGTGGTCCAGCAGGTCTATGTCGCAGGCTGAGCAGGTCTTGTGCAGGGTGTCCGTGATGGTGATGTCCGCGCGCGAAGGATCCGGATTCCCGCTCGGATGATTGTGCGCAAGTATCATCGCGGCGGCCCCTTTTTCCAGCGCCAGTTTCGCTATCTGCCTGGCGTTGATGGCCACCGATTCCTCCGTTCCTATCCCTATGGTCTGTATGTATATGACTTTGTGCGCCTTGTTCAGCAGAATGATCCAGGCTTCCTCGTGATCCGCTCCTTTCAGATATGGAATCAGATTCTCGTAGGCGTCTCTCGCGCACAGAATCGGTCTGTCTTTCGATTCCTGTCTCTCGGAGAAGAACCGCCTGCCGAGCTCGAAGGCCGCCAGGATCGTGGCTGCCTTGTCCTTGTGAATGCCCTGAAATGTGCACAACTCCCTCTCGGTGAGCCTTGAAAGCGCGACCAGACTCCCGTTGCAGCCGTTTAGAAGACCGCGTGAAATATCCAGGACATTGTGTCCCTTGGTGCCGTTGCGTAACAGAATGGCGAGCAGTTCGCCGTTGGAAAGGGCTCCCGGCCCTACCGAAAGTATCCTCTCCCGAGGCCTTTCGCACGAAGTAAGATCTTTTATTCTCATAGTCAAGTTTGAGGGCGGCTCATCCGGCCGCACGACGAATGCAAATCTATCAATTATTTCACAATAATCAAACTTTCCCGCCATTACCATAAAATCGTTACGCCTTTATGGTAATCTGCCTGTTCGCTTAAACCCAGTTGACAATTCAGGGCCTTGCAGATTAAAAATAATGTTGTATATTTGCAGTCCTTTTATGGTGCGATTAGTTCAGTTGGTAGAGCACTAGATTGTGGTTCTAGGTGTCGTGGGTTCGAGCCCCACATCGCACCCCACGAAAAAGCGACCTGATTTCAGGTCGCTTTTTCATTATCTGTCAGTCATTTCCACTTTATATCCCGGAGAATAGACCAGCCGCCGCAGTCCCGCGTTCACCGCCCCTTCATATCCGGACGGCCGGCAGAAGCGGAAATACATCTGCAGTCCGCTCATCGTGAACTCGTCTATATGGCTGAACCAGTCTTCGCCGTATGCCGCGAAGATGCTCAGGAAATATTTCATCGTGTCATATCCGTGGAAGGCGTAGCTGTCAGGCTCCCCGCCGTACAGCGCGCGGTAATCCATAATGAAATTCACCACGGCTCCGGAGGTGTAGTCCACGTAATATGTGACGCTGGTGTGAAGGAATGCGTCGCACATCTCCTCCAGCTCGGAAGATTTCGTCTTCGCCGGACCGTACATCACCACGTTCTTCTGCATATTTTTCTGCAGATAGACGTTGCGGATCACGTCCTTTACGAATATGTCGTGCTCGGAAGCCGCCACCACGCGGGTGAGCGAATCCTTTAGGTGCGTGTGCACGTCGAACCATTCGTTCATCTCCAGACCTCCGGACAGGGAGTAGTCCACGTCGATGCGCCTGTCTGCAGGGATGACTTTCAGCGCCTCTTCCATCATCGTCTGGGTCGAAGTCTGCCTGTATCCGGTCTCCGTCACCACGATAAGCGAATCCACGCCGCCTCGCATATCTTCCTCGAGCCAGCTTATCACGTCGTCGATCTGCTCTCTGGCAGGTGTGGCGGCCAATATGACGCGCCCGTTCTGTGTCCAGCTCTCGGTGCGTGTGTCCAGAGGGGATATCAGATATCTGTTGTCCGGAAGGATCCTCAGCGTGCGCGAAATGTCGTAGCTGCTAACCGGCCCGATGATGATGTCGCTCTCCTCGACGGCCAGTTTGTTCTGATACAGCGCATCGGACTTGCTGACATCTATCGCATTGACCTCCAGATCCATTCCCTTGTCTGCCAATTCCTTCACGGCGAGCAGCGCTCCGAAATAGAAGTTGAGGTAGTTCCTGTTCGCCGCCGTGGTGTCCACCGCGAACGGCAGAAGCAGCGATACGGACGCCCGCTTGCCTGCAAATTCCACCTTGGCGCTGTCCTTCTTCGGGATCACCGGTCCCGGCCCTGTAAACAACGTTCTGGACTTGTCCACTGTATCGGTGATTTCGGTGCCCTCGGCCAATGCCGGCTCGACGGTCACAATCGGTTCGTCCTTCACGGCAGTTTCCGGAGCCGCATCCGGAATTGGCATGGCTTCAACTGCCACCGTATCGGGTTCGGTCACTGCGGCGATCACCGCGTCAGTGACGGGCGTTGCGGGGAGCTTGACCCTGTCAACGGGTATGAGAAGCACGTCGCCGGCGCGAAGCGGGCTGGATACCAGGTGAAGTTTCGGATTGGCCTCGATGATGTCGATAACGGCCACTCCGTACGCGCGGCTGATGGAGTAGAGCGTCTGCTTCTCCGTGACCACGTGGGTGTAGTAGGATCTGCCGTCAATCTTGACCTTGTCGGCCGAGACCTTGACGTCCACTTTCGGGTAGGACTCCTTCTCCTGAGCCCCCAGGACCCAGGAAAGGGAGAGTAAGAGTATGCACAGTAATTTCTTCAAACCGGCAGGCTATTTCTTGGATTTGCCGCTTGCGTACTCGGCGTTGAGGCCTTCGATGAGCTCGGCGGTGATGTTGATGCTTTCGGCAGCCGTAACTACAGGTGAGGCCAGAAGGTTGCCCTGCGTAGAGAAGATGGCGATGTAGTTGTGCTCGGCGTTGTAGTTCTTTACATATTCCGCTACCGCGTTGGCGATGTTGTTGAGGATCACCTGCTGCTCTTCTGCGAGCTCGTTCTGCTTCTGCTGGCCATACTGCTGGAAGTCAGCCACTTTCTTCTGGAGATCGTTGTATTTGACTTCGGCTACGCTTCTGGTGATGAGGCCCTTGTTGAGCTTGTCGGCGAGGTCCTTGTCTTCATTTTCAAGCTTGGTGCGGCGGCGTGTCACGTCATCGTTGATGCCGGTGGCCTTCTTCTCGAAATTCTGCTGCAGGTCGATGGCCATCTGATAGCCGGCTACGAGCTCGTCCAGGTTGAAGTATGCGATGCCTTCGGCGTTGGCTGCAGGTGCGCCCTCGGCCGAAGACTCTGCGTGTCCGCATTTCGGAGAACCGGTTACGAATGTAAGTACCAGAGCGGCTGCTGCCACTACAAGAGCACAGATGCTCAGGATGTTGGATGTCTTTTTCATATGTATTTTACTGTTTGTTTGCGTGTGTTCTGACCAGATACTCCTTCACGGTCCTTTCCAGACCCATATAAAGTGCGTCACAGATCAGCGCGTGCCCTATGGATACCTCATCGATCCACGGGATGTTTTTCAAAAGGTATTCCAGATTGTCCAGATTCAGGTCGTGACCGGCATTGACGCCAAGTCCGCGCTTGCGTGCGCGCACCGCCGTGGCCAGATACGGGGCCAATGCTTTCTGCGGGTCTGCGGGGTATTCGCGGGCATAGGCCGCAGTGTACAGCTCTATCCTGTCCGCTCCGCACCTGGCGGCGCCTTCCGCCATCTCCGGCACGGGGTCAATGAAGATGGACACCCTGATGCCCTTCGAGTGGAAAAGTTCGCACATCTGCGTGAGAAACTCCCTGTTCTCCACGGTATTCCATCCGCTGTTCGAAGTGATGGCGTCGTGCCCGTCCGGGACGAGCGTCACCTGGTCGGGAATCACCTCCAGCACCAGATCCCTGAAGGACGGCTCCGGATTCCCTTCGATGTTGAACTCGGTATGGATAAGCTTTTTGAGCAGTCGTACGTCTTCGTATTTGATATGTCTTCCGTCAGGTCTGGGATGTACCGTGATGCCTTCCGCGCCGAATCCTTCTATATCCAGCGCAGCTTTCTGTACATCAGGGGTATTTTCACCTCGGGCGTTGCGAAGAGTCGCGATCTTGTTTATGTTGACGCTAAGCCTTGTCATTGAAGTGCAAAAATAGAAAATATTATGCTAAATTTGAGGCTGTAAATGAAAATTGCTTATTTAATAAAGAAAAACACGCTTGTCGGCGACCCTTCGGTGCTTGCATTGCTCGATGCTCTGCGCTCCGGCGGGGAGGAGCTTTACGATGTGCGTCCGGGCCTGCAGGAGGGCACTGACCTTCTGCTGAGCTTCGGAGGAGACGGGACCTTTCTTTCGGCCGCGAGCATCGCCTGCAGGGCCGGAGTACCTATTCTGGGCATCAACCTCGGCCGCCTGGGGTTCCTTTCGGAGAACGAGGTGTCTGCCGTGGCCGGGCCCATACTCGACCGTTCGTACCATATCGAGGAGCGCAGTATGCTCAAAGTCCTTTTCCCTGAAGGCCAATGCCCTGACGGGTTCTTCCCTTACGCTCTCAACGAAGTGGTGGTGAGGCGCCAGGGGACCGGCACATTGGCCCTCGACGTCACGCTGGACAGCGAACCGCTGCCGACATACTGGGCGGACGGGATACTTGTGTCCACAAGTTCGGGAAGCACGGCCTATTCGCTCAGCGTGGGCGGGCCCATCTGCAGACCCGACGTGGATGCGTTCATATTGGCCCCTATAGCCCCGCACAACCTCAATCTCCGTCCGCTGGTGCTCCCGCAGGGCACGGATTTCCGGATCTGCGGCACGGACAGGAAGGGCGCGGTGCTGGCGCTGTCTCTGGATAACAGAGACTACATCATAAAGAGCGGAACGCAGGTGGATGTCACGGCGGCTCCGTTCAAGCTGAAGCGCGCGGTGCTGGGAGAGTCTCATTTCATCAAGGCCCTGAGGGAAAAGCTTCTCTGGGGCGAGGATGTAAGAAATGCCTGAAAAATGTCTGAACTGATTATTCCGAAACACATATCCATCATAATGGACGGCAACGGAAGGTGGGCGCAAAGCCGCGGCCTTCAGCGCAGTGCGGGTCACGTGGAGGGGGTGGAGAGAGTCCGCGACATCACCGAGGCCTGCGTGAAGCTGGGCGTGAGATACCTTTCGCTGTACACTTTTTCCGAAGAGAACTGGAACAGGCCGGAGGATGAGATCTCATCCCTTATGACCCTTCTTGGCAAGGCCATAAAGAACGAATATTCGACCCTTATGAACAACGGCGTGCGGTTTCGTGCTCTGGGTAACAGGCGGCGTCTGTCCCCCGTGCTCCAGGCCGCGGTGTCGCAGCTGGAGAAATCCACGGAGAAGAACGACAGGCTGGACCTCTGCGTGATGCTCAGCTACAGCGGCAGGTGGGACATCCTGCAGGCCGTGCAGAAGCTGGTCCGCGAGGGCAGGCCGGCGGAACAGCTGGATTATGGGGATGTGGCCCGGTCCCTGGTCACGGCGGACATTCCGGATCCGGACCTGGTGATAAGGACTTCGGGAGAGAAAAGAATCAGCAATTATATGCTCTGGCAGACAGCTTATTCGGAATTTGTGTTCACGGACACACTTTGGCCCGATTTTAGAGAAGAAAACCTGCTGTCTGCGCTCCAGGAGTATTCCGGACGCGATCGTCGTTTCGGAAAAGTTAAATAAAAGAGTTATATTTGTGGGATTTAAGACTCGGAGAATGAAGTTTTTACGGTTCATAGCTGTTTTTGTGCTCATAAGTGCCTGTGCTTCTGCGTATGCGCAGGTGGAGATAGATTACAATCGTCCCAAACAATACTACGTCGGAAGCGTAAGGGTTGAAGGAAATACATATTTCAACCAGTCCCAGATCGCGGCCCAGTCCGGACTTTTCGTCGGACGCAAGGTCACGCTCCCGGGCGACGAGGTGGCTTCGGCCATCAAGCGCCTTCTGGCCAAGGGATATTTCGAGGACGTGGCCATCTACGCCGAGAGCCTGAACGAGACCAAAGACTCAGTCAACCTCCTGATTTCCATAAAGGAGCGTCCGAGAATGTCCAGGTGGAACTTCACCGGCATCAAGTCCGGTGACAAGAAGGAGCTCAACGAGCGCATAGGATTCCGCCGCGGAGGAGATTTCTCCGAATATACCAGGACTACGGCCGAGGGCATCATCAAGAGATTCTATGCCGAGAAGGGGTTTCTCCTCTGCGAAGTGAACACCGATGTCCAGAAGGATACGATGGTGCGTAACGCCATTATGGTCACCTTCAACATCGACAAGGGCCCGAAGGTGAAGATCAAGGACATAAACTTCATCGGCGCGCCCGACATCTCCGAGTACAAGCTCGCCAAGTCAATGAAGAAGACCAAGTCGAACAAGTTCTACAACTTCTTCAACAGCAAGAAATTCAACGAAAAGGAATATCCGAACGACAAGAAAAGCCTCGTCAGCACGCTCAACGAGGCCGGCTACCGTGACGCGCGCATCGTGAAGGACAGCGTCTATATGGTGGACATCGTGAAGAAGAACGGCAAGGTCAAGAAGAAGATCAATATAGACATCACGCTCGACGAGGGCAGGAAATACTATTTCAGGGACATATCCTGGACCGGCAACTCCGTGTATTCGTCGGAGGCCCTGAACGGCATACTTGGCATAGAGAAGGGCGATGTCTATGATGTGGTGTCGATGCAGAAGCGTCTTTACGGCGGCGGCAAGCAGGGCGACTACGACGTGTCCAAACTCTACCGCGACAACGGCTACCTCTTCTTCAACGTGACTCCGGTCGAGACCAACATCCAGAACGACTCCGTGGACGTGGAGCTCCGCCTGTCCGAGGGCAAGCAGGCCACGCTCAACAACATAGTGATCAACGGCAATGACCTCACGAACGAGAAGGTGGTGCGCCGCCAGATAATGACCCGTCCGGGCTATCTGTTCAGCCAGTCCGAGTTCGAGCGCTCCATCCGCGAGATCGCATCTCTGGGCCAGTTCGACTCCGAGGCCATTATGGATCCGAACAGCGGCTACAGCATCATCCCTAACCAGAAGGACAACACCGTGGACCTGATCTACAACGTTACCGAGAAGCCTTCAAGCCAATTGGAACTCTCCGGCGGCTGGGGCGGCAATACCTTCGTGGCCACCGTGGGCGTCAGCTTCAACAACTTCTCCACCAAGCGCTTCTTCGACAAGGAGGCGTGGAGGCCGGTTCCTTTGGGAGACGCACAGAATTTGGCGTTCAGATTCCAGACCAACGGCACCTATTATACGGCCCTTACGGCAAGTTTCACCGAGCCGTGGCTCTTCGGCAAGAAGCCGACTTCGCTCAATCTGTCGGCATACTACACCCGTCAGACGAACTCCTACCTCGCGCTCAACATCCTGAGTCACGACCGTCAGATGGAGGTGTTCGGCGTGTCCGCCTCGCTGGGTAGCCGCCTGAAGTGGCCTGACAGCTATTTCGTGGCATACAACGGTCTGAATTGGCAGACATACAGGCTTACCAACTGGTACTCCGGCTATTTCATCTTCGACAACGGATTGTCCAACAACATAAGCTATTCGTTCAATCTGGTGCGCAACTCCACCGACCAGCAGATCTATCCGCGTCAGGGATCCGAATTCTCGTTTTCCCTCTCGCTCACCCCGCCGTTCTCGCTTTTCAGAAAATATGACTACGACGAAGATGGGAACAAGGTGGCTGTGGCTTCGTGGAAGGACGTGAACTACGACAACTGGACCGCGCAGCAGAGATACCACTGGATAGAGTACCACAAGTGGAAGCTCTCCGGCACCCAGTACATCAAGCTCTACGGCGACCTCGTCCTTATGGCCAGGGCTCAGTTCGGCTATCTGGGATTCTATAACAGAAACTGGGGATATTCTCCGTTCGAAGGCTTCCTTCTCGGCGGTGACGGTATGTCCGGATACAATACCTACGGTTCCGAAGTGATAGCGCTCCGCGGTTACGAGAACTATTCGCTGACCCCTTATACCACCACGACCTACAAGTCTGACAGCGCGGCCTACGCCGGCAACGTCTATGACAAGTTCACCATAGAGATGCGTTATCCTGTGATCATGCAGCCTTCGTCCACCATCTATCTGCTTGCCTTCCTGGAGGGCGGTAACTGCTGGTCGGACATCAGGGATTTCAATCCGTTCCAGATCTACCGTTCGGCCGGTGTGGGCGTGAGAGTGTTCCTGCCTATGGTCGGTCTGATAGGTGTCGACTGGGGTTACGGATTCGACGGACAAAGCCAGAGCCTGGGCGGAAGCCAGTTCCACTTCGTGATCGGACAGCAGTTCTAAAAGAAAATTATAAATACTGAGATATTATGAAAAAAATTATTTTGATCGCCGCAGCTTCACTGCTTTCAGTCGCAGCGTTTGCCCAGCCTAAATTCGCTCACGTGAATTACACCGAACTCATTCAGCTTATGCCTGAGGCTGATGAGGCCCGTGCCGCCATGGAGGCATCCAACAAGGAAGTTCAGGAGACTTATGCCGCTATGGTAGAGGAGTACAACACCAAGTACGCTACCTATCAGCAGAAGCAGAGCACCTGGACCCCTGCCATCCGCGAGACCAAGGAGAAGGAGATCCAGGGCATCGTGACCCGCATCCAGGAGTTCGAACAGAGCATCCAGACCGAGCTTCAGCAGCAACAGCAGCAGCTGATGGCCCCTATCCAGAAGAAGGCCAATGACACCGTGAAGGCTCTTGCCAAGGAAGGCGGCTACGTGTATGTCTTTGATGTGAACACTCCGCTCTATATCGACGACACCCAGAGCGTTGACCTCACCCCTGCAGCCCGCAAGGCCCTCAATATCCCTGAAGGACGTACCCTTGAGACACTTCAGCAGGAGCT
Source organism: Anaerovoracaceae bacterium (assembly GCA_963594055.1). Taxonomy (GTDB): domain Bacteria; phylum Bacteroidota; class Bacteroidia; order Bacteroidales; family UBA932; genus Cryptobacteroides. The sequence continues at coordinate 4,592 of CAVBDE010000002.1, read as the reverse complement.
CGCTGCCAAAGCTTCCGCATCAGAGCAGTAATAGAAATACTACATAATACCAAAGAGATTCGTGAGATGTTTTGGCAGCTTGCGGGTCTCTTTTGGGCTTAAATAACACTATCATCATGAAAACCAGTGAAATAATGTCCAGGCTCCAGGCCAGGTATCCTGGAGAAAATGAGTATCTGCAGGCCGTAAGAGAGGTTCTGGAGACCGTGGAGGATGTGTACAATCAGCATCCTGAGTTCGAAAAGGCCAAAATCATAGAGAGAATGGTCGAACCGGACCGTATCTTCTCGTTCCGCGTGACCTGGGTGGATGACGCCGGCCAGGTGCAGACCAATACCGGTTACCGCGTTCAGTTCAACAGCGCCATCGGCCCTTACAAGGGCGGACTCCGCTTCCACAAGGCCGTGACCCCTTCGATGCTCAAATTCCTGGGCTTCGAACAGACATTCAAGAACGCGCTCACCACTCTTCCCATGGGCGGTGCCAAGGGCGGCTCGGACTTTGACCCCGTGGGCAAGAGCGACGCCGAGATCATGCGATTCTGCCAGGCATTCATGCTCGAACTGTGGCACTGCATCGGCCCTGACCAGGACATTCCGGCAGGTGATGTCGGAGTCGGCGGCAGGGAGATAGGCTACCTCAACGGAATGTACACCAAGCTCGCCAGACAGTACAACACCGGCGTTCTCACCGGCAAGGGTGCCAACTGGGGCGGTTCCATCCTGAGGCCTGAGGCTACCGGCTACGGCGCACTGTATTTCCTTCAGAATATGCTTGCCCGCGAAGGCAAGGACGTGAAAGGCAAGAAGATAGCAATTTCCGGCTTCGGCAATGTGGCCTGGGGCGCCTGCAAGAAGGCTACCCAGCTTGGCGCACAGGTAGTGGCCGTTTCCGGCCCTGACGGAGTGTGCGAGATTCCGGGAGGCATCACGGCCGAGATGATAGACTATATGCTCGTGATGCGCGCGTCCAACCGTAACCGCGTGGAGGATATGGCTGTGAAGTTCCCTTCACAGGCACATTTTACGGCCGGGAAGAAGGCATGGAGCGTAAAGTGCGACATCGCGCTTCCTTGCGCTTTCCAGAACGAGCTTTCTCTCGAGGACGCCAGGGAACTCAAGGCGAACGGCTGCTGGTGCTGCTGCGAGGTCAGCAATATGGGATGCCAGGAGGAGGCAGTCAAGTTCCTGAATGCCAATATGCTCTTCGCTCCGGGCAAGGCCGTCAACGCCGGCGGCGTGGCCACATCCGGACTCGAGATGACCCAGAACGCCACCCACATCAGCTGGAGCGCCGAGGAAGTGGATGCCAAGCTTCATTTCATTATGGACTCCATCCATAGCGCCTGCGTGAAATACGGACAGCGCGAGGACGGCACGGTGAACTATGTGAAGGGCGCCAATGTGGCCGGCTTCATGAAGGTCGCCACCGCGATGCTCGAGCAGGGGATAGTGTAGCGCAGTAGGATATTACATTTAAAAATACTAAATTTGCGCCGCTTTTTAAGTGGCGCAAATTTTTTAAGCTAAAAACAATATACAATGGAGTCTAAAAAGATCAGTTACAAAAAGCTGATAGGTCTTCCTGTCGTGCTTTTTATAACTCTGTTTCTGTTCTTTGTGCCTACATCTTTCTTCGGGATCGATGCACTGACACTTACCCAGCAAAGAACCATCGCGATCTTTGCTTTCGCCGCACTGATGTGGATTCTGGAGATTGTCCCTGCGTGGGCCACGTCCATCATCACGATGGTGCTTCTTATTTTCACCATTTCATCCGGATCGTTCAGTTTCCTGCTGCACAAGCTTCCTGAAGGCGGTTATGCCGAGGGCGCCGTGGTGGGTTACAAGGACCTGATGGCATCGTTTGCCAGCCCGACCATCATGCTGTTTATGGGCGGTTTCGTGCTGGCCATCGCCGCCACGAAGGTAGGACTTGATGTCGTATTGGCCCGTGTGCTGCTCGCTCCGTTCGGAACGAACCCGAAGACCGTTCTTCTGGGTATTCTGATGGTCGTGGCGTTCTTCTCTATGTTTATGAGCAACACTGCTACCGCGGCGATGATGCTTGCGTTCCTCGCACCGGTGCTCAAGAGCCTTCCGGAGGACGGAAAGGGCAAGATTGGATTGGCATTGGCCATCCCGATCGGCGCCAATATCGGAGGCATAGGCACCCCTATCGGTACGCCTCCTAACGTCATCGCGCTCGGTTATCTGAAGGAGCAGCTCGGCATCGACGTGGCATTCGGCGACTGGTGCGTGAGGATGGTGCCTTACGTGATCGTGATGATTCTGTTCGCGTGGGTGCTTCTGCTGCTGTTCTTCCCGTTCAAGGCGAAGAAGATCGAGCTTAAGATAGAGGCCGGCAAGAAGAAGGATGCGAAATTCTGGATCGTGGCCGCCACATTCATCATTACCATCGCGCTGTGGCTTATTCCTGAGAAACTCACCAACCTCAACTCTTATGAGGTGGCCCTCATTCCGTTCGCCGTGTTCGTGGCTACGGGAGTCTTTGAGAAGAAAGATTTCGAGGAGATCAACTGGGATGTGCTCTGGATGGTGGCCGGCGGACTTGCACTTGGTACCGCCCTTATGAAGACAGGTCTGGCTTCCACTCTGGTCAACGCCATTCCGTTCGGCGCAATGCCTGCTCTCGCCGTGCTTATCGTATCCGGCCTGGTGGGTTACGTCATCTCCAACTTCCTGTCACATACGTCGGCTGCGAACCTGCTGCTGCCTATTCTTACAGCCATCGCCGTGGGTGCGCTCGGAACCCCTATGGGCACCGAACTGGAGGCTCTCGGCGGCGTTCAGACTCTGCTGATCGGCCTGGCCATCTCTACTTCAGTGGCTATGATTCTGCCTATCAGTACACCTCCTAACGCCATCGCCAGCTCGACAGGACTTATCGAGACCAAGGATATGGCCAAGGTTGGCATCATTATCGGTATCGTGGGCCTCGCGCTCGGATACAGCGTACTTATATTTGTAGGATTCTAAAGATGAATTTCAGAAAAATATTTTCTGCGGGAGCACTGATGCTGTTGGGCGTCAGTGCTTTCTGCCAGAATAAGCCCACCGTGTCGGTGTACGGCTTCGTGAGGAATTTCTCCACCTATGACTCCCGCCTGGGGAAGGCCGGAACCGCGGAACTTTATTATTATGTGCCGCAGGACCGCAGCCTCAATTCTGCCGGGGAGGACCTGAATGCGGTTCCGTCGTTCAAGATGGCCGCGATCACCTCGCGCATCGGCCTTAACGCGTCGTGGAAGAATGACTTCATGACCGTGAAGGGAAAGATAGAGACGGACTTCTACAGCGGGCTCAGCGGAGTCACCGGTACGGCGACCCTGCGTCTTCGCCAGGCTTATCTGGATCTGCTTTTCAAGGACTGTGATGTGCGTATGGGCCAGGCCTGGCATCCTATGGCCGCCGATATGCCCGACTGCATAGCCCTGGAGATAGCCGTTCCGTTCGGCCCGTTCAGCAGAACGCCGCAGCTGACTGCCAATTACCATTACGGGGAGCATTTCTATGCCACGCTTTCACTTCTGGGACAGATGCAGTATACCTCGTCCGGTCCCGAGGGGGCTTCGGCCAATTACATCAAATATGCTGCGACTCCGGAGGTTTACCTGGGGCTCAATTATGTGAACGGCGGGTTCCTGGCCCGTGTCGGCGGAGATATGCTGTCCATCAAGCCGCGCTACAAGGGGACTGCCGGCGGAGTGGAGAGCCTGGTTTCGGACAGGCTGGAGACCTTCAGCGGCTTCCTGTTCCTGCAGTACAGGAAGGACCTGTTCTCGGTGAAACTGAAATCAGTCCTGGCGCAGGCCGGCGAGCATATGAATATGCTGGGCGGTTATGGAATCTCCGCCAAGTTTGACGGCGCCGGCGGGGACGGACACTATGAATACACGCCTACGCTTACCACTTCTTCCTGGATGTCATTGACTTACGGCAAGGCTCTCAAGGGGTCGCTCCTTCTGGGATATGCCCGCAATCTGGGCACGCTGACCAACCTTCTGGAGATAGAGGAAGGGTGCGGACTGGTGGATTCGAAACAGAACTATCTGGCGAAGAACACCTATTCGAACCTCAATTCCACTTTCCGCATCGCGCCTATGGCAAGTTACAGCATAGGGCCGTTCACCGTGGCTCTGGAATATACTCTGAGCGCTGCCGAATACGGTGAATATCAGTCATACACTTCGGCTGCCGGCACGGCTTACACCCAGTGCGTGGGCCGCAACGGCCTCGCGCAGACCAATCTCCACTGGATCCTGAACCATCGCCTCCAGCTTATGACCAAGTTCACGTTCTAGGCTGGCGTGGTTTCATCCCTATATTTAGGTATTACCCCGGCGGGGTAAAAGATGTATCTTTGCGCCGCAATGAAAGTTAATGAGTTAAAGATTGGCCAGCATGCAGAAGTGCTTTCTGTAGGAGGGCAGGGCAGTATCAGGCAGCATTTTCTGGGGATGGGCATCATTCCCGGTTCAGTAATCACGCTTCAGGGTCGCGCCCCTCTGGGGGACCCTCTGGAGATACTGGTCCAGGGCTATTCTTTGACGCTCAGAAATTCGGAGGCCG
>CAVBDE010000001.1:0-79942 GCA_963594055.1 Anaerovoracaceae bacterium | reverse complement strand
ACGCCGAGAGCGAGTGAAGAGTTGATCCTGTACTCGCAGCTGAGGATGTGAAGATAAGCTCCGAATACGGAGTACTTGTTCTTGGTGTCAGCTGAGAATGAACCTACAGTAGTGGTAGAGGTAGCGCTGCCGAAATTGCCGTAAAGACCGAACTCCGGAGTGTAGTAGAAATTGTGGGCAAGCTCCAGATAGTAAGCCACGTTAGGGTTGATGGCGAATGCAGGAGCCTTGGTGTCGTCAGTCTTCTGATAAGCGTAGCCGAGATCGACGCCGACCTTGACGTTGTCGAGCACGAAATAGCCGGCACCTACCATAAGGTCGAACTTGGTGTCAAGTGCGCTCTTCTCAGAGTTTGAGCTGCTGCCATAGTTGAGTGTGCTCTTCTGTGAGCCGCCTTCGAAGTCAATTGAACCTTCTACGAAAAGATCGCCCTGTTTCTGTGCGAATGCAAATGCAGAAACGAAAAGAAGCGATGCTGCTAAAATTGTTTTCTTCATGATAAATGAAATTTAAAAAATGTTGTTATAAATGATAATTCAATTTTTCCGCCACGCTGCAGGCCGCCCTTATCCCGTCCACCGCGGACGAAACGATTCCTCCCGCATATCCCGCGCCTTCCCCGCAGGGGTACACTCCGCTCATGGACACATATTCCAGCGTCTGCGGGTCGCGCGGTATGCGCACGGGCGACGATGTCCTGGACTCTACGCCCAGAAGAAGCGCCTCTGAAGTATAATATCCGCCAATCTTCACCTTCGGGAACGCCTGGCGGAGCCGCTTCGACACGCCCTCCGGGAGCGCCAGATGCAGCGGTGCGCTCACCGTGCCCGGATGATACGAACTCTCCGGAAGCGAAGACGAAAGCCTGCCCCTGCAAAAATCCGTCATCCTCTGCGCCGGGGCAGTGAACGGATGGGATCCGCCGCCGGCTATGCTCTGCGCGCAGGAGAACATACTCCGCTCCACGCTCTGCTGGAAATCCATCAGACGCAGCGCGCTGTCTCCCGGAATGTCTTCGGGCTCTATCTGAACCACCACGCCGGAATTGGCCCAGCGCGAAGATCGCGAAGAATTCGACATTCCGTTCAGAACCACCGTCCCGGGTTCCGTGGAAGACGGCACGAGCAGGCCGCCCGGGCACATGCAGAAGGAGAAGACTCCCCTGCCGTCCACCTGCTGCACGAACGAGTATTCCGCTGCCGGATACCCGCTGCGCCACCGGCCGCGGTACTGCGAACGGTTGATCAGCTCCTGCGGATGCTCCACCCTGACCCCGAGCGCGAAGCCCTTGGCCTGAAGCTCTCCTCCGGCATCAGAAAGCATCTCATAGACGTCCCTTCCGGAATGGCCGGTCGCGAGGATCACGGCTTTCGCAGTATAGACCGCACCGTCGGCGCAGGTGACTTTCTTCAGTCCGGCCTCGTCGGTAATGCCGATCACGCGCGAGGCGAAATGATATTCGCCGCCGCGGTCAGTTATGCAATTGCGTATGTTTTCTACGATAAAGGGCAGTCTGTCGGATCCCAGATGCGGGTGCGACTCCATCAGGATGTCCTCCGACGCGCCGAACTTCACGAACTGGTGGAGCACCTCGCGGTTGTCGCCCCTCTTGGAAGAACGGGTGAAAAGCTTGCCGTCGGAGAATGTCCCGGCACCGCCCTCACCGTAGCAGTAGTTCGAATCGGGATTGAGCTTCCCGTCCACGGACAGGGCGGCCAGATCGCGCTTGCGGGAATGCACGTCCTTGCCGCGCTCCAGGATGATTGGCCTGAGACCAGTCATAAGAAGCCGCAGCGAAGCGAACATTCCGGCAGGGCCGGCGCCTATCACGATAACAGGTTCAGCTCCGTGAACGTCTTTATATTCAGGAAGTTTATAGGGACCTCCGACATCTTCCGAGGTGTAAATCTCGCAGCGGTAGCGGTACTTCAGGTCCCCGCGTGCATCCAGGCTTCTTTTCACCTCCGCCTGCAGCGTGTCATCCCGAAATTCCGAACGAAGCCGGCTGGTGACTTCCTTCAGACTCAAGGCTAAATCGACAGGTGTAGTGAATTCGTGGATGCGCATATATTAAAAATCGGCGATTCTCGAGACAGGAGCTATGTCCAGAGGACATCTTTCTCCGTTGAGATAATGGAAATAGCCCGCTATGGCTATCATCGCCGCATTGTCTGTAGTGAATTTGAATTCAGGAAGGAACACGTTCCATCCGCGCTTCTTGCCCTCCTCAAGCATTCTCGCGCGCAGCCCGCTGTTCGCGGACACTCCGCCGCCTATGGCGATGTCGCGGATGCCGGTCTGTTTGGCGGCCTTGACGAGCTTGTCCATCAGAATGTCTATCAGGGTCTTCTGGAACGAGGCGCAGATGTCTTCCTTGTTTTTCTCCATAAAGTCCGGATCGAGGGCGATCTGGTCTCTGACGAAATACAGCAGGGAGGTCTTGACGCCGCTGAAACTGTAGTCGAGTCCAGGTATGTGAGGCTTGGCAAACGTGAACCGGTTCGGATCGCCCTGCTTGGCAAGCCGGTCGATGACGGGTCCTCCCGGATAGCCGAGCCCCATCATCTTAGAGCACTTGTCGAACGCCTCCCCCACCGCGTCGTCTATGGTCGCGCCCAGGATTTCGAAATCCAGAGGGGAATTGACCTTCACGATCTGGGAATTGCCGCCGGACACCAGCAGAGACAGGAACGGGAACGAAGGTTCGCGCACCGGCACATCCTTCTGACGCACGAATCCTGCCAGTATGTGCCCCTGAAGGTGGTTCACCATCACGAGCGGAATGTCCAGGGACAGCGCAAGAGCCTTGGCAAACGAAGTGCCTACAAGGAGCGATCCCAGAAGACCCGGCCCCCTGGTGAACGCGATGGCGGTGAGGTCCGACGCCTTCACGCCCGCCCTCGAAAGAGCCTCGCTGACCACAGGAACGATGTTGAGTTCGTGAGCCCTGGATGCCAATTCAGGCACAACCCCGCCATAGGCGCGGTGCACGTCCTGACTTGCGATGACATTCGACAGGAGAACCCTGTCGGAGATGACCGCAGCCGATGTATCGTCACACGACGATTCTATTCCCAGAATTATATCTGCCATAATATAAGCCCGCAAAGATAACAATTTTTTAGTAAAGTTGATTTTGGGACAAAAAGACCGGCAAAAATTCCAAAATGTTCTTCAGAATTTACTAAATTTGAAGGTTTATGCGCAAGTTCAGGATCAGAAAAATAATAACCCGTATTCTGGAAGTGGCGGTTCTCTGCCTCGGAATAGGGCTGTTGCTGCTCCAGACGCCCGGGGTGCAGACCCGTCTGGCCCAGAAAGCCACCCGGGCCGCAGAAAAATACCTGGACGCCGACCTGCACTTCTCCGCCATCAAGTTCGCTCCGTTCAACACCCTGATAATAAAAGACTTCGCCCTTATCGACAGGCACCCCGTAGGCGACATAGACACCGTGATGGCCGCCAAGCACATCTCCGCCACCTTCTCCCTTAAGGGCCTTCTGGCCAAGAAGGGCGGCGTACACATAGACAGACTCAGAACCAAGGATTTCGACCTGTATCTGGTCATCTACGACACCACCAGCCGGGGATACACGAACAACATCGCATCCATATTCAACTCCAGGCCCCGGAACAGGGACACACTGTACGTGATCCCCGATCTTTTCTCCATAAAGCGCGCGGACATTGACAATTTCCACTACAGAATGGTCAACCTGTCCACCTCGACCCCGTACCGCTACAGGGGGCACGGCATAAACTGGGCCGACCTGGAGTTGTGGGCCGACGCGCGCGGGCGGAACATCAATTTCGTGGACAGCCGCTGCGGGTTCGACGTGGACTGGGTGCGGGCGCGTGAAAAATGCGGATACTCGTTCTGGGGCACGGGACACGCCATCACGGGCCACGGCCTTACGGAAGTGACCGACACGCGCATCATAGACCAGTGGTCGAACGTCTACATAAAAAGCTACACGATGGGCTACAGATGGGATTCGGACTGGTCGCATTTCCTCTACAAGATAAGACTTGGCGGGGATGTCACGGCCGAGCCTCTGAGCCTTCAGACAGTGGGCATCTACGCCGGCATCTTCAAGGACTGCCCTGTCCTTCTGGACGTGGACGAACTCAAGGTGGACGGTCCTGTGAACGGCATGAACATCATCTCCGCGAAGTTCAAGGACCGCTACAGCGGGGTCGGGGCAGATCTGTCCGTCGATTACGGCAATCTCTTCAACATCAGCGAGGGCAGCGTGGATGTGCAGTCCCGCGAATTCAGTTTCACGCCTGCGGGCCTGGGCAAGTTCATCTCGGCGTTCATCCCGGGCAAGACCGTGGATCTGAGCGCATACGCCCGGGGGATGAAGGGGAATCTGACCGGCAGGATCAGCGGCACGCCGCAGGAGATGAAGGCCGATCTGGAATTGGCCAGCAATATGGGTGAAGTAAGCCTTACAGCCGAAGCGAAGGACCTGCTGGGGGAGGACAGGCCGCTGTCATATACGGCTGACATAAGTCTGGACCAGGTGGATCTGGGAAGGGCCGGGCTGGGCGAGAAGTTCGGCAAAACTTCGCTCAACCTGCAGAGCCGGGGCAGTATGGCGAAAGGCGGCAAGATGGACATCGAACTCAGCAAGCTTGACATCAACCGCCTGACCGTCAATGACTACGCATACAGCGAAATAGACGGGAACGGCTATTTCCGCGACAACACCTTCACCGGCAACCTCAGGAGCAACGACCCTAACCTCACATTCATACTCGGAGGAAGCTTCTCGCTTTCGAACCAAAGCCGGAACTCCATCTACAAGTTCAACCTCGCCCTCGCCTACGCCGATCTGGCAGCGATGAACATAGACCGCAGACCGGGCACCTCGACCCTGTCCACGGCGGTGAATTTCAATTTCCGCAACAGCGGGCAGAATACCCTCATCGGAGACGCCACGGTATCGCGCCTCATCTACACCGACCAGGCCGGCAGCCACAACATAGGCGACATTCTCTTCGCTTCCGTCCAGGACGGCGGCAAGATCCGCATCAACCTGCGTTCAGCCTTCGCCGACCTCACCTATTCCGGAGACGCTGACCTCTCCACGATCGCCGATCCGGTACTGAACGGCAGCATAGGAGAAGCCCTGCCTTCACTTCTGACCTCCCTGAAGCAGTCCGAACCGGGACGCAATTTCGACGCCCAGCTCATCATCAAGGACACCAGGGAAGTGCTCAGCTTCCTTCGCAAGGATATTCTCGTGGCGCACGGCACCCAGGCCAATGTGTCGATGTCCCCGTCCGGGGAAATCACCGGAGCGTTCTCGTCCCACGGATTCCGCTTCGAGGACAACATCTTCCGCGGACTGGACGCCAAGCTCCATTCGCAGGACAGCACCGTCACGCTGAAAGCCAGCATAGACGAAATCAAGACCGGAAATTCCGGCCTCAAAAAGGCATACCTCAACCTCAAGGCGCACGACGACAGGACCTGCCTGCAGCTGTCCGCCACCGACATACTGAACAAGAACATAGCCCTGCTGCTGGATCTCGATTCATCGATGTCCAGAGGCGACGACGGGGCCCTTACGATAAACGCGAGCCTGGGCGATTCCTTCCTCAACCTGAACGGGGACATCTGGACCTGCTCACATCCTGACATCGTCTACAGGGAAGGGCTTGTGAGCATAGACGGCCTCAGACTCTTCCACGAGGGGCAGTCCATCGAGATGAACGGCGCCGCCAGCAAACTCTACCCGAGCCGTCTGTCGCTCAACCTTCACGACGTGGACATCTCCACTGCCAATCTGTTCCTGAAGGGCGACCTCACCCTGTCAGGACTTCTGAACGGATACGTCAACTTCGACACCCCGGTCAGCTCCAACCTGGGACTCGAAACCGAACTCAACTGCTCGGCCCTCACCATAGGCAAAACCGACGCCGGGCAGATAAACCTCAGCGCACACCTCGACGACGAGGACGACCTGCTCAAATTCAGTCTGGTCAACTCCTCGGCCGCCGGCCAGAACGCGCTCAAGGTGGAAGGCAACTACAACTCTCTGTCCAGATACCTGAACGCCCGCGCGGTGTTCAACGACTTCAACCCGGGCGTGGCCCAGAAGGCTGTATCGGCGTACTGCTCATCCCTGAGCGGGCGCATCAACGGCAAAATCACCGCCGTCGGACCGGTGTCCAACCTCACCATACGGAGCAACGACTTCTCCGCGCGCGAAGTGAACCTGACGCTCACCCCTACCGGAGTGGCCTACACCGTGAACGCGGACGCGCGCTATGACCAGGACGGCGTAATCATAGACAGGATGGAGATAACAGACAAGGACAGCGGACGCGGGCTTCTCTCCGGCCGTCCGGACAACCTGTCGCTCCACCTGGACCGCCTGCGCGTGCTGGACAAAACGAGCGGAGACTACAACGGCACCCTCGCCCTCGACGGAGACGTCCTGTTCTCCGGCAAGGACCCATCCCACCTTACTCTGGATGCCAATCTGGCCAATGCCGGAAACGGCAAGGTGAACATAGTGCTCGCCGGGAAGAACACCCGCAGCTCGGAGATACTCCAGTTCAAGGAAAAGGACGCCGAAGAGGAGGACGAACTGGAGCAGGGATTCACCCTGACCACCCCTTCAGGCAAATCGCAGCTCGATGTCAAGGGCCGGTTCGCGGTGAACCCGGGACTTGAATTCACCGCCTACCTGGACAGGGAGGGAAGCAACGCACTCAACATCAAGGGAGACGGAGTCATCACCGCCGACCTGAACTCCAAATCCGGAGCCTTCAACCTGGGCGGCAACTACAACATAACCGAAGGCAAATACCACTTCGCAGCCATAGGTGCGCTGATAGCCAAGGACTTCAACATCCAGGACGGCAGTTCGCTCAATTTCGCCGGCGACATAATGGACACCGAACTGGACATCTCCGCAGTGCATTCCCTGAAGACCTCGCTCGGCGTGCTGATCTCCGACACCACCTCGGTTTCCACCCGAAGGCTGGTGAACTGCGGCATCAAGATCTCCGACAAGCTGCGCAATCCGCAATTGGCATTCTCGATAGACGTTCCGGACCTCGATCCGACCACCAAAGCCCTGGTGGACAGCGAACTGAATACGGAGGACAAGGTGTCGCGACAGTTCCTGGCCCTCGTGGTGCTGGGCAGCTTCATCGCGGGCGACCAGAACGGCGTGGTTAACAACAACGCCAGCTCCAACTTCCTGTACAGCAACCTCGCGTCCCTGATGTCCGGCCAGCTGAACAACATTCTGGAGAAGTTCAACATCCCGCTGGACTTCGGCCTGACCTACCAGCAGACCCAGGTGGGCAACGAATCCATGGACCTGGCCGTGTCCACCCAGCTGTTCGACAACATGGTGTCCGTAAACGGGTCCGTCGGGAACAGGAAATACACCTCCGCCAGCACGGGAGAGAACGTGGTGGGCGACCTGGACATCAACATCAAGCTCAACAAGTCGGGGCATTTCAGGCTCAACCTGTTCTCGCACTCCGCCGACGACTATACCAATTACCTGGACAACACCCAGCGCAACGGCGTGGGCATCACGTACCAGATAGAATACAACAGTCTGCGCAGTTTCTTCAAGTCCCTGTTCCGCAAGGACAGGAACGGCGTGGAATATGTGCCGACCAGAAAGATCACCATAGAAAATGAGTAACGGAAAATTATATCTGATTCCTTCACCCCTGAGCGACTGCGAAGTCAGCGAAGTCATCCCAGCCGGGGTTCTGGCCCTGCTCCCGCACATCAGGAAATATGTCGTGGAGGAGGAGCGCACGGTGCGGCGCTACCTGTCCAGGGCCGGTCTCAAGGGCCACATAGACGAACTGTCCTTCAGGACCCTTAACGAGCATACCACCGAAGAGGAGATAGAGAAGCTGGCGGACTGGTTCTCCGACGGACAGGACGTGGCGCTCATAAGCGAAGCCGGACTTCCCGCGGTGGCCGATCCCGGCGCGGCGCTCGTGGCCCTGTGCCATAAGAAGGGAATCGAAGTCTGCCCTATGGTGGGCCCTTCCTCCCTTATGCTCGCACTTATGGGAAGCGGTCTTAACGGCCAATCCTTCGCCTTCCGCGGATACCTGCCTGCCAAGACTGACCAGCGGCGCACTGCCATCAGGGACGCCGAACGGCTCTCCGGGACCCTGCACCAGAGCCAGATCTTCATAGAGACCCCCTACCGGAGCGACGCGCTGCTGCAGGACTTCATCTCTACCCTGGACAGTGCCACACGCCTCTGCGTAGCCGTGGCTCTGACTTCCGAAAGCCAATACATAAAAACACTTGCTGCCGGAGCCTGGCGCAAGGAGAACCTTACAATAGGAAAACAACCCGCAGTGTTCATCATACTGAAATGAAAAGCTTGCTAGAACTTGACGGAATGCGGTTCCACGCATTTCACGGCTGTCTGGAACACGAAAGGCTGGAAGGCGGCGAATACGTCGTCGATTTCAGCGCGGAGATCGACACGCAGCAGGCCTTCCTGACGGACAGGCTGGACACCACCCTGGACTACGCCCGCGTCTATGACATAGTCGCGGTCCAGATGGCGGTACCCTCGAACCTGATAGAGAATGTGGCCGAACGGATATTCCGGGCCATAGAGAAGGAATTTCCGCAGCTGGAGCACTTCAGCGTGAGCCTGAGCAAACTTAACCCTCCCGTGTCAGGACCTGTGGGCAAGGCACGCATAACGCTTAAAAAATGAAAATCGCCTTCCTTACGCTCGGCTGCAAACTCAACTACGCCGAGACCTCCACATACGAACGTGCATTCATAAAGGCGGGGCTGGAAGTGGTCGGGCACAGGGAGAAAGCCGACCTCTACCTTATCAACACATGTTCGGTGACCGCCACCTCGGATGCCAAATCCAGAAACCTCATCCGCAAGATGCACCGCCTCAACCCGCAGGCAAGGCTGATAGTGTGCGGATGCAGCGCACAGCTGCGCAAAGACGAGATCCGCGCCATAGAGGGCGTGTGGAAAGTGTTCGACTGCAAGGAAAAGTCGAGCATCGTTCCGGTCTGCCTGTCCGAACTTGGCATCAGCTGCGAAGGTCTGGCGGGCACGGGCACCGTGTTCGGGGCATACAGCAGCGGGGAGAGGACAAGAAGCTTCCTGAAGGTGCAGGACGGGTGCGACAATCACTGCCACTACTGCACCGTACCATTGGCCCGGGGAGACAGCAGGAACATCCCGATCTGCGAATGCGTGCGGATGGCCCGCGAAGTGGCGGCGCTCGGGGTGAAGGAGATCGTCCTCACGGGCGTGAACACCGGAGACTTCGGCAAGACCACCGGAGAATCCTTTCTGGATCTGCTCAAGGCTCTCAACGAAGTGGAAGGGATAGAAAGATACCGCATCTCCAGCATAGAACCGAACCTTCTGAGCGACGAAACGATAGACTGGATAGCGGGCGGGACCAAGTTCCAGCCGCATTTCCACATACCGCTCCAGGCAGGGTGCGACTCCATCCTCTCCGCGATGGGACGGCACTACACCACAGCCTTTTTCAGACAAAAGATAGACTATATACGCCAGAGGCTCGGAGACGGGGTGTTCATAGGGATAGACGTGATGGCGGGACTTCCCGGCGAGACCGAAGAACTGTTCCAAGAGGCTCTTGAATTCATAGAAAGCGTCCGGCCGGCCTTCATCCACATCTTCCCGTACTCGCGAAGACCGGGCACCCCGGCGGCATCGTTCCCGGGACAGGTAAGCGAAGAAAAGAAGAAGGAGCGGGTCCGCATCCTGGAGGAGCTCTGCGCCAGGCTGCATCAGGAGTTCGTTGACTCGCAGAAGGGCACCAGACACCGGGTTCTTTTCGAATCGAAGGAAAAGGACGGGACAATGAGCGGATATACAGACAATTACATCAGGGTCACGCGGCCTTATGACCCGGCCCTGGTGGGAAACATAACGGAAGTTGAATTATGAAAACCAAACTGACTTTTCTGGGAACCGGCACATCTCAGGGCGTCCCCGTCATAGGATGCGACTGCGAGGTCTGCACCAGCACCGACCCTCACGACAAGAGATTCCGGTCCTCCGCTCTGGTTACATACGGCGACATCACCATCCTGGTGGACTGCGGGCCGGATTTCAGGTGTCAGATGCTGCGCGAGAACGTCAAGCATCTGGACGCGGTGCTCCTCACGCACAACCATAAGGACCACACAGGCGGCCTGGACGACCTGAGGGCCTTCAACCTGCTGGAGCACAAGCCGGTGACCATCTACTGCGAGGAATATGTGGAAGAGTCGCTGCGCCGCGAGTACAGCTACGCCTTCACCGACCACCATTATCCGGGAGTGCCGGAATGGGAGATAAAGCGCATCTCGGGCAAGGCGCCCTTTACGGTGAATGCCAATGACACCCTTCCTACCCTGGTGTGGGAGAGCGGCGTGGGATACCATACCGAGGAACCGGGCCAGAGTTCCGGGAGGCTGCCGGTGGAAGTGATACCGATTCAGGGATACCACAACGAGATGAGAACCTTCTCGGTGCTGGGCTTCAGGTTCGGGAAGATCGCTTACCTTACCGATATGAAGAGCATCCCGGACGAGGAGTTCGAGAAGCTGCACGGTCTGGAGGCGGTGACGCTTAACTGCGTGGGATACAGGCCGCACCATTCGCATTTCAATATGGACCAGGCCATCGAGGTGGCCCGTCGAATCGGCGCGAAGAACACTTATCTCACGCACCTGGCTCACGCGCTCGGGCCTCACGCCCGCCTGGAAGAAAGCCTTCCCGAAGGCATCCACGCCGCCTACGACGGACTCACCATAGAAGCGGAATGACTCCTTATATTTTTATGAATAATATGGCAGATATACGGATGTTGTCCCTGACGTTTTGACTGTCAGGGCAGAGTCTTTTCTACGCTGTCGCTTCGCGACCCTACACGGGCAAACGCTTCGAAAAGTCTCTGCCCTGACAGGATCGAGGCACAAAGACTTCCATCTTCTAAAAACAGAACAAATAAAAACAGATATATGAAAAAGATTCCAACAGCATTGCTGTCCATCATTCTTGCTATGACTTCTTGCAACACCAACCCACTTCTCGAGGAATCCCCTCTCGAATACGGAGCACCTCAATTTGACCGCATCAAGGCGGAGCACTACCTTCCCGCATTCAAAAAAGGCATCGAAGACGCCAAAAAGGAAATCGACGCCATAGTCGCTTCCGACGAGGAGCCGACATTCGAAAACACGATTCTCGCGCTGGAAAACGCCGGCGGCCTGGTCGGCAAGGTATCCTCCATCTTCTTCAACATAATGGAGGCCGACGCCAGCGACGAACTGCAGAAGACCGCCGAGGAGGTATCCCCTCTTCTGAACGAATACTCGATGTACATCAACCTTAACGCCACTCTGTTCGAAAAGGTGAAGAAGGTCTATGACCGCCGCGAAGAGCTTGGCCTGGCCGATGACCAGAAAAGGCTGCTGGAGATCACCTACAGAGGGTTCGTGCGTCAGGGCGCGCTCCTTGGCGACGATGACAAGAAGACCTTCAGCGACCTGCAGGAGAAGCTTTCCCTCGCCCAGCTGCGCTACTCGAAGAACCTTCTGGCCGCCACGAACGCCTATACGCTGAACGTCACAGACAAGGACCGGCTCTCCGGCCTTCCTGACTATGTGCTCACCCAGGCAAGCGAGACCGCTGCCGAGCGCGGTGAGCAGGGCTGGACGTTCGATCTGTCATATCCGGTCTACGGTCCGTTCATGCGCTATGCCGACAACGCCGACCTGCGCCGTCAGATGTACATGGCCTATTCTTCCAAAGCCCTGGGCGGCGAGAACGACAACACCTCCACCGTGCTGGAGATCACCAACCTGCGCATACAGATAGCGCAGCTCCTCGGATACGGGACCTACGCCGACTATGTCCTGGAGGAAAGGATGATAAAGACCCCTGCCGAAGTTAACTCCTTCCTGGAATCCCTTCTGGTCCCTTCCCTTCCTGCAGCGAAAAAGGAAGTGAAGCAGATAAGCGACTATGCGCACGCCCACGGCTACAGCGGCAAAGACCTGCAGGCCTGGGACTTCTCATACTGGAGCGAAAAATACAGAAATGAGAAATACGACTTCGACGAGAACGCGCTCAAGCCTTATTTCCAGCTGGACAGCTGCATCAACGCCGTATTCTCATTGGCAGGCAGACTCTACGGGCTGCAGTTCGAGGAAAGGCCCGACCTTCCGGCATACCACAAGGACGTCAGAGTCTATGACGTGAAGGACCGCACCGGCCGTCACATGGCCCTGTTCTATGCCGACTTCTTCCCGCGCGCTTCCAAGAGGGGCGGCGCCTGGATGACTGAATTCCAGGGGCTCAGGTGGGAGAACGGCGTGGAACACAGACCGTTCGTAAGTATGGTGACCAATTTCACCAAGCCTACCGCCGACGCTCCGGCCCTCATCACCCACGACGAGCTCTGCACCCTTCTCCACGAGTTCGGCCACTGCCTGCACGCGATGCTGAGCGAAGGCCGCTACGAGAGCCTGGCCACGACCAACGTGTCCACCGACTTCGTGGAACTCCCTTCACAGATTATGGAGAACTGGGCCTACGAGAAAGAGTTCCTCGAAGGGTTCGCCAAGCATTACCAGACCCGCGAGGTGATACCTTCCGAGCTGATACACAAGATTATAGAGACCAAGAACTACCACTCCGCCTACTACCAGGTGCGCCAGCTGAACTTCGGCATCCTCGATATGGCTTGGAACGACCGCTCCGGGCAGGTCAGCGGAGACATCGTGGCGTTCGAGAACAGGGCGCTCGCCCGCACGGCCCTCTTCCCCGAGGTCCCGGGCACCTGCATCTCCACCTCGTTCTCGCATATCTTCACGGGCCAGTACGCCGCCGGATACTATTCCTACAAATGGAGCGAAGTGCTGGAAGCCGACGCGTTCTCCCTGTTCGAAGAGAAGGGCATCTTCAACACCGAAGTGTCCGAGTCTTTCCGTGCCAATATCCTCAGCCGCGGAAACACCGTCGAGCCTGCGGAGATGTTCCGTGCATTCCGCGGCCACGACCCTGAAGTGGGGGCTCTGCTCAGGAAATTAGGAATCCAGTAGATCCCTGAACGTCTCCATATCGGAGGCGGAAAGCGAATTGGCCGGATCGGCGAACAGAGCCTGAAGCTCATCCCGGGTCCAGTCCGGATGTCCGGCGAGCCAATTCTTCAGAAAAGACCTTGACTGACTGCGGCGGCTGCGGCATACATCGCAACTGCCGCAGTCTTTCACATTGTCCCCGCCGAAATACTCTATAAGGTACCGCGAGCGGCATACATCGGTCTGAAGGCAGTACTCCCGCATCTTCGCAGCGCGCTCTTCGGCATTGGCCTTCAGCTGATTATAGTAATCCGGCCTGAGGTCAAGGTTGCCCGGACGCAGGCGCGAATGTCGGAGTCCGATAAGGGTGCTCCTGTCGCACGGAATGTACTTGATGACGTGCTCCAGGGACATCTCATAGAGGAGTTTCCGGAGCGCAGGCACGTCCAGGCCCAGCCTGCGGGACACATCCTCCTCGTCTATGGACACGGCGAAGGCGAATATTCCGGTATAGCACCGCATCAGCACCTCCAGCAGGGACACCATGCGGGGGTCCGGCAGTTCTATCCCGTAGAGGGACTGCCTGTCCGGAATTATCCTCACCCTGGTCGGGATGTCCACGTCCTCGCTGTAGATGAAATGCCCCGCTCTGTCGAGATACTCCAGAGCGTAATGCACGCCGGCGCGCTGAAGGCCGAACCTGGCGCAGAACTCCTCCAGACTGAATTTCAGTTCACGGCCCTCCCCGTGCTCGTAAGGCACCTCATAGAAAATGTGGACCTTATGGTATATGTCCTCGATGAATTCAAGCGAAGGGAAGGAGAGCGAAAGCAGCTGGTCGAGCCTGGTCAGATCCCTTCCGTTATACAGCAGCACGGCATAGGACCGCTTCCCGTCCCTTCCCGCACGGCCCGCCTCCTGAAAGTAGGCCTCTGGCGAATCCGGGATGTCCATATGCACCACGAAACGCACGTCCGGCTTGTCTATGCCCATACCGAAGGCATTGGTACACACTATTATGCGGGTCTTCGAGGACTTCCACTCCTCCTGCCGCGGGCTTCTGGTCGAAGACGCGAGCCCGGCGTGATAGTAGTCCGCGCTGATCCCAGCGCCCTTCAGGAAGGAGGCCACCTCCTCGCACTTGGCACGGTTGCGCATATACACGATGCCGCTCCCCTCCACCGCACGGCAGACGGACAGCAGCTGGCCCACCTTGTCCGTGGTCTCGCGGACCACATAGCTGATGTTCGGGCGCTCGAAATCCGCCTTGAACAGCACCCTGCTGCGGAACCGGAGCTTCTCCATTATGTCGTCGCACACCGAAGGCGTAGCCGTGGCCGTGAGTGCCAATACCGGCGCTTCCACCCTGTCGCGGAGCTTTCCGATGAGCAGATAATCCGGACGGAAGTCATAGCCCCACTGGGAGATGCAGTGCGCCTCGTCCACCACTATCGTGGTTATGGGGAGCACGTCCAGATAGGACGAGAACAGCGAAGTGCCGAGCCTCTCGGGCGACACGTACAGGAATTTGCAGTCCGGATCGTATGCGGCGTTGTTCAGCGCGAGGTCCACCTCCCTGTGGCTCATTCCGGAATGCACGGCTATCCCCTTGATGCCGCGCGCCTGCAGATTCTGCACCTGGTCCTTCATCAGGGCCACCAGCGGGCTCACCACCAGGGCCAGGCCACCTTTAAGCATCTGCGGCACCTGGAAACAGACCGACTTGCCGCCGCCCGTCGGGAGCAGGGCCAATGTGTCCTCACCCGCCAGGACTGAGCCGATAATCTGCTCCTGGAGGGGCCTGAAGGAGTCATATCCCCAGTACTTTTTCAGTATGCCCAGAGGCATAGCTTTTGCATCGGAAATAACCATAAATAGTTAGTTGCGTATCTGCCAAAAATGTTTATCTTTGCATCGCATTTTCAGATACGGCAAAAATACAAATTATACTTAATAATATGGCAAACATTGATCTTTCAAAGTACGGTATCACAGGTGTGACCGAGATCCTCTACAACCCTACGTATGAGGTGCTTTACAATGAAGAAACCAAACCGGGCCTTGAAGGCTACGAGAAAGGACAGGTAACCGAACTCGGAGCCATCAACGTCATGACAGGTGTCTACACAGGCCGCAGCCCTAAGGACAAGTACATCGTTATGGACGCCAACTCAAAGGACACCGTATGGTGGACCTCTGAGGAGTACAAGAACGACAACCACCCTCTCAGCGAAGAGAACTGGGCAGTTCTCAAGAAACTCGCTCTCAAGCAGCTTTCAGGCAAGCGCCTTTTCGTAGTCGACGGCTTCTGCGGAACCCACAAGGACACCCGCATGAAGGTACGTTTCATTATGGAGGTTGCATGGCAGGCTCACTTCGTTACCAATATGTTCATCCGTCCTCAGAACCAGGCCGAATTCGACCAGGAGCCTGACTTCGTGGTTTACTGCGCAGCCAAGGCCAAGGTGGACAACTACAAGGAGCTCGGACTGAACTCAGAGACCGCTGTCGCATTCAACGTAACCAGCAAGGAGCAGGTAATCCTCAACACCTGGTACGGCGGCGAGATGAAGAAGGGTATGTTCTCTATGCAGAACTACTTCCTCCCACTCAAGGGCATCGCTTCAATGCACTGCTCTGCGAATACCGATCTCAACGGCGAGAACACAGCCATCTTCTTCGGACTTTCAGGAACCGGCAAGACCACCCTTTCTACCGATCCTAAGCGTCTCCTCATCGGCGACGACGAGCACGGCTGGGACGACGAGGGCGTATTCAACCTCGAAGGCGGCTGCTACGCGAAGGTCATCAACCTCGACAAGGAGTCTGAACCTGACATCTACAACGCCATCCGCCGCGACGCTCTCCTCGAGAACGTGACAGTGGACGAGAAGGGCAAGATCGACTTCGCTGACAAGTCAGTGACCGAGAACACCCGCGTTTCATACCCTATCTATCACATCAACAACATCGTACGTCCTTACTCACAGGGTCCTGCAGCGAAGAGGGTCATCTTCCTTTCTGCAGATGCATTCGGAGTTCTTCCTCCGGTATCAGTCCTCACCCCTGAGCAGACCAAGTACTACTTCCTCTCAGGATTCACAGCCAAGCTTGCAGGAACAGAGCGCGGTATCACCGAGCCTACTCCTACATTCTCAGCTTGCTTCGGACAGGCATTCCTCGAGCTTCACCCTACAAAGTACGCTGAGGAGCTCGTTAAGAAGATGGAGAAGAGCGGTGCGAAGGCATACCTCGTAAATACAGGATGGAACGGAACAGGCAAGCGTATCTCTATCCGTGACACCCGCGGTATCATCGACGCCATCCTCGACGGTTCTATCGAGAAGGCTCCTACCAAGGTCATCCCTCACTTCAACTTCACCGTTCCTACCGAACTCCCTGGAGTAGATCCTCACATCCTCGACCCACGCGACACCTACGCCAACGTAGCTGACTGGGAGAACAAGGCCAAGGACCTCGCAGGACGTTTCGTCAAGAACTTCAAGAAATACGAAGGAAACGAGGCCGGCAAGGCTCTGGTAGCCGCAGGCCCTACCGTTGAATAATCATTCGACTCTATAATTCAGAAGGTCGGCCCGGTCGGGCCGACCTTTTTTGTGCCCGGCCGTGCCGGGGCACAAAAAAAGCCGGTCTTGCGACCGGCTCTGAATTTATAACCGTATGGATTATTTCAGGTTTGACGCTACAGGACGAACTGCGTTGCCGTCATAACGCCACTGGCTGCCGCAACCGTTCCAGGTTGAATGCTCGGCTACGCTGAAGCTTGAGGCCAGATCATAGTCGAACGGAACGGTGGCATAGATGTCCGCTGCCCAGTAGGAAGCGTATGGATTCGTGTCTTCCTTGAAAGCCGGGAAGAAGATGGAGTTGCCGTTCTTGTTGCTCTTCACCTCTACGCCGTAAACGGTCTTGTCACCTGCGGTTCTGGTGGTCCAGGTGGTAGTGGTGTTCTCCTGGTTGAAGAGCTCCTTGTACTCTGCGAGAAGCGGAGTGCGGCACGGAGCCTTGAGAGCTACGGTAGCGAGGTCGTCTGAAGCCTCGAGGGTCTGCTTTCCGTCCTTCTCGGCGTATTTGGTGTAAGATGACTCGTCCTTGCCGTACTTGTAGTTGTCAGCGGTGAAGCTTGACTTGGTCTCGGTCTCACCCCAGGCCACGATGGTGCCCTGCTCGGTCTCTGAAGAGGCGCCTACATTGCACTCAGCCCAGAGAAGGCCGCTTGGAAGTCCGAGATCCACGAAACGGTATCCGTTTACCTTGTAGATTCCGCCTCCGAGATCCTCGATGGTTGCTTTGCTGTCATCTGATTTCTTGCTGTCCTTTGAGCAGGAAGTAGCCACGGCGCCGATGCACAGTGCCATAGCTGCGAGATAGAAAATCTTTTTCATAATCTGTAAATAATAACTCTACTAACCGGAAGCCGCAAGGCTTCCTAAAAACGGGCGCAAAGATACACAAAATTCTTTTATAATAGCCACCAAATGACTATATTTGTAAAGTGTGTTTCCATTATGGGGCACGCTATTTTTTTTGCTGTAAAATGACCATCGAACAACTCAAGGCGAACATCCGCGTTATCGAGGATTTTCCAAAGCCGGGCATTCATTTCCAGGATGTTACGACACTTTTCATGAACCCCGAATGTCTGAAGGATCTCAGCGACAGACTTTACGAGCTGTATAAGGACAAAGGAATCACCAAAGTCGTGGGGCTGGAGTCACGCGGATTCATTATGGGAAGCGTCATAGCGGAAAGGCTCGGCGCAGGATTCGTCCCCGCCAGGAAGAAGGGCAAGCTCCCGGGCGAGAAGATCTCCGAGACCTATGAGCTCGAATACGGCACGGACACGATCGAACTCCACACCGGATGCATCGATGAGAACGACGTGGTTCTGATACACGACGACCTGCTCGCCACAGGCGGCACTATGGCCGCCGCAAGCAGGCTGATAAATCATTTTCATCCGAAGAAGATCCTGCTCAACGCGATCATCGAGCTGACGGGATGTCCCAAACTTCCCGTATTCCCTGCGGACCTGGAGCTCGAGACCATAATCAAGATAGACGAGGCCTAGAGTCTTCTGACTCTGGTCACATTCTTCACTCTGCCAAGCGCTGACATCACCTTGTCCAGTTCGGAATTCGAAGGGACGAGGAGTTTGATCTGCATGTCATCCTCTCCCGTGCGTGAATTGGCATTCACGGTAAGCGAACGCAGCGAAGCCCTGAACTTGCCTATCGCATCCATAATCAGCGGCATCACGGACGATTCCGGAGTGGCGCTCACCACGAGGGACACGAGGAACTCCCCGCTGCTCTGCGTCTCCTGCCACTTCACCTTCTGTATGCGGTAAGGGTATTTCTCTATCAGGCGCGAGGCGTTCGGGCAGGAAATCCTGTGGATCTTGATGCCCTCCCCGCGGGTCACGAAGCCGAACACATCGTCTCCGAAGACAGGGTTGCAACATTTGGACATCTTGTACTGCAGACCCTTGACGTCCTTGGCATTCAGCACCAGAATGTCGTCTCCCGTGCTGGTGTAACCGCTCGGACGCGCGTTTTCGAGAGCCACTGCCGCAGCCACGCTCTCCTCCTGGCGCTTCGCCTCCTCCAGTATGTATTCCTTTATCTCATTGACATCCAGTTCCCCAGAACCGATGGCTGCATACATCTGAATCTGGCCCGAATACCTGGACTTCTTGCAGAATTCCGTGACCTGGTCGTCAGTGAACTCCATCTTCCAGTTCTTCAGGCGCCGCTCGAGAAGCTCCCTTCCCTGCGTGGCCAGCTTGCGCTCCTCGGCGTCGAGCTCCTGGCGTATCTTGCTGCGGGCCTTGGCGGAAACCACCCAGTTGAGCCAGTCAGAAGACGGTTTCTGGGTCTTGGTGGTAAGAATCTCCACCACGTCTCCGGTCTTCAGCTTCTCGCGTATGGACACGGCCTTGCCTCCGATCTTCGCGCCGCTGCACCTGCAACCGATGCCGCTGTGGATATTGAACGCGAAATCCAGCACCGTGGCGCCTGCCGGAAGTATCCTCAGCTCGCCGGACGGGGTGAACACGAATATCTCCTTCGACGAAGCGACCGGCATCTCGTCCGGGTCGTTCACCATCTTGTGCTCCAGCGCATAGCGGACGGACGTCAGCCAGGTATCCAGCGTGCGTTCCGCCTTGATGCCCTTGTATGACCAGTGCGATGCCAATCCGCTCTCGGCGATCTCGTCCATACGCTTCGAGCGTATCTGCACCTCTATGTAATTGCCCCGCGCATTCCGGACAGTGATGTGCAGACTCTCATAGCCGTTCGGCTTGGGGTTGGTAAGCCAATCGCGAAGTCTCGACACGTCCGGCGTATATTCCTCAGTCACATACGAATACACCTTCCAGCAGAGGTCGTGCTCCACCTCCCTCACAGGCTCGCAGTCTATGATGAAGCGCATCGCGAACACGTCGTACACCCCTTCGAAGGGCACATTCTGCACCTGCATCTTCCTGTAGATGCTGTAGGCGGTCTTCGTGCGGACCTTGACCTTGTAGCGGATGTTCGCCGCGTCAAGCTTTTCCTTTAGCGGCTCTATGAACTCGACCCTGAGCCTCTCGCGGTCAGGGGCTGTGGCTGCCAGTTTGTTCGTGATGGCGCGGTACTGCTCCGGCTCGGCGAACTTGAAGAAGATGTCCTCCAGTTCGCTCTTTATGTTGTACAGACCAAGCTGATGGGCCAGCGGAATGTAGAGCATCTGGGTCTCGAGCTGCTTCTGCTCGCGCGAAGTCTTGGGAAAGATGCTGAGATTGCGCATAACCTCCAGACGGTCGGCGATCTTGATTACCGTCACGCGAGGATCCTTGCTGTACTGGACTATGAGCTTCTTGTAGTTCTCAGCCTCGAGGCGGGTGTCCTTAGGCTTGATGGTGCTTATCTTGTTGAGACCGTCCACAAGAACCCTCACCTCTTCCGGAAACTCCGACATATCCACTTCGGGATGCGTGCGGGAAGCCTCGTGAAGATAGACCGCCGCTATGCATTCGTCGGGAAGACCGATCTCATCCCTTACGATGGCGGCCACCCCGTCCGGATGGGTGATGAATGGGACACCATTGCTGCGGACCTCGTCCTTGAGAACCTCAGCTGCGATTTCTCTCGCTCTTGCAACCAGATTTTCCATACCCGCAATTGTTTTTAATTCAAGGCATTGTGATATGTCTTGGCATTCTTTGAATGTTCCCTGTAAGTCTTGGCGAACAGGTGCTGCCCCGGCGTGGAAGTCGAAGCGCAGAAGAACAGGTAGCCCGAGGCCGTATTGGCATCAAGCACGGCGTTGAGCGCCGCCCTGGTGGGACAGCAGATCGGTCCGGGAGGAAGGCCCGCATGGGTGTAGGTGTTGTACGGCGACTTCACCTGCAGATGCCTGTTGAGGATGCGGGTGAGCTTGAAATCGTAGCAGAACGCCACCGTAGGGCAGGCCTGCAGCTTCATCCCCTTCCTGAGACGGTTCAGGTACACCCCGGCCAGATCCCGGTACTCGGGCGTGTAGTTGGATTCGCACCTTACGATGGAAGCCACTATGCTCACCTCCAGAGGGGTCAGACCCAGGCCGGCGGCCCTGGCCTTGCGCTCGTCAGTCCAATATTTGTCGTACTCCTTTCTGAAAACGGTGAACAGGTCGTCCAGCGTGGCGTCCCAGTAAACCTCGTAGGTGTCCGGAATTATGAGCGCGAACACCGTCTGGGGCGTGAAGCCGTACTTCTCGAGGAACTTCTTATCGTTCAAAGCGTTATGTATGGTCGCGGAATCCAGCAGGATCTTCTTCCCTATCCTGGACGCAACCTCGCTCTTGAGCCTGAGCGAGCCCGAAAGAGTGACCTTCACCGGGGACTGCCAGGCGTTGTTAAGCATCCTGGCCACATACACGGCAGAATATGACGGCTCTATCTTATAGTATCCGGGGGTGATGAATTCCTTAACGCGCTTGCGTTCGAACACCTTGCGCAGGCTCTTTTCGAACTTTATGTGCGAAGTCGCCTTTATCTGCGATATGACTCCGTCCACAGTGGTGGTATCCGTTACCAGCACCTCGGCAGGAGCCGTGAAGGCGGGCATCCTGGCATCCCTGTAATAGCCCCACGCCTGCAGGAGCAGGAAGAACGCTATGGCGGCGATGCAGTATTTGACGATCTTTTTCATCGAAGCTTAAGCTCCTGGTCCCTGGCCAGGGTATCTCCGTCTTTAAGTCTGTTGCGCCTGACGACGCTCTTCATTCTGACACCGAACCGCTGGCAGATGCTGCGCAGGTCTTCTCCGTCCTCGTTCACTATGTACATATCCAGTCCTCTGGCGGTGCGGTTCTTCTTCGCGCGGATGTACACCATCTCGCCCGGCGTCAGGTCGCGCTCTTCGGTGAGGTCGTTGAAACGCAGTATCTCCTTAAGGTAGAGGTTGTATTGGCCTGCGAGCGAAGCGTAGGTGTCACCCGCCTTGGCATACACAAAATCCACGCCGTTCACCTTATAGACGGGACGGTTCACCTCGAAAGTGTATTCCTCGTTGAACTTGAGCGGGTTCTGCTTCGTGACAGGCACCACCACAGGGCGCTCGAGCTTCTCCGGAGAGACGACCTCGACCTTGACATTGTCGTAGCGGTGAAGGTTGTAGGTCTCCACGAGGTCGATGAGCTTGGTCGCGTACTTGGGGTCAGTGGCATATCCGGCCTTCTTGAGGCCGAAGCACCAGCTCCGGTAGTCGGTAGGGTCGTAGTCGAAGAGGAACTTGTACCTGTCGTTGTAGCGGAGGAAGTCGGAATGGTCGCGGAAGGACTCCTCGGCCTTGTCGTACGAACGGAAGCACTCCCCCTTCGCGTCGTCGTCGTGGGAGATGGTCTTCCCTGTCCAGTTCTTATGGCACTTGATGCCGAAGTGGTTGTTGGCCTGGGTGGCCAGACGGGACTTACCCGCCCCCGATTCGAGCAGGCCCTGGGCCAATGTGATGGAAGCCGGCACGCCCGTGCGCTTCATCTCCGACACCGCCACCGGCGCATATTTCTTTATATAGTCTTCCTTCGGATCGGTCTGCGCCATCAGCCCTGCGGCCATCGCGCACACCGCCACCAGACAAGTCAGTATCTTTTTCATTTCGCTAAATTAATCAATTTCGAAAACATCGCAATCGTTTGCGGCGACGGAATTCCCGAAAATCTGCCGGCACTCGTTCTCGTACACCTTAAGGTCACGCTCGCGGGAAGAATAATGCCCTATCAGGAGCCATCCCGCACCGGCCTTCTGCGCACACAGGGCCGCGTCACGGGTGCTGCTGTGATAGTATTTGGAGGCCTTGTCGGCATAGGCTTCAGGATATGTGGCCTCGTGGTAGAGCGTGCCGACGCCCTTCACGTACTCAGGGAGTTCGTCGAAAGGCATGGTGTCGGAACAGTACGCATAGCTGGCTGCCGGATGTTTGGAGAGTTCACGCTCTGAAAGCAGTTCGTCGAACCGGTAGCCGTAACAATCTATCTTGTGCTTGAGAGGGAAAGCGCTGACCTGCACGTGCTTTGATGTCCATACCGGGTCGAGACCCGTCGCCTTTACCTCGTGGAATTCGATCTCATAGTTGCTTCCCTCGCCGAAATACGACAGATAGAAGCGGATGATGCCGCGCAGGGACTCCGGACCGAATATGTGCAGAGTCTGGGTGCGGTTATACATAGCCATGGTGGAGAGCAGCCCGAACAGGCCGAATATGTGGTCTCCGTGAATATGGCTGATGAAGACAGCCTCCACCTTCAGAAACGAGAGATGAAGCTGTCTGAAACGCTGCTGGGTTCCTTCCCCGCAGTCTATCAAGAACAAACGCCCTCGTACGTTAAGTACTTGGGCGCTTGAATTCTTGTCAGAAATGGGCATGGCCGAAGCCGTGCCCAGTATCTGGAGTGTAAAGCTCATTATTCGCCTTTCTCGAGTTTGCTCTTGAGGGCTGCCAGAGCGTCGATGTCACCGAGAGTGGTCTTCTCCACATTGGCATTGACCTTCTTGACTGCCTTCTTCGTGTTCTCAGCTTCAGCGGCTACGGCCTTCTCCTTAACCTCCTGGTATGTACGCAAGTGGCTCAGGAGCACGCTGTGTGTGCTGCGGCGGAGCTCAACGACCTTGAACGGAAGAACCTCGCCGGCTACAGCCTGCTTGCCGTCTTCCTTCACGAGTTCACGGTTGAAGCAGAAGCCTTCAACATCTGAACCCTCGATGGCGATATTGGCACCCTTGTCTGTGGTGGAAGCTACCTTGCCCTGTACGAGCGTACCTGCAGGGAACTTCTTCTCGATCTCATCCCAAGGATTAGGAGTGAGCTGCTTGTGGCCGAGGCTGAGTCTGTGGTTGGCCTCGTCGAAATCAAGGATGACGACCTCGATAGGGTCACCGACAGAGACGAGCTCTGAAGGATGCTTGATCTTGTTCCAGCTCAGATCGCTGATGTGGATGAGTCCCTCTACGCTGTCCTCAAGCTGAGCGAATACGCCGAAGCTTGTGATGTTGCGTACGGTAGCGGTGTGCTTGCTGCCGACAGGGTATTTGGTCTCGATCTCGTCCCAAGGGTTAGGGGTGAGCTGCTTGATGCCAAGTGACATCTTGCGGGCCTCGCGGTCAAGTGTAAGAACCTGAGCCTCTACCTCGTCACCTACCTTGAGGAAATCCTGTGCTGAGTGAAGACGTGTGCTCCATGACATCTCTGACACGTGTACAAGTCCCTCTACGCCCGGCTCGATCTCCACGAATGCGCCGTAGTCAGCGATAAGGATGACCTTGCCCTTGACTCTGTCGCCGACCTTGAGGTCAGGATTGAGCGTATCCCAAGGATGCGGGGTAAGCTGCTTGAGTCCGAGAGCGATTCTCTTCTGCTGCTCGTTGAAGTCCAGAACGACGACCTTGATCTTGTCGCCGAGCTTGACGATCTCCTCAGGATGGTTGATACGTCCCCATGAGAGGTCAGTGATATGGATAAGACCGTCCACACCGCCGAGATCGACGAATACACCGTAGTTGGTGATGTTCTTGACCTCACCTTCGAGAACCTGGCCTTTCTCGAGCTTGCCGATAAGCTCAGCTCTCTTCTGCTCCTGCTCTGCCTCGAGAAGCGCCTTGTGAGATACCACTACGTTGCGGAAATCAGGATTGATCTTCACGATCTTGAAATCTATGGTCTGGTTGACGAACTGATCATAGTCGCGGATAGGCTTGATGTCGATCTGGCTGCCCGGAAGGAATGCCTCGATGCCGAAAACATCCACGATCATACCGCCCTTCGTACGTGTCTTCACGTAACCCTTGACGATCTCTTCCTTCTCGAATGCCTCTACGACACGGTCCCAGGACTTGAGTGCGCGCGCCTTCCTGTGTGAAAGAACGAGCTGGCCTTTCTTGTCCTCAGCCGATTCGATAAATACTTCTACCTTGTCACCTACCTTAAGGTCAGGATTATAACGGAAATCCACAGCGTTGATGACGCCTTCGCTCTTGCCGCCGATGGATACGACGACTTCGCGCTTGTTGATCTCTGTAACTTCTCCCTCTACGACATCGTTCTCAACTACTTTCTTGAGAGTGGCGTCGTAAGCCTGTTCGATGGCTTTTTTGTCTTCACCGCCGTAAACTGTTCCTTCCTCGAATGCCTCCCAGTCGAACTGATCGGGAGCTACGGAAGCGTTAAGACGAGCGGTCTCGTTTGTTTCTGCCATAACTGGTAAAACAATAATTTAAATGGTTAAACAATAAATACTAAACCCGACGCCCCCGGTGCCTGGGCACACTCGACGTACAAAAGCGGGCAAATGTACGAATTCTTTCGTATTTTTGCAATATGAATTCGAAAAACCTCCTCTTCCGGTACAGCTTCGCCACCCTCGGCCTGTGCCTTGTGGCCCTGGGCATCGTCTTTTCCGTCAAAGCCAATCTGGGCATCTCCGTCCTCAACGCTCCCGGCTATGCGATCTCCGCCCGTACGGGCATCCCGCTCGGCATCACGAACACCTCGTTCTTTATGCTCTGCGTGCTGTTCCAGTTCATCATCCTCGGGCGCAGATTCAAACCTCTGGACCTTCTTCAGGTATTGGCCAATGCCCTGCTGGGCCTGATGATAGACCTGTTCAACCTTCTGTTCGACGCCATAAACTTCACGCCCGACGGAATGGCGGGCGTGATCATATTCGTTCTGCTGTCCATCGTCATTCAGGCGCTGGGCATCTCGATGGAGGTGAAAAGCGGCGCGTGGATGCTGCCGGCCGATATGACTGTACGAGCCATAGGAATGGCCTGGGGAGGAGAATTCAGCGACAACAAGATCAAGATGGACTGCACCATCCTGGTGATAGCGGCGCTGATGTGCTGGGCGTTCTTCGGGAACATCCTCGGGCCTGACGGCCAGCCCATCATAGGATGGGGCACGCTGATACTGGCCGTCTTCATCGGTCTCTGCATGAAGATCACCACCCCGCTGGTGGAGAAGATGCTCGGCTGACCTGCCGGTTTAGAACGGAAGATCGTCAGTTCCTTCCTCCACTGCCGGGGTCGGAGCCTCATAAACCGGCTTCGGAGCGGCTGCAGGAGCTGGAGCCTGGGCCTGTGAAGGTGCGCTGTGAACAGGTGCGGATGCACCGGCGTCGTCGCTCTTTCTTCCGAGAAGCTGAATGGAATCAGCCACGATCTCAGTCACGTACTTCTTGACACCTGACTGGTCAACATAATTGCGGGTGCGGATCTTGCCCTCCACATAGAGTTGCGTACCCTTCTTTACATAGTTCTCCACAACATCGGCGGTACTTCTCCAGGCTACGATGTTGTGCCACTCGGTGTTCTCCCTCTGCTCGCCGCTGCGGTCCTTGAAACGTTCAGTGGTAGCAAGAGTAAACGATGCCACTTTGGCATTTCCCTCAAGGTAACGGACATTCGGATCACCTCCCACGTTACCGATCAACATTACTTTGTTCAATGACATAACTCAAAATCCGCAGGATCTTCTGTTTGACGGCACGGGCGGCATCCTGCATTTTCCGCACGCGCCGGTATATTATGCCTTCTTCGAAAGTTTCTGTATGAGAGCCACCAGAGCCCCGCCCAGGAGCATGGCCACTATGGCCGGCAGAATCTGAAGTCCGTGCCCCGCCTGCTGCACCGCCTCTGCGTCAGCCCACGGCCACACCTTCAGGAGGGTGCCTATCACAAATCCCAGGAGAAGTATCATCGTAGGCCTCTCATAATGAGCCAGCAGCCACTTCAGAAACTTGGAGAACGCTATGATGCCCACCAGACACCCGAACGCGAACGGCAGCAGTACAGACCAGTTGATGTCCGCCACATCGAGAGATGCCATCACGATGTCGTAGTTCCCGAATATCTGAAGCAGGAAGCTTCCGGACACTCCCGGCAGAATCATCGTGCAGATGGCTATGGCCCCGCTCACGAAATAGAACCACCCTGTCTGCGGAGTCTGTGTCGGAGTGAGAAAGCAGAATGCCAATCCCAGGCCGAATCCGATGAGGATGAACAGAAAATCCTTTATCTTCCAAGCCTTTATGTCATAAAGCATATCAGCAGTGGACACGATGATGAGCCCGAAGAAGAAAGCCCAGGTGACCACCGGATATTCCACCAGAGACCACGTGACGACCTTGGCAAAGGTAAGGATGCTGACAGCAAGACCCACAAAAATCGCTGCAAGGAACGACCCGTCCACCTTCTGCCACCACGACTTTAAATTACCACGGAAAAATTCCTTCCAGATGCTTGGCGTGGCGAAGGCGCTTATGCAGGCCACCAGGCGTGAATAAATACCGGTGATCAGAGCGATGGTTCCGCCCGAAACACCCGGCACAACATTCGCGATGCCCATTGCAAATCCCTTCAGGGCTGTGGAGAGAAACGGTTTCATACGATTGAAGCTATTATGGAACTTATCTGTGCAAATATCTGTGACTGCAGGTAATTGTCGGTGTTGGACACCTCTATGTCATACAGGCCGTTCTTCGTGGAATACCTTCCGACCTTGAAGTGGGCCTTCGAGCAGAGCGCGCAGTAATGCGCCGTGAAATTGGCCTGGGGACAGAGGTTGATGAAAAGGTCCTCCTTCCCGTCCACCGAAGGATGTCTGCGGGTGCGCTTCGGCCGGCCGAACCATCTGAGATCCCTGCGCAGCAGCATCGTGACTCCGGAAATGGCCGGAAGCGTCGATTTTTTCTGCGCATTGAGGGCGAATATCCTCAAGTTTACCTTGTATCCGGCGAAAAAGGCGTTGACGGCATCGGCGCACTTCTGGGCCGAGCCTTCGGTCGCATCCATAAAGACCGTGACCCGCGGACATTTCGAGATCGGGCACATGCAGTGCGGGGTCTTCGAGCGGTGACACAAAATGGAAAGCGAGCGCCTTATGTTGACAAAAACATTACTCATTTCTGCTTATCAGTTCGTTAATCTCAGCCTCGGCCTGCCTCCAGCGGTTCACGTCCATCTTCGTGCCGACCACTTCCACCACCTTGGCCGCGATGATCGAGCCAATCTCCCCGCAGACCTTGAGCGGCATACCCAGGGAATGGGCATAGAGGAAGCCGGCGGCATAGGTGTCCCCCGCTCCGGTGGCGTCCACAGGATCGGCCGGCCAGGCGGGAATCTGGTATTCCTCATCCCCGGACTTGACCCACGAGCCGTTCTTGCCGACCTTGACTATGGCCGTGGTGCAGTAACGGGAGATCTCGTCAAGCGCCTCCTCCGGGTCGTCGATTTTCGTGAAAGCCCTGGCCTCGGACTCGTTCGAGAACACTATGTCCACATATTTGTCGACGATGTCGTGAAGGAAAGCGTTGTTGCTCTCGACGACATTGTACGAAGCCATATCTATGGAGATGATGCATCCCGCCTCACGGGCCAATTCGACCGCGCGCCTTATAAGAAACTGGTTCTGAACCAGATAACCTTCTATATGAAAATAATCCCTACCCTGGAAATATTCGAGTTTGAGATCGTCCGGACCGAAATCCAGGGTCGCACCCATATAATCGGCGAACGTGCGCTCGGCGTTGCCTCCGCTGACGAACACCATACAGCGCCCGCTGGAGTGCTTGCTCTTCAGGAGCAGAGTGTTCACACCGGCCTCCTCCTGATCGCTCTGGAACAGATGGCCAAGTTCGTCATCGCCAACCTTGCCGATGAAATAGGAAGGCATCCCGAAACGCGACGTGCAGGAGATGGTATTGGCCGCACTGCCCCCCGCCACGTACTTCACACCGTAAGGCTTGAGGGCCTGAAGAATCTTCTCGCCGGTCTCCTTGTCCACGTGCTGCATACTGCCCTTGGGCAGGTGGAAAGTCTTCAGAAGTGTATCATCGGGGAGGACAGCCAGAATGTCTGTCAGGGCGTTGCCCATTCCAAGTATTGATTTCATCGCATTTGTCATTAAGAAACAAAAGTACATAAAATTTATGTTAAATTTGCAGCCGCTGTGAAGAAGAAGACGCTCAATATTCTAAAATATGTCCTGGTCGCCGCGCTTACCGTAGTGCTGGTGTATCTGGCCCTGCGCGGGATGGACTGGGGAGTGTTCACAAGGGCGCTCGGCGACACGTCCTGGGGATGGGTCACGGGGTCATTGGCATTCGCGTTCCTGGCACTGGTATTCAGAACCGAGAGGTGGCGCGCGCTGATGCTTCCCATCAACGGGGAGGTCAGGCGGAAGGACCTCTGGGACGCCTGCAGCATCGGCAATCTGTTCAGTCTGGTCATCCCGTGGATGAGCTTTCTGGTAAGGTGCGGGGTCGTGACGGACAAGAAGACTCCTTACGACAAGACCGTGGGCACCATCATTATGGAACGCGCCTGGGATATGCTTATGGTGCTGATTCTCATTATCCTGGCCATAATCCTGAAATCCGGGGAGATAGCGCAGTGGTTCATCGACAACATCGCGAAAAGGGTCGCCGGCAGGTTCAGCCTGAGCCTTACAGGGATACTCATAGCGGTGGTCGCCATTGCCGCGCTGCTGATTTTCCTCTGCTTCAAGTTCAGGGACCGCAATGTCGTGGCGGGGAAAATCGCAGGATGGACGGAAGGCATATTCGAAGGGTTCAAGACCTTCGGCAAAGCTGAGCACAAAACGCTGTTCATTCTCTATACCGTCGGCATCTGGATATCCTATGTGATGATGTGCTTCTGCGTGTTCAGAGCCATCCCGGTGCTCTCGGGGCTCGATTTCACTGACGCGCTGTTCATCTCGGTGGTCGGGAATCTGTCATCACTCCTGCCGGTACCGGGCGGGTTCGGAGCCTATCACTACGCCGTAGCCGTGGCCCTGTCCACGCTTTACGGGGCGGAATGGGAGATAGGGATCCTGTTCGCCACCCTTACGCACGAAACACGAGCCATAATGCTTGCGGCACTTGGCGCGATCTCCATGATTTCTTCCCAAAAGAAGATTAAGATTCAGTAAGATAAGCCTTTATGGCGGCAGCAGCCTTGCGTCCCGCGCCCATCGCGAGGATCACTGTGGCCGCTCCGGTCACGGCGTCCCCTCCTGCGAACACTCCGGGGCGGGTGGTGGCACCGTCCTCCGAGGCGATGATTCCGCCGCGACGATTGGCCTCAAGCCCATCTGTGGTACTTACTATCAAAGGGTTGGGCGAAGTGCCGAGAGCCATTATCACGGTGTCGGTCTCCAGTTCGAATTCCGATCCTTCCACAGGCACAGGGCTGCGGCGCCCGCTCTCGTCCATCTCGCCGAGTTCCATCCTGATGCAGCGCAGCGCGCGCACGGACCCGGTCTCGTCCCCCAGGATCCCGACAGGATTGGTCAGCATATCGAAAACTATCCCTTCGGCGATGGCGTGCTCGACCTCCTCGTGACGTGCGGGCAGTTCAGCCTGGGTTCTTCTGTACACGATGTGCACGTCCGCGCCAAGTCTGAGGGCCGTTCTGGCCGCATCCATCGCGACATTGCCGCCGCCGACCACGCACACCCGCTTCCCGATGTGGACCGGTGTCATATAGTCCTCACGGTAGGCGCGCATAAGGTTGTTGCGCGTCAGAAATTCATTGGCAGAAAAGACGCCGTTCAGGTTCTCGCCCGGAATGCCCATAAACTTCGGCAGACCCGCGCCGCTCCCCACGAACACGGCTCTGAATCCCTCCCGGTCGAACAGGTCGTCGATGGTAAGGGTCCTGCCGATGATGACGTTTGTCTCGAACTTCACGCCCAGCGCCCGCAGAGACTCTATCTCACGCGCGAGCACGGTGTCCTTCGGAAGGCGGAATTCCGGTATGCCGTATGCCAATACGCCACCGAGCCTGTGCAGTGCCTCGAACACGGTGACTTCATATCCCCACCTGGCCAGATCGCCGGCGCACGCAAGCCCGGAAGGACCGGACCCCACGACTGCCACCTTGACCGGTTTGGCCTGATGCTCGATCTCCACCTTCGGCTCGCACCCGTTCTCGGCGCAGTAATCGGCCGCAAAACGCTCCAGATTGCCGATGGACACGCTTTCGCCCTTGATGCCAAGCACGCAGCTGCCTTCGCACTGCCTCTCCTGCGGACACACCCTTCCGCACACTGCCGGAAGCGACGAGTCGCGGGCTATAACCTCAGCCGCACCCGCTATCTGACCTTCCTTTATCCGTGCTATGAATTCCGGAATGTTTATCCCTACAGGACAGGCGCCCACGCAGCGCGGGTTCTTGCAGTGAAGGCACCTTGAAGCCTCCTGCCGGGCCTGTTCCAGGGTGAATCCCTGATTGACTTCATCGAAATTGTGAGCGCGGACCTTCGGATCCTGCTCACCTGCCTTGATACGCGATGTCAACATTTCTCTTTAGCTGCAGCCTCCTCTGCCCTGTATTGTCCCTGACGGCGCATAGCCTCATCAAAATCCACCAGATATCCGTCAAATTCCGGCCCGTCCATACAGGCGAATTTGGTCTGTCCGCCCACGCTTACCCTGCAGGCGCCGCACATTCCGGTGCCGTCCACCATCAAAGTATTAAGGCTCACCACGACAGGAATGCCGAGCTTGCGGCAGGCCAGGGTGGCGAATTTCATCATTATCATAGGGCCGATGGCGACTGCCTGGTCGTACTGCGCACCTTCGCTGACGAGTTTTTCCAGAAGAGCCGTGCCCACGCCGTGGAATCCGACAGAGCCGTCGTCGGTGCAGATGTGCAGCTTGTCGCATACCGACTCCATCTCCTTTCTGTAAATCAGCAGGCTTTCGTTACGCGCGCCGATTATCACCTCCACGTGCGCGCCGTGAGCGTGCAGCCACTTGGCCTGCGGATAAATGGGGGCCGTACCGACGCCTCCGGCGATAAAGATATAGCTCCTGCCGCGAAGGGCGTCATCGTCCAGCTCTGTGAATTCGGAACACTTGCCAAGCGGACCGACCACATCGTGGAAGGCTTCACCGGACTCCATAGCCACGATTCTGGTGGTGGAAGCACCGACTTTCTGGGTTACTATCGTAACCGTTCCCGCCTCCTGGTCATAGTCGCTTATGGTAAGAGGGATTCTCTCCCCTTTCTCGTCTGCGATGACGATAAGAAACTGCCCCGGCCTGGCCGCGCGTGCGATTCTGGGGGCTGACACCTTCATCCGGCATATAGTCGGAGTCAGCATCTCCTTGGATAAAATAGAGTACATACGAGGGGCAAATTTACTCAAATAATTAAAAATTATAGTTATATTTGCACTCCATTTTCGGATGGTTCCGTAGCTCAGTTGGATAGAGCAACAGCCTTCTAAGCTGTGGGTCGCGCGTTCGAATCGCGCCGGAATCACAAAAGGCGACCCTTGCAGGTCGCCTTTTGTGATTCGTCACCCCAGTCACTTCGTGACAGCCCCGAGGGGCTCCGGAAATTACTTGTCCGTGGCGTTGCGCTTCTTCCACTGGGCGAGGGCGAGCTGCTGCATGTCGCGCACGGAGTCGCGCTCATCCACAATCTCGCTGCCCATAATGGTCTCGATGACATCCTCGAGGGTCAGAATTCCCTGGAAACTGCCGTATTCGTCTATGACTATGGATATCTGTTCGTCGTGCTCGAGCATCTCGTCCCAGACCTTGTCCATAGGCGTATCCTCGTCGAAGCTGGCTATGTCGCGGCGTATGTCCGCCAATGTCTTGTCGAACTTGTCCTCGGCCACGAGCTGAAGCACGTCCATCCTGAGGATATAGCCGGTGATGTATTCGTCGTTGTCCGAATAAACCGGGATGCGTGAATGGCTCTTGAACCGCTTGTCCTTGAAAAATGCGCGGAGAGTCATCGATTCCGGTGCTATGGCGCATACCACGCGCGGAGTCATCACGTCATAGGCCTTAACCTCGTCCAGATTTATGACGTTCTGGATGATCTCGTTCTCGTCCTCCTCCAGGTCGCCTGCCTCCTCGGCCACATTGGCCATAGCGGACACCTCGTCACGCGACACGGCAGTCTCGTTGTCCTTCGGAGAGATCAGTTTCTGCAGCTTCTCGATAAGCCACACGCAAGGGAACATTATCACGATGAGAACCCCTATCGCAGAGGTCGCAAATCCCATAAGCGAACGCCATCCGTGCGTACCGATCGTCTTCGGCACGATCTCCGAGAATACCAATATCAGCACGGTGGTAATGACGCTCACAAGTCCGAACCACTCGCTGCCGAAAACCAGAGTCGCCTGACGGCCGACGCCGGCGGCGCCGATGGTATTGGCAATCGTGTTAAGGGAGAGGATGGCCGCGATGGGGCGCGAAGAGTTCTGCTTGAAGTTCTTCATTCTCTTCGCGGGCGCGTAACCTTCCTCCTCGCGCATGGTGATGTAGGAGATAGGCGTGGACATCAGCACCGATTCCAGTACCGAGCAGAGGAACGATACGGCCATCGCCGTAAGCAGGAAGACAATAAGCGTCAGCATATTCTAAAGTCCCCAGTCAGATGCCGAGAAGCTGGATTTGGGAGCGTTCGGCACATTGGTGAAATACTTGAATCCTGTCACTTTCTCAAGGTCGGAAATACTCATCATCTCGGCAGAGGTGACCTTCTGGTTCCTGAGATCGTTAGTGTGAGCACGCACGAAAGCGGCGCACATCATCTCGGAAGCGCTGCAGTCCTTGAGAGCCTTGCCGGTATTACCTTTCTTCGTGCGGAGCAGAGCATAATAGAACATAGTCGGCATATCCACGTCACTGCGTCCGCCGAAGGAAATGGTCTTCGGAGACGCCGTCTTACCGTACCCGTCGGTATATTTCTCGAAATAACAGCCGATTACCACATAAAGTGTATCCGAACAATCATTTTCCTTGGTGTCTATCCAGTCCTCTAGAATGTTCCATCCGCCTCCGCCGGTATTAAAATCATCCTCTAGCTGTGGAGCAATATTGGTGAAATAAAAAACCTGACGGTTAGTAGGGTCAGAGGCTGTTCTCTCTGCACTGCCAAGCATATGCCCATTATTGCAGCCGCTATCTGCATCTTTTTTCCTATACTGAATATCTGCTGGAATATCCGGATCCCTCTGATACGCATTTGATCGTTTTGCATTACCTCTATACATACTATGCCGGGGCGCGGCCACCCATACCGGGCAGTGATGCTCTCCGCTGTAGCAGACGGTGTAATTGCGGGCCGCATCTCCCGTAGGAGATTTCAGGTCAGTGAAATGCGTGGCGTAATAAAGGGTATTGTCATTATCGTCGCGCCCGTCCGAATCCTCGTCATACATCACCGGAAGCTCCACCCAGGAGTATTTGCCCGTGGAAGGAGTGTCCGGATCATCCGGGTCTACAGGGTCCGGATCAGGGTCGGGGTCTGGTTCCGGATCAGGATCGGGGTCGGGGTCCGGGTCTTCGCCGGAGCCGGTGGAGGTCACCACGAAATTGACGGTCTTCTTCGAATATCCTATGGTGAATCCGTAAACCGTCACCTCCCCGTCCTCTATCGAGGTGTTCGAATAGCAGTTCAGGGATTTGCCGCCGACATTAAGACAGTATCCATCTTTGGTTCCGCTGGCCACGCCGTAAACTATCTCCGGAGAGGAAGAATACGAGCTGATGTAAGAGGCCGTAATCTCCACAGGGTCAGGATACGGGATGCTGTCACGCGTGGACTTAACATTTATGTCCGGCTGATTCCATTCCGGCACGCCGTTGAACTCCTTGACTTCGCCTGAAAGCGCGACCACATCCCCCACGGAAGATGTCTTGTCCGGGTCGTAGAGCAGCATATAGGCCGTGCCGTCATAGACCACGGTATTATGCGCTCCGGTAGCCATAACCACTGCGGAACTTACATCATAAGTCCCGCTGCAGCCGGCCCCTATAATCTCGGCGAACGTCACGGACTCAGGGTCCGGAGTTATCGGATCGGGATCATCCGGGTCTACAGGGTCCGGATCGGGGTCGGGGTCCGGATCAGGGACATCCGGCACTACCGGCGTATCAGGATCGTCAGGTTCAGTCGTAGAGGGCTCGCACGCCGCGAAAAGCATCGCTGCGGATGCCAGAAGCAGTGCGAGACGGTATGCGGAAAATTTCTTCATAAAAATCGATACGGGCTATACCATTCCGGAAAAACCGAAGAATGCCATAGCCATTATGCTTACTGTAATAAGTGCGATAGGAAGGCCCTGGAATGCCTTGGGGACGTTGTTCCCGCTCAGATGCTCGCGAAGACCGGCGAAAAGGATCATCGCAAGTCCGTAACCGAGCGAAGTGGCGAGGGCGTACACGGTAGCCTGGCCGAGATTAAGAAGGCCGATGGCCTGTCCTCCGATAGTGAACTCCTTGGTAACCACGGTAATGGCCACACCGAGCACGGTACAGTTCGTGGTGATCAGCGGAAGGAAGATGCCCAGAGCCTGATAAAGCGACGGGCTGATCTTCTTCAGAACGATCTCCACCATCTGAACCAGAGCCGCGATCACGAGGATGAACGCGATGGTCTGCAGAAACTCAAGCCCGAATCTGGCGAGAAGATACTTGTTCACCAGATAGGTCACCACGGTGGCGAGGGTAATCACGAAGCAGACTGCGCCGGACATGCCTGTCGCGGTGCTGAGCTTGTTCGAAACCCCCAGGAACGGACATATTCCCAGGAACTGGGAAAGCACGATATTGTTGACAAATATCGCAGAGATGATTATCAGAATATACTCCATAAGTCCGTCTATTTTTTAAAGAATTTGTTGAACAAAACCATAAGATAACCCAGTACCATAAAGGCGCCCGGAGCCAGGATGAATGCCAATATGCCGTCGCCCGGGATGAACTTGAATCCGAATGCGGAGCCGCTTCCCAGGATCTCGCGGATAAGGCCTATCACCGTCAGGGACAGGGTGAAGCCGAGGCCAATGCCAAGTCCGTCCAGCGCCGAAGCCCATACGCCGTTCTTGCAGGCGAAAGCCTCAGCGCGTCCGAGCACGATGCAGTTCACCACGATAAGAGGTATGAACAGACCGAGAGTCTGGTAAATGCCCGGCACGAATGCCTGCATCACAAGCTGAAGCACGGTCACGAAAGTCGCGATGACCACGATATAGACAGGAATGTGCACCTTGTCAGGAACGATTGGAGCTATAAGGGAGATGGCCACATTCGAGAGGATAAGCACGAAAAGCGTAGCCAGACCCATCTCGAGGCCGTTGATGGCCGATGTCGTGGTGGCAAGCGTAGGACACATACCCAGCACGAGCACGAAAGTAGGGTTCTCTTTTATTATACCCTTGGCTATAAGAGACAGATTCTTTCCCATATCTATTTTCCTCCCAATGTTTTAACTACATCCACGGCATTCTTCACCGCCTTCGAGTAGGCGCGTGAGGTGATGGTGGAACCGGTGATGGCGTCGATGTCGCCGCCGTCCTTCTTGACAGCCAGGACCTTGTCAGCACCCAGGCCGCGGAACTGAGAACAGAACTTCTCGTCGGAGGTACACTTGGCACCGAGTCCCGGAGTCTCGCTGTGCGAGAGGACCGAAGTGCTGTACACCGTGCCGTCGGTAAGGACGCCCACCATAAGGACGAGCGCGCCGCCGAATCCGTTCTCGGAACTTTTAACCGCATAGGCGACGGTCTGACCGTCCTTCACGAGAGCGTTGTAGGTGTATTCCTTGCCCTCGAAGGTGACGGTGGCTTCGTCGGAAAGCTCGCCTCCCTCTGGAAGGACCTTGGCGATGGAGTCGCTGACGGCCTTTTTATTGGCCTGAGCGATAGGCTCCTCCGTCTTCACATATACCACGCCCAGAACGGCTGAGCAGAAAAGGCACACGCCAGTAAGGCAGAGCACCATGTTTTTAAGAGTTGACTGAGCTGCCATAACTAACTCCTCCCGTATTTTTTCTGATGGCACCACATATTGATAAGAGGGGTCACCATATTCATTATCAAGATAGCGAAGCTCATTCCTTCAGGATATGAACCGAACATACGGATGAGCATCACCAGCAGACCAATGCCCACACCGTAGATGATGCCGCCCTTCGTACTCATAGGCGAGGTCACATAGTCGGTGGCCATAAAGCAGGCTCCGAGAATCACGCCGCCCGTAAGCAGATGGAAGAGAGGATCCATATACTGCGAAGGATCGATAAGATAGAATATGCCGCTGAATGCCGCGATGGTGGCGAATATGCTCAGGGTTATCCACGGCTTCACGACCTTTCTGACGAGCAGATAGACAAATCCCAGAAGCAGAGCCACTGAACAGACCTCGCCGGCCGCACCGCCTATGTTGAAGAAAAGCGTATGCAGATAGTTCGTGCCGTCCACAGCCGCTACGCCGCCTTCATTGAAACGGCCAAGCAGAGTGGCGCCCGAAACGGCGTCCGATGCATGAATGAATCCCTGTGGAACAGACCAGTCCGTCATCTGCGCAGGGAAGGAGATGAGCAGGAACACACGGCCCGTGATGGCAGGGTTGAACGGATTCTGGCCTAGGCCTCCGAATGTCATCTTGGCCACTCCGATGGCGACCACTGCGCCGATGAACACGATCCACCACGGGGTGGCGGTAGGAAGGTTCATCGCCAGAAGGATACCGGTAACCACAGCCGACAGGTCCCCGACAGTGCTCGGAGCCTTAAGCAGATATTTGGTTATGGCCCATTCCAGAAGGACGCAGGACAGAACGCTCACTCCCAGAATCAGGAGTTCGCTCCATCCGTAGAACAATACCGACACTATTACCGCAGGAAGAAGCGCGATAATCACATCCCGCATCAGGGAGCGGGTACTCACTGCAGAGTGAATATGTGGTGAAGGTGATACTAACATCGTATTTTTCATAACTCTTTGTTTACTTCTTGGCTGCGGCAGCCCTTGCACGTATGATACCCATTACCTGGCCCTTGTACTGGCGTATGTAGTCCAGCAGAGGGACATTGGCAGGACAGCTGTAAAGACAGCAGCCGCACTCTATACAATCCTGAACGGCGTTCTTCTCAAGAGCCGCGAAATCCCCTGCCGCGCCCAGGCGTTTCAGAAGGAACGGCTCGAGTCCCATAGGACAGGCGTCCGCACATCTGCCGCAGCGGATACAGGCGGTCTGCGCCTTGCGGAGCGTAGCGTCAGCGCTCAGGTAAAGGATTGACGAAGAACCCTTTACGGTAGCGGCATCCAGG
This sequence comes from Anaerovoracaceae bacterium, assembly GCA_963594055.1. Classification (GTDB taxonomy): domain Bacteria; phylum Bacteroidota; class Bacteroidia; order Bacteroidales; family UBA932; genus Cryptobacteroides. The sequence continues at coordinate 42,237 of CAVBDE010000001.1, read as the reverse complement.
TTCGAGATGGCCTTGCCCATCATAGGGCCGCCGCTGATGATCTTGGCAGCGCCCTCAGGAACTCCGCCGGCATATCCGGCGATATACGAAAGCGGCATACCGATGCGGAAGAGGTAGTTGTGCTGCTTCTCCACAGGCAGGCAGTCGCCCGTAACGGTCAAAGTATTGGTGATAAGAGGCTTGTTCTTCTGTACGGCTTCGTACACTGCCAGTGCCGTGGCCATATTCTGAACCACCGCACCCACACTGATAGGAAGGCCGCCGGACTTCACCTGACGGTGCATGACGGCATCGATGAGCTGCTTCTCACCGCCCTGAGGATAACGCTTCTTCAGCGGCTGCACGGTGATGTTCCCGTAAGGAAGCTCGGCGAGAGCCCTGCCCATAGCCTCTATGGCCTCAGGCTTGTTCTCCTCTATGCCAATCACCGCCCTGCATCCTCCCAGAACCTTCTGCATAATGGCCACGCCCACAATGATCTCCTTCGTGCGCTCGAGCATAATGCGGTAGTCTGAAGTAAGGTAAGGCTCGCACTCGGCGCCGTTGATGATAAGGCACTCGGCCTTGCTGCCAGGCGCCGGGTTCAGTTTCACGTGCGTAGGGAAAGTGGCACCGCCAAGTCCCACGACACCGTTGTTCTTGATCTTCGCGAGGGTCTGCTCCCTGTCTTCGGGAAGTTCGGTAACGAGGTCGGCCGACAGGTCTATGCCTTCAGCCCACTCGTCACCCTCGACCTGAATCTCTATGTGAGGGACCATCTTCCCCGCCAGGTCGGCGCGCGGAGCGATGGATTTCACGGTACCGCTGACCGGAGAATGCACGAATGCGGAGATGAATCCCGCAGGTTCGGCTATGACCTGACCGGTCTTGACCTTGTCACCCACTGCCACTACAGGGGTAGCGGGAGCGCCCAGGTGCTGCGCCATGGACACATATACCACTTCCGGAAGAGGAAGGGTCTCTATCCTGCACTCACGTGTGAGTTTGGAATCGTTCGGATGAATGCCTCCGATGCTGAATGTTACTTTACGCATTTGTCACCTCCTGTGCTTCTTTAGCGGCCTTGGCTGCGGCAGCCTCTGCGGCTGCGGCCTCCTGAGCCTTGCGTTTACGTTCCGCCACCCTGGCCTTCAGGGTCTCCCTGTCGAGAGGCTTAGGGAAATTGACCCCGTGTATGGCCCCCGTAGGGCACATAGCCTCGCACTCGCGGCACAATTTGCATTTGTTGTAATCTATGTATGCCAGGTTGTTCTCGACCGTAATGGCATCGTGGGTACAGGTCTTCGCGCAGATGCCGCATCCTATGCAGGCGGCCAGGCACTCCTTCTTCGCGGCAGGTCCCTTGTCTTTGTTCATACAGGACACGTACATGCGCATAGAGCGCGGACCCTTGTTCCGGAGCTCGATGATGCCCTTAGGGCAGGCCTTCACGCAGGCGCCGCAGGCGGTACATTTGCTTTCGTCCACCACCGGAAGTCCGGTAAGCGGATTCATGACGATGGCCCCGAACGTGCAGGCGCTCACGCAGTCCCCGCAGCCCAGACACCCGTATGCGCAGGCCGTGTCTCCGGAATAAAGCGAAGCCTTGACCCTGCAGGAGAGCGCGCCGTCATAGGTATTGATCTTCGGGCGGTTCTCACAGGTGCCGTTGCATCTTACCACAGAGACCATAGGAGCCTTCTCCTTGACCTCATAGCCCAGAATGCCGGCGACCTTCTTCATAACTTCGTTGCCGCCCACAGGACAGAAATTGTTGTCCAGATTGCCGGCTTTCACGGCAGCGTCTGCAAATGCACGGCATCCGGCATAGCCGCAGCCGCCGCAATTGGCACCGGGCATAACCTTTTCAACTTCATCGATGCGCGGGTCTTCCTCCACCTTGAATTTCTTGGCCACCAGATAAAGCACCAGAGAAAGAAGGAGTCCCAACCCGGTCAGGATTACAATCGTCTGAATAATTGTACCAGTCATTTTTTCTTTATGCAAAAAATATATTCGTTTTCAAGTCTGCCTCTCAGCAGATAAACTATCAGATAATACAGGGCTATGACTGCCAATGCCGACACGCCGCAGGCCAGTTCGCCCGCTCCGAGGGCGGAGACGGCCAATATGTCCGCAACCAGCAGCACGAGGGGCAGCACATAGGCTATCCACACGGCCTTCATACCCATGGAGCGCTTCAGGTTGACCCACACTTCGTCACCCACCTCATAACCCAATGCGGCGGGAACGCTCACGTGTTTTTTCTTGATCTCGGACATTCCGCACATGGCGGCGGCGTGACAGGAAGAGCATGCGCTTTCGGAAATTATCTCCACGGTAATCTGAGAAGGGGTTATCTCCACCACCTTCCCGCTGTGTCGTATCTCTTCCTCTACCATGGCTGATCGGGAGCTATATTGTAGTCAGCGGAATTCATGCTGGACTCATACTCCGGAGTGTCTTCATAAAGGGAATCGCCGACCTCCACGAATTTGAGGCGGTCGCCCTTGTACAGCATATCGATATCCCTGGTCTCGCCGTTACGGTGCTTGGCGATGATGATCTGGGTCTTCTCCTTATCCTGAGGGCCTTCCGACAGGCCGAGAAAATCCGGACGATGTATGAAGATGACCATATCGGCATCCTGCTCTATGCTTCCGGACTCACGAAGGTCGGAGAGGATAGGCTTTCCGCCGCCGCCCTGACGCTGCACGGAATTACGCGACAGCTGGGACAGCGCTATGATGGCGATGTTCATCTCCTTGGCCGTGGCCTTGAGCATACGGGATATGGCGGCCACTTCCTGCTCGCGCATACCCTTCGTGTCGCTCGGACCCTGCATAAGCTGCAGGTAGTCGACCACTACCAGGCGGACACCCTTCTGCTTGACCAGAGACTTAACCTTGGAGCGGAATTCCATAATCGGAAGGCCCGGGGTCTCGTCCACGTAAAGCGGGGCGCCCTGAAGGCGTTTGATACTCTGTTCGAGAAGCGTCCACTCGTCGTTTTCGAGCTTGACGCCGCCCTTTATCTTGTCGGCGCTGAGGCCTGATTCTGTGGTCATCAGACGGTTCGCCAGCTGAATGGAGGACATCTCCAGCGAGAAGAACGCCACGGGGATATGATGGTCCACAGCCGCGTTTCTGGCTATGTTCAGCGAGAATGCCGTCTTACCTACCGAAGGACGGGCGGCGAGGATGATGAGGTCTGAAGGCTGCCAGCCGTTGGTAATCTTGTCCAATGTGGCGAATCCGGACGGAACGCCGCTGAGGCCTTCCTGGCCCTGCATCCTGTCCAGACGCTCGAGAGCCTGGCCGATGATGGAGCCGATGTCCTGGACCGACTGTCTGTCAGAGCTCTGGGTAGCCTTGTAAATGTCAGTGAAAGACGTGTCCACGAGGTCGTCCACCTTCATCTGCTCGTCATAGGCATTGCGGAGAATGTTGTGGGCGGCAGTGATGAGATCCCTCTGGATGGCTTTCTGCTTGAGGATGGAAAGATAAGATTCTATATGGGCGGCCGAGCCGATGTTCTCCGTCAGGGCCGTCAGGGTGGATACGCCTCCCACCATCTCCAGCCGGTCCTGCTGGATGAGCCTGTTGGCCACTGTGATGGAATCGACCGGAGTATGGTCGTTCACCAGAGAGCGCATGGCCCCGAAGATGAGACGGTGCTTTTCGGAATAGAAACAGCTGTCTGTCAGCTGTTCAATGGCTTCCTCCACGCACTCCGGCTCCAGAAGCATCGCGCCGAGCACGGCTTCCTCGACATCAAGCGCCTGAGGCGGGGTCTGCCCCATCAGGCGTCCGATCTCGCTGACTACCGCAGTGTCGGATACAGGTCTTTTCTTCCGCTCAGGCATTATTCTTCAGCTTGTGCAAGAGGGTTTACCAGGATACGGCCGCAGTGCTCGCAGATGACGAGCTTGTTACCTGAAGCAATGTCCACAAGCTTCTGCGGAGTGATGGCGTTGAAGCATCCGCCGCAGGAATTCTCATATACGGTAACGACAGCCAGATGGTTGTGAACGCTGGCGCGGATACGGTTGTATGCGCTGAGCGTGCGCTCGTCGAGCTTGTCTGCACTTTCCTTTCTCTTGGTCTGAAGGACAGCCTCTTCGTCTGCGGTTGACTTGACGATGGTGTCAAGCTCCTCCTTCTTCGCTGCGAGATCCTCCTCCCTGATGGCGATGCGGTCTGCGATGGCGTCATTGGCATCCTTCCTCTCGGAGATGGCCATACGCACCTCGTTGATCTTCTTCTGGGCCACGTCCCTCTGGAGACCGGTGTTCTCGAGCTCCTTGTTGATGGAGTCGAACTCGCGGCTGTTCGTGATGTTTCCGAGCTGATCGCGGTATTTGACGATGTCTGCCTCGAAATCGGCGATATCCTGCCTGTAGCTGTCTATATTGGCCTCGTATCCGGCGATGAGTTCCTTGTTGTTCTCAACCTTGGCCTTGAGGGAGGCAATCTCCTGCTCTATCGCAGCCACCTCCTCAGGGAGCGCGCCGCAGAGGCTTTCGAGCTTGTCTATCTCGTTGTCCACCTGCTGGAGGGCATACAAAACCTGAAGCTTCTCCTCTACTGAAAGAGAGCCTTCAGAGAAGTTCTTGGAAAGGGAAACGAATGTTTCTCTCTGGTCAATCGGAGTATCGACCTTGTTAATTTTAACCTTTTCTGCCATATCTAATTATTGTTATTTTCGCTGACTGTTTCGCGGGTCGCAAAGTTATAAAAAAGTTCGCTATTTTTCTATATAATGTTTGATTTCGAGAAGCTCGCCCTTTATTTCCTTCAGTTTCTGAATTATGCGGATATTTTTGTCCGTCTTCGCGCTGTCTTCCCTCAGCCTTTTCGCCGCGCCGTCCAGGGTTAGTTTCTCCACGGTGAGAAGATACTTTATCTGCCTGAGGGTCTGGACGTCTTCAGGATGGAACAGCCTGTTCCCCTTCGCGTTGCGGGCCGGCTTCACCTTGAATGCGAACGTGTCGCTCCAGAAACGTACGGTGCTCTGCGGCTCCCCGAGTTCCCCGGAGACTTCTCCTACGGTATAAAACAGTTTTTCCATATGCTCTTAATCCATTGACTGCTCCGTTGACGAAGCTATGTAAAACATGTTCGCGTACTCGCGGAAATCCACAGACGCGAAGAAGAAATTCACCGGATCCAGATATTTTCCGTCCCTGGTCACCTCATAGTGCAGATGCGGGGCGAACGACGATCCACTCATCCCGACGGTGGCGATCTTCTGGCCTTCCTTCACGCGGGCGCCCTGCCTTACCGAGATCGTGGACAGATGCGCATAGCGCGTGGTGTATCCGCCGGCGTGAGCTATGGTGACGGTGTTCCCCTGCCCTTTCTTGTTCTTCTCTATGCTCCTGACCGTTCCGTCGGCCGGCGCATATACCGGAGTGCCCGCAGGCACTATGATGTCCAGCCCGTTGTGCGGCACCCTGGCCTTCAGCACCGGGTTCGTGCGGCTGCCGATGGATGCGCCCAGCTGGGTGAACGATATGTCCTTCAGCGGCATATGCATCGGAGGCAGGTCGCTGAGGTCCGTCGATGCGGCGATGGACAGCGCGTGGCGAAGATTGGCCTCCACAGAGAACATCCTGCGGTACATAGTGTCGGACTTGGCCGAAGCATATGCGATGAGGCTGGTGTTCTGGACCGTGTCGCCGGCAAATACGGTCAGCGACTGGATAGGGTCCACGGACGGAGCGTCGGACTGGAAGACTTCCTTATAGATCTCGCCGTCCTTGATCTCCAGGCCCGACACGGCGTCATCGAGCAGTTTCTGCTGCGGAAGGAGCTGAGGGTAAAGCTTTTCATACATCTTGTTCTCCCTCTTGAGACGGCCTTCCACATCGGTGTTTATCGTGAGGGCGAATATGGCATACAGAACCAGAGCCACCACGAACGCCACTCCCGCCGCGATTCCCAGGAACCGCAGGACGCGCTGCCACGGCTTGTCAGATTCCTTGAACAGGAAGTCCGAGCCTATTCTGTATCTGTGCTCGCTCATTTCGTATCTTCCGTCTGATTCCTTATAGTCTGAATCATAGCTTCATACTCGTCCGCCCCCATCGTGAGGTCCATAAACGGCATAGGGTCCACCTGCTTGCCGCGATAGATCACCTCATAGTGAAGATGCGGACCGGTGGATGCACCGGTATTGCCCACGGTGCCTATCAGCTGGCCGCGCTTCAGAACATCCCCCCTGTTCACGGTGATCTTCTGCATGTGCGCGTACCTGGTCTTGTAACCGAATCCGTGGTCGATGACAACTTCATTACCGTAGCCGAAGAAATTGTATTTGATCTTCTCCACCACGCCGTCTCCGGTGCAGTAGATCTCCGGGCCAACCTTGCCGGTCGCGAAATCCACGCCTTCGTGGAAAATGCGCTTGTGCTGAATGGGGTGATACCTGTATCCGAACGGACTTGAGATTCTGTAGCTGCCGATGACAGGCTTTATGGGCGAAACGGAAGGCATGCAGGAAGCCAGCTTGTCCACGTGCTTGGACACCACGGACACCTCGTCGAGGGCCTGGCTCTGCACATAGGCGCGCTTTGTGAGCACGTCCAGACGCTTCACCGTCTGCTTCAGCAGGAATGAGCCGCCCAGTTCGTCCAAATAGGCGTAGCGGTTCACGCCTCCGAAACCGGCCTTCTTCACCTCTTCCGGAACTTCGGAGAGGCCGAAGATGGACCTGTACACATCGTCATCCCTCTTCTCTATGCCGTCCAGTGAATTCTCGGCGGCATCCATACTGTGGTTCAGCACCTCGAAACGGGCCACCCACTCCTCATTCTGCTTCTTAAGGCGCGCAGTCTTAGGAAGATCCATATTGAACACCTTCGTGTACAACAGAAAATAGAACGTGGCGAATGCCAGCACGGTGAACACGAAGCCTATGACCTTGAACGCTATCGTGGCCTTGGAATCCTCGTGAACCTCGTACAGGAGAGTCTTCGGGTTGTATATGTATTTGCTGAACCGCTTCATTACTGTTTGTTCCTTAATCTTTCAAGTTCGGCGCGGGACGTTCCGCAGAGAGCCTTCCACCGGTCCGCGTCGCGGAATCCGCGCAGGAAATCCTCCACCTTCATACGTTTCTTTCCGCTGAGCTGTATGTCGGTCAGTTCGAGCGCGCCGTCGTTCGTGACTATCTTCAGGGAAGTCTTTCCGTCGGAGATCACTGTGCCCGGAGCCAGGCCCGGTTCGCACTGCGCCGGACGGGAGGCGAAGATCTTGAGCAGCACAGGCTGCTCCTCGCCCTTCTGAATCATCGTACAGGCCGTCGGATACGGGCTGAGGCCGCGTACCAGGTTATGTATCTGGACGGTGGAGTCGTTCCAGTCTATGTTCTGAAGTTCAGGGGTAAGCTTCGGTGCAGGCTTGAGCACTTCGCTACCCTGCACGAAACTGCGCTGCACGCGGGTCTCGACATTGTGCTCTATTATACCTTCCACGGTCTGGAGCACCAGGTCGGAGCCTATCTCCATAAGCTTGTCATGCACGGTGCCGGCGTCGTCTTCCGGACTGATTCGACACTCCTGACGGAGAATGATGCCGCCGGTATCTATGTTCTGGTCTATCATAAAGGTGGTGGCACCTGTTATCCTCTCACCGTTGATGACGGCCCAGTTGATAGGGGCCGCGCCGCGGTACTGCGGAAGAAGGGCCGCATGAAGATTGAACGTGCCGAGTTTAGGCATCTTCCACACCTGCTCAGGGAGCATTCTGAAGGCCACTACCACGAACAGGTCGGCCTTGAGGGCGCGGAGCTGCTCCAGGAACTCGGGATCCTTCAGCTTGACCGGCTGAAGCACGGGTATGTTGTGCTCCACAGCGTATTTCTTGACGGCGCTCTCGTTCACCTTGAGGCCCCTGCCGCTCGGCTTGTCAGCCACCGTGACCACACCCACAACCTTGTAGCCGTGACGGAGCAGGCTGTCCAGCGGTGCGACCGCAAACTCAGGCGTACCCATATAGACGATGCGCGTCTTGTGAAGAAGCGAAGAAATCCTGCTTCCAAGTCTTCTGAACTGTATTTTCAAACTTCCCATCTTGAATATTGATGAATCGTGCACTGCCTTCCAGGACAGATACATACCGATAGGGAACAGCACCATCGACGATATGAACGCACCCCAGAAAGGAGCCACCGCACCGTCATTGGCAAGTTTCGTTCCCGAAATGTCTATTACCCAGTAAAGGACGAAGAACAGCACCGATATGATGGCGCTCGTTCCCAGTCCGCCCTTTCCTATCAGGGCACCCAACGGCGCACCGATGAAGAAAAGTATGAAACATGCGAGGGCCTGCGCGAAACGGCGCAGAATCTCCACGTCCGAGCGGCGAAGGTAGAAATGATCCACATAGTTCTCACCGCCGTAGTTGGTCATGTCGGAGGCCATAACGTTGGCCTTGTCACGGGCCTTCTCAAGAGCCGATATCTTGGCCTTGCGCGTCTTCCATTTCATGTAGTCGTCCGACTGGAACTCCTCTTTGGCCGACGTGTCGAAGGCGGATGAGTCAAGCTGCTGGCGGAAAGTGAAATAGTTCCTGTCACCGGCCACCTCGCGGTAGTGCTTCTCGTACGCATTCCGGGTCACCGTCGTGAGCGAGTCGTGCTCATTCACCAGGGACGAGAGCTTCTGGGCCTTGATCTGGTTACCGTAGCGCGCGTCGTCGGACTTCTGGAAGGCGTAATTGGACAGCGATATGATGAGCTGCTGCCTGTCGAAGGCTATCTTCTGGAGCTGGTGCTCCGAGGTTCCGCCCTTGCGGGTGTTGTCCTCCTGGTAGTTGATGCCGCTGTAGAGCGTGAAGATCAGGTAATCCTTGGCCTTCGAGAGACGCATCGTGGCGGAATCGGCGATGGTCACGGAGATGTTACCCTTCTTCTTCGTATGGTCGTAAACCATAACGGAATGCATCATCCCATCCGGGGTCTGGTCCTCCACGCGGATGACATAGTTCTCTATGCCGTCGTAGAAGGTCCCGGACGGAATCTTGATCTCCGACTTGGTCCTGCCTATGTCGTCGCGAAGAGTATAAATCTCATTGAACGCCTTAGGCACCAGGTTGTTGCCGATAAAGAACGCGCCCACGGCGATGAAAAAGGACACCACGGTAAGCGGGGCCATCACCCTGACCAGAGAAATGCCGCTCGCCTTGATGGCCATCAGTTCGTTGTTCTCCGTCATCTGCCCGAGTGTCATCATCGACGACAGGAGCGTGGCCAGCGGAAGCGCCAGAGGCAGAATGGTACAGGTTCCCCACATCAGGAATTCCATAATGACCTTGAAGCCAAGGCCTTTACCGACCAGTTCGTCGATATAGACCCACAGGAACTGCATGACGAGGATGAATATCACGACCAGAAGGACCGCTACGAACGGTCCTATGAAAGCCTTGAGTATGAACCTGTCCAGCCTTTTCACCTTACTTTTCCGCTATTTCCACAAGTGCCTTGAGCGCCTGCGCCAGACCTTCGGCATTCTTGCCGCCCGCAGTGGCGAGTCCAGGCTGTCCGCCACCTCCTCCGAGGATGAATTTCGCAGCCTCGCGGATGTCCTTGCCGGCATTCTTTCCTGCAGCGATCAGATCGGCCGAATACATAAGAGCCAGCTGCGGCTTGCCATCTATCTGGTATGCTGCCACGAGCGCAGTGCCCTGGGATGTCTTCTGAAGAAGGGTCGCAGCCTCACGGAGAAGCGCGGCATCCTCACATTCGGTAAGCGTTATAAGGTTGATTCCACCCTTCTGCCCGGCTTTCAGGGCCAATTCGGAAGCGTAGTTCTGTGCCTTGAGTTTGGCGTATTCCTCAGCCTGCTTCTTGTACAGGGCATTTTCCTCGAGGAGCTTGCCAATGGCGCCCACCAGGTCCGGAGTATTGTTGAATGCCGCACGGGCGCTCTTCAGGGTATCCTGCAGAGAACGCACATAGCTTTCGGTGCTCTGGCCGGTGATGGCCTCTATACGGCGCACGCCTGCGGCGATGGCGGACTCGCCGGTTATCTTGAACAGGCCGATCCTGCCGGTGGAGGAAGTGTGGCAACCGCCGCAGAGCTCGACGCTCGGTCCGAACTTGACCACGCGCACCCTGTCGCCGTATTTCTCGCCGAACAGGGCGATGGCCCCCATAGCCCTGGCCTCTTCCATAGTGGCGTCACGCTTCTCCTCCAGATGTATGTCCGCGCGGATGAGCTCGTTGACCCTGTCCTCCACAGCGCGGATCTGCTCATCGGTAAGCTTCTCGAAATGCGAGAAGTCGAAACGCAGACCCTCCTCGTTCACAAACGAGCCCTTCTGCTCCACGTGAGAGCCGAGAATTTCCCTTAAGGCATTGTCCATAAGGTGGGTGCAGGAGTGGTTGTTCGCTATCCTCCCGCGGCGCTTTTCGTCCACCACCAGAGTAAAGTCACCCTCGCAGTTCTGCGGAACGGCCTCCGCGATGTGCACTATAAGGTTGTTCTCGTGAAGAGTGTTGAGTATCTTTATCTTCTCGCCGTCGGCAGACACGATATATCCGGTATCACCGACCTCGCCGCCCATCTCTCCGTAGAACGGAGTGCGGTCGAACACGAGCTGGAGCATAGTCCTGTTCTTCTGAACCACCTTCCTGTGCTTGAGGAGCTTGACGCCTTCCAGCGTGGTGTGGTCATAACCCTCGAACACGCATTCGCCAGGATGGAATTCCACCCAGTCGCCGAACTCGTTCGCAGTGGCGTTGCGCGCACGCTCCTTCTGCTTCTGAAGTTCCACGTTGAAGCCGTCAAGATCCACCTTGTAGCCGTTCTCGCCTGCGATAAGCTCAGTCAGGTCTATAGGGAATCCGTAGGTGTCGTACAGCACAAAGGCATCCACTCCGGAAATCATCCTGCTCTCGCCGGCCTTGGCCATATAGTCGTCCAGCAGCTTGATACCCCTGTCCAGAGTGCGCAGGAATGCCAATTCTTCCTCGCGGATCACGGACTCGATGAGCTTCTGCTGGCTTACCAGCTCAGGATAGGCTTCACCCATATCGGCAATGAGCTGAGGCACGAGCCTGCAGAGGAACGGATCGGTCAGACCCAGGAAAGTGTATCCGTAGCGCACTGCGCGGCGAAGGATCCTGCGGATCACGTAGCCGGCCTTCACGTTGGAAGGCAGCTGGCCGTCGGCGATGGAGAACGAGATAGCGCGGATGTGGTCCGCGATCACGCGCATAGCCACGTCTGTCTTCTCAGATTCGCCGTACTTGTGGCCGCTGAGCTCGCCGATCCTGGCAAGCATCCCGGTAAACACGTCTGAATCGTAATTGCTGTTCTTGCCCTGAAGCACGGAGCAGAGACGCTCGAATCCCATGCCGGTATCGATATTCTTCGCAGGAAGGTTCTCCAGATGGCCGTCGGCCATACGCATATACTGCATGAACACAATGTTCCAGATCTCTATGACGTGAGGATCGGACTGGTTCACCAGGTCGCGTCCGGTAACGCCCGAAGCCTTCTCTTCCGGGGTGCGTATGTCTATGTGAATCTCGGAGCACGGACCGCACGGACCGGTGTCTCCCATCTCCCAGAAATTGTCGTGCTTGTTGCCCAGAACTATGTGGTCTTCAGGCATATGCTTGAGCCAGGCAGCCTTGGCCTCCTCGTCCATCGCGGTGCCGTCCTCCTTGCTGCCCTCGAATACGGTGGCGTAGAGAAGGTTCTTGTCTATCCCGTACACCTCGGTGAGGAGCTCCCACGCCATATCTATGGCCTCCGTCTTGAAATAGTCCCCGAAACTCCAGTTTCCGAGCATCTCGAACATCGTGTGGTGATAGGTATCGTGGCCCACCTCTTCCAGGTCGTTGTGCTTTCCGCTCACGCGAAGGCATTTCTGGCTGTCCGCGGCGCGCTTGTACGGAGCCTTGGTATTCCCCAGGAAGATGTCCTTGAACTGGTTCATTCCCGCATTGGTAAACATAAGAGTAGGGTCGCCCTTTACTACCATAGGTGCCGACGGCACGATGGTGTGACCCTTTGAAGCGTAGAAATCGAGAAATTTCTGCCTGATTTCCTTGGATGTCATCATAATATAATAGTTCCTTTTTTATCTCGTTTTCGGGAGCTCTCCCGCATCGTCCGGACACGGAAAGGCATAATCGCACAAATATAACTATTTTTTAGCATATTTCCCTGCCGGCGGACTATCGCATTTGGGCCCGAATATTGATAGCTTTGTGCGTTAAAATTTACACCATGGATAAAAACAAACTTACAGGGACGATCATTTTCAGCGTCGCCATCGTTCTGTGCGGAATCATGCTTCCTGTGGCAGTCAAGAATTTCCGCGAATATGACCGCACCGTCACCGTCAAGGGTCTGTGCGAGAAGGAGGTAAAGGCAGACAAGGCCATCTGGCCCATCACATACAGGCTCGGAAGCGACTCTCTGACCGACCTCACCGCCAATATGGACAAGAACACCGCCGCCATCGTCGATTTCCTCAAGAAGGGCGGAATCAAAGACGAGGAGATCTCCATCAGCGTGCCTACCATCTCCGACAAGCTGGCCAGCGAGTGGAACTCCGACCGCAAGGTCCGCTACATAGGCAAATGCTGCCTTACCGTCTGTACAGGCAATGTGGACGCCGTGATCGAGCTCAACTCGCGCGTAACCGAGCTGCTCAAAAAAGGCATCGTGCTGGGATCCGGCGACTACGGTGACAACTGCTCGGCCAGCTATTCCTTCGAAGGGCTTAACGGCATCAAGCCGGAGATGATACACGACGCCACTGCCAATGCCCGCCTGGCGGCGGAGCAGTTCGCATCCGACTCCGGAAGCAGGATAGGCAAGATCAAGACCGCCACGCAGGGCACCTTCAGCATCGAGTCCAGAGATTCCAACACCCCCCAGATCAAAAAGGTCCGCGTAGTGACCTACCTCACCTATTACCTTAACAATTAACTGGTTGGCGAACTAAAAAAGCCGGGGCGAAAGCTCCGGCTTTTTTAGTGAATCAGTGAGAGATTATTTCTTCTCCTCAGGCTTAGGGACGAACTTGCCGACCTTCTCGAGGCTGATGTTGAAGATGAGGGTCTCTGCAGGGCCGATTGAACGGTTGCCGTTCTCACCGTAACCGAGCTGGTAAGGAACATAAAGTTCGATCTCACCGCCTTCGCCGATAAGTGCAAGACCTTCCTTCCATCCTGCAATCACAGAATTGAGGGTGAACTTCCTTGAACCGGTCTCCTCGGTAGTCTCATCGAATACGGTGCCGTCGAGAAGAGAGCCCTTGTACTGTGCCCATACGGTATCCTTAGGTTCAGGATGAACCTCGTTGCCTTCTGAGATGATCTTGTACTGAAGTCCTGAAGGAGTGATCTGAACGCCGTCCTTCTTCGCATTCTTGGCGAGGAATTTCTCCTGCTTTTCCTTGTTGGAATAAACGGTGTAGTCGCGTCTGTTCTTAAGGTAGTTGTTGAACAACTCGTTCATCGTGTTAGGATCCACACGGAACTGCTTTGCGAACTCGTCAGGATCGTTGTTCTGCTTGGCATTGATGAAATCCTCCATACCCTTGCGGATCTGAGCCATATCCAGATCACCGAAGTTATAACCCTTGATGAATGAACCGAAGTTCACACCTACCAGGTAGCTTACGTCCTTGACCTCTTTCTTTGAAGGGAGAAAATCCTTCGCGGTCTTCTCCTCAGGGATTACTTCTGAAGTCGCCTCATCCCCTTCTGCAGGAGCCTCGGACTTGGTAGAGTTGCAGGCTACTGCGCACACGCCCATTGTAAGGGCTACGAACAATTTGTAAATCTTCATATTGTTTTAAAAAATTTAAAGTTCCCAAGCAAGTGCGGATGCACCCAGGATGGCCGCGTCGGACTCCTTCAGCTGAGAGAAGAGCAGGTCCACCTTGTTCTTCCACAGAGGCAGGACATTCTCGTTCATCGCGTTGAAGGTAGGCTCATAGATGAATTCCTTCGCACGGGCGAGCCCTCCGAAGAGAACGATGGCCTCAGGAGCGGAGAATTCTATGAAGTCGGCCAGTTTCTCGCCGAGTATGCGTCCGGTGTAGTCGAACACGCGCTTTGCGAGCGCGTCGCCTTCCTTGGCCGCCTCGTAAACATCCTTCGAGGTGATCTTCTCGATGGAGCGCAGAAGCGAAGGCTCATTGGAAAGCTCGAGCCATTCGCGGGCGGTACGCGCCACGCCGGTAGCCGAGCAGTATGTCTCCAGACAGCCGAACTTGCCGCAGCCGCACTGACGTCCGTTGTGACGGATGGCGCAGGTGTGTCCGAGTTCTCCGGCGAAACCGTCGCTTCCGTAGAGGACCTCGCCGTTGATGACGATGCCGCTTCCCACGCCGGTTCCGAGGGTGATCATTATAAAGTGCTTCATTCCCTTGGCCACGCCGTAGGTCATCTCGCCCACGGCCGCAGCGTTGGCATCATTGGTAAGAGCCACAGGAAGTCCCTCGAGTTCGGCGCTGAGCAGTTTGGCGAAAGGCACGCTCTGCTTGGCAGCCCACACGAGGTTCGGTGCGAAAGCGATCACTCCAGTGTAGTAGTTGCCGTTAGGGGCGCCGACTCCGACTCCGCGCAGCTGACCCTCCTTGCCTGACTTGGCGATAAGGTCCTTGATGGCCGCTGCCAATGCCTTGATGAACGAAGGTGCGTCATCGTGACAGTCCGTCCTGATCACGCTCTGAATAAGCACGTCTCCGCGGGCATCCACGATGCCGAGCTTGGCGGTCTGTCCACCGACATCCACGCCCAGTACATATTGCTTTTCCATACTTATCATCAATTTATTACTCTACAGGAATGTTCTTGTTCACGTTCTTGCTGCCTGATGCCGCATAGTAAATGAGGTATGCCAGGCAGACTATCAGAAGGACATAGCTTGAAAGCGAGCCGACCTTGTCCGCAATGGCGTTCTGCACGAACGGAATGATACCGCCGCCGCAGACGAGAGCCATAAAGATGCCGGAAGCGGCTGCAGTGTACTTGCCAAGTCCGTCAGCTGCCAGATTGAAGATGGCGCCCCACATAACTGAGGTGCAGAATCCGCAGGCCGATACCAGAAACAGAGCCACAGGCAGACCGTTGATGACAACGCTCTCCGGGATGAAGATGATGCCGCATACCAGAACCACTGCCAATGACGCGGTGGCCAGAAGCATCGTGCGGCTGCTGACCTTCGCTCCCACTGCACCGCCGATCAGACGGCCGAAGAGCATGCAGAGCCAGTATGCGCTGATGAATGTACCTACGACTGCAGGGCTGAGAATGCCTGAGAAATAGACATTGGCTGTGTTAGGGATGCCGACCTCGATGCCGACATAGAAGAAGATGGCGATGGCGCCGAGCACGAAATGGCGGAATGAAAGAGGAGAATACTTGTCCTTCTTCACTGTGCCGGCCTTGCGTGCAGCCTTCTCCTCGGCTGTCTCCATATGAGGCTCAGGAATCTCGGTGAATGTGATGACCACGAACGCGAGGGCGAAGATGATCATCGCGATAATCATAACCGGAGCGGCCTTGGCCACGGTAGCGTCCTGAATGGAACCGCCCACGAGCCAGCCTACCAGGAACGGAGCGATGGTGCCTCCGATGGAGTTGCAGGAACCGCCGAACTGAACGAGCTGGTTACCCTTGTTTCCGCCACCGCCGAGGGTGTTGAGCATAGGGTTCACGCAGATGTTCAGAAGGCACATTGAGAAGCCTGCGATGAACGCGCCGGCCACATACACGCCGAAGCTCTCGGCATAGCCGGAGATGAACTGGATGGCGACGCCCACAAGTCCGATTACGACTGCGAGAAGCGAAGTGAACTTGTAGCCCTTGCGCTTGAGGATGATACCTCCGGGTATACCCATACAAGCATATGCGATGAAGTTGGCAAGTGTACCAAGCTGTGACAGAGCCTTGCTGGCTCCGAACTGATTTGTAACGACCACACCCATTGAACCTGCGAGGTTCGTGACGAATGCGATCATAAAGAAGAGTGCGAACATCACCACGATAGCCGGGGTGTAGTTCTGTTTTTTAGTAACTGTTGACATTTTGTTTATTCTAGTGTTATTTTACTTACTAGTCAAGCGCCGCGAGGTTCTGCGGGTTGATAAGCTGCTTTCCTTCAGGCGTATATGCATATTCTATGCGCTTGGCGAAATGAGCCTCGACCTTGCCGCGGACAACCTTGTTCGTGGAGTTCACCAGACCGTTTTTCTCTGTGAAAGGCTCTTCGCAGACCACGATGGCTGCAGGAAGCCACTTCTCAGGGAACTGTCCGGCGTGGCTGCCGCCCTTGCGGTAAACGTCCACGTCCTTCTGGATAAGGCGGAGCTGCTCCTCCTTGTCGCCAGGTGCGGCCGCCTTGAGGGCCTCCTTGTTAGGAACCACCAGCACGATGGTGTAAGGGCTCTGGTTGTTGTGCAGAATCACATTGTCTATATACTTCGAGATGACCGCGAGGTTGTCCTCGTATCCTTCAGGAGAATATTTCTCGCCGTCGGAAGAGATGAGAAGGCTCTTGAAGCGTCCTGTAACGTACAGATACTTGGGGTCTTCCTTGCAGATGTATCCGCGGTCTCCGGTATGGAGCCAGCCGTCCACGACGGTCTCGGCCGTAGCCTCAGGGTTCTTCCAGTAGCCGGCCATCACGTTCTCGCCCTTGATCACGATCTCGCCTGTCTGTCCGTTAGGCAGAATATTGTTCTCGTCGTCGCGGATGGTGCATTCCATAGGGCTGACGATACGTCCGGACGAGCCGAAACGGGCGTGGCCCGCAGAATTGGCACAGATGATAGGCGTAGCCTCGGAAAGTCCGTATCCCTGGAAGGTAGGCATTCCGATGGCGCAGAAGTATCTCTGGAGCTCGATGTCGAGAAGAGCGCCTCCGCCGACGCAGAATTTCATCTTGCCGCCGAAGGTCTCGCGCACCTTGGAGAAGAGGATTTTGTCGAAGAGTTTGACGAAAGGCTTTCTCCAGAACTGTGCGCCGCCCTGGTTGTAATAGTCCTTGTAGTATGCCTTGGCATTCCTGAGAGCGATGTTGTAGAGCTTCTCGGTGGTCTTGCCCTTGGCTCTGATGCCGCTTTCGATGGCTTTCTTGAAGCTGCGGCTGATGGCAGGCACGGTAAGCATCACGTTAGGATGCACTTCCTTCATCGATGGGATGATGTTGCGGAGCTGCGCCTGAGGGGTCTTGCCCGGAACGGTGGCGATGCTTCCGCCGTAGCTCATCATCGTATAGAGTCCGGCCACGTGCGCGAAGCAGTGGTCCATAGGGAGGATGATAAGCATTATGTCCCCGCGGGCGATGTTGATCACGGATGCGCCCTGCGCGACGTTGGCAGTGTAGTTGCGGTGGGTGAGGAGAATGCCCTTGGGGTCGGCTGTGGTGCCGGAAGTGTAGCTGATATTGGCATAGTCGTCAGGTCCGACGGATGCCATTCTCTCCTCGAGAAGGCCCGGATGCTCTTCGATGAACTTGACGCCCATCTCGCGGATCTCCTTAATGGACATTTCGCCCTCCTCGAGAGGAATGTCGTCCATCACGATGACTTTCTCAATGGCCTTGCACTGGCCGATCACTCGGCGGACCTTCTGGATCTCCATCTCGGAAGCCACGAGGAAACGCGAATCGGAGTGGTTGATGCGGAATGTGAGGTCGTAATCGGATTCGAGCTTATATGAAAGAGGCACGTCCACGCCGCCGGCGAAGAGGATACCGAATTCGGTGATCACCCACAGCGGACGCGCTTCAGCGATCAATGATACCTTGTCGCCCTTGTTCAGGCCAAGGGCCATGAATCCTGCTGCAAGCAGTTTAGCTTCTTCACGGGTCTTGAGGTAGGAAGTTTCAGTCCAAACGCCATCAACTTTCTCACGCAGATATGTATCGTTCTGATACTTGTCCACATACTCGTTTACGAAGTCAATAATGGTAGTTCTTTTTGTCATAGTTCTATAATTTTTGTTCGTTATTTGAAAACAGGCCATAAAGCTGGGCGTCAATCATATCGGTGACTTTCGAAAAGTCCTCCGGACTGTTTCCGAACTTTATGTGGTCGGCGTCTATCACGAGAAGGTTCCCGTCATATCCGCTTATCCAGTTTTCGTATTTTTCGTTAAGTCCGGTAAGATAATCAATTCTTATGCCCTTCTCGTACTCGCGGCCGCGTTTCTGTATCTGGGACACGAGGTTCGGGATGGATGAGCGCAGATAGATGAGCAGGTCAGGATTGCCCACCAGCGACATCATAAGATTGAAGAGATCCGAATAGTTTTCAAAGTCACGGGTACTCATAAGCCCCATGTCGTGGAGGTTCGGAGCGAAGATGCGCGCATCCTCATAGATGGTCCTGTCCTGGATGATGACGTCATCCGTGCGGGAGATGTCCACCACGTCCTTGAAGCGCTTGTTGAGGAAATATATCTGCAGGTTGAATGACCAGCGCGACATATCGTCGTAGAAATCAGCCAGATAAGGATTATAATCCACTGACTCGAATTTAGGAATCCAGCCGTAATGGGCTGCCAGCATCTTGGTTAGGGTGGTCTTGCCACTTCCTATATTTCCTGCGATAGCTATATGCATAATGATAATATATTAGCCTACAAATTTACTTATTTATTTGAATAATCCGTAAAGGGCCGCGTCAATCCTGTCGGTAATGGATGCGAAATCCTCCGGACGGTTCTCGAAATCGAGGTTGTCGCCGTCTATTATTATGAGTCTGCCCTTGTACTCCCCTATCCATTTCTCGTACAGGTCGTTCAGGCCGGACAGGTATTCTATGCTCATATCCTGCTCGTAGCCACGGCCGCGCTTCTGTATCTGCGAGACCAGATGCGAGATGCTGGAGCGGATGTAGATAAGCAGGTCCGGCTCCTTCACGAAGGACATCATAAGTCGGAAAAGATCCATATAGGTCTCGAAGTCGCGGTCCGTCAGGTTCCCCATCCTGTAGTTGTTCGCCACGAATATCTGGACCCCCTCCATAATGGTTCTGTCCTGGACGATGACCTCGTCGCTGCGGTCTATCTCCAGCACGTCCTTGAAACGCTGGGCGAGGAAATAGACTTCGAGATTGAACGACCATCTGGAGATGTTGGCATAATAATCCTCGAGATAGGGATTATATGTCACCGATTCGAAGCGGGGAGTCCATTTGTAGTACTCCGCGAGCTTGCGCGTGAGGGTCGTCTTCCCGCACCCTATGTTTCCGGCTATACCTATATGCATCAATGGGAATGTTAAAAACAGACAAATTTACAATAAAGTTTTCTTAATTTTGCCTAAAACAAGCCAGAATATGACAGACCTGAAAATATTCGTGTGCAATCCCTACGAGGAGAACACGATGATAATCAATGTCCGCGGCTCCCGCGAGGCCATAATAATAGATCCCGGATGCACCGAAGGGCAGGAATTCGACGGCGTTAAATCCTACCTGGAGTCAGGCGGCCTGACCCCGGTGGCCATACTTCTCACCCACGCGCACAGGGACCACACCTGCGGAATCCCGCTCCTTAAAGCCTGCTGGGACATCCCGGTGTATATGGACCCGAAAGAGATGCCCGTCATAAAGTTCGACTACATCCCGGTGGAAGGCGGTCAGAGCCTGCATCTGGCGGGCCTGGACCTGGAGGTGATCAGCACCCCGGGGCACACTCCGGGAGGCGTATGCTACCTGGACAGGGCGGACAAGCTACTGTTCTCGGGAGACACCCTGTTCGCGGGCACGATAGGCAGGACAGACCTTCCGGGCGGCGACTATGACAAGCTCATCGTCTCGGTAATGGATTCGATAATGGGCCTGGACGGGGACATCGAAGTGTTCCCGGGGCACGCGGGCAGCACCAGCATAGCCCACGAAAGAACCCACAACCCCTTCCTCCAGCCGTTCAACGAACCGGAAGAAGAGGTTGATGACGAGGATGTGACTCCTATCTCTATTTCACGCAGTTGACGACAACCGACTCGCTTCCGCAGGCCAATCTGAACTCACCCTCTTCGAGCGTCCAGTTCAGATCGTGGTCCACAAATGCCAGATCCTCGGCCTTCAGTGAGAACTCGACGGTCTTCTTCTCGCCCGGAGCGAGCTCTATCTTCGTAAAGTCGCGAAGTCTCTTCACATCAGGGGTCAGGCTCGCATAAAGGTCGGAGCTGTACAGAAGCACCGCTTCCTTGCCCGAAACCTTACCGGTGTTCTCCACATCCACGCTGACCTTGATTATGTCACCCGCACGGAAGTCCTTTCTGTCCACACGCAGATTCGAGTACTCGAACGTGGTGTAGCTCAGACCGTATCCGAACGGCCACTGGCTTTCGATATTGGCATCGTAATTATAGAGGCCGCCCATCGTGGCGCGGTTCTCACAAAGCTTGTAGTCATAGGTGTTGAGCCTGTTCACATACTTAGGGTAGGTGTAAGGCAGCTTGCCGCTGAAGTTCTCCTCGCCGCAGAGAAGCGTGGCGAGAGCGTCCGCGCCGTAATTGCCGGGCAGAAGCACGCTGACCACCGCACGGGCGAGAGGCTCGATGTCACTAAGCACCCTCGGACGGCCCTCGTTGAGCACGAGCACCACCGGCTTTCCGGTTCTGGCCAATGTCTTCACGAGGTCGCGCTGAGCAGCCGACAGGGAGATGTCGTTGATGTTGCCCACGGTCTCGCAGTATGAGTTCTCTCCGGCCGCAACCACGATCACATCCGCATTCGCCGCTGCGCGCACGGCTGCCGAGTAGTCCTTTCTGATCTCCGCCTCGAAATTGCCGTTAGGGTCATATTCGAGAACAGGGAGATATTTCACGCTGCGGAACTTGTTCTGCAGGGCCTCGCAGATAGTGTTGTATTTCTCAGTGTATTCCGGACGGTTGCCGGCATCACCCTGCCAGGAATAATACCAGCCGCCGCCAAGAGGGCGCATGGCATTGGCATTAGGGCCGACCAGAAGAATCCGGCTGTCCTTTGAAAGAGGAAGCAGGTCGTTCTCGTTCTTCAGAAGCACCTGGCTTTCGAGCGCCGCACGGTAGGCGGTCTGCACGTGCTCAGGGCTCTCGAACTCCTCGTAAGTGCATTTGGTGCCGTAAGGATCGTCGAACAGACCGAGACGGAACTTGACTCTGAGGATACGGCGCACGGCGTCATCGATGCGGCTCTGGGCGATCTTGCCTTCGTGGACAAGCTCCACCATATAGTCGCATACCTCCACGCTGTAAGGCTCCATAAGCATATCCACGCCGGCGTTGATGGTCTGGCACACGGCATCCTTGTAGGTGGATGCGGTGTGGTCCCTCTCATAGACGTTGCGGCAGTCAGCCCAGTCGGTAACTATCATACCGTCCCAGTTGAGGCCTTCCTTGACCCAGCCGGTGAGAAGCTTTTTGTTCGTATGGAAAGGAATGCCGTCGTTGTTCGACGAATTGACCATAAGAGTCAGTGCGCCGGCTTCGATGCAGGCCTTGAAAGGAGAGAAATACTTCTCCTTAAGCTCGCGGTCGCTCAGCATCGAAGGAGTGCGGTCCTGTCCTGAAACAGGAGCGCCGTAAGCCATAAAGTGCTTGATGCTGACAGCCACGTGATAGCCGTCGATATGATTCGGGTCATCGCCCTGATAACCTCTGGTCAGAGCCACACCCATACGGGTCTGCACGAGCGGATCTTCGCCGAAACTTTCCCACATACGCGGCCAGAGCTGGTTGCGGCTGAGGTCAAGGGTCGGGTTGAACACCCACGGCACATTGCAGGCGCGGGTCTCATAAGCGCAGACCTCACCCATCTGATAAGCGAGCGCATCGTTGAACGAAGCCGCCAGACTTACCTCCTGAGGGAAGAGAACTCCGCCCGTCGTGTATGAAGCGCCGTGATTCTGGTCAAGGCCGTAAAGACAAGGGATTCCCGTCTCGTCCAGGGAGATGTCCTGCAGCTGTTTGATGAACACCCTGTAGGAGCTTGCCGAATCGGCCACGTCGTTCATCGTGTTGAGGACGGAGCCTATCTTGTATTTGCGCATCAGCTCCTCCCCCTGAGGGGAAACCTGATTCGTTCCCGGAATGAGGACTGGTCCGGAAGTGAGCTGGGTCATCTGGCCCACCTTCTCCTCCAGGCTCATCCGTGAGAGAATCTTTTCAATCTTCGCCTCCATCTCCTTGTCCTGAGGGATGGCCGGAGCGACCTTGTTCCCGCCGTTGCAGGAAGAAAGCAGCACTGCCGCAAAGGTCGTCAGTAAAATGGTCTTTTTCATTTCAGTGTTTGTCTGTTAATATTTCTTTCAAATATTTTCCCGTTACCGACTGCGGGTTCTCCGATATCTGTTCCGGAGTGCCCACAGCCATTATCTGTCCGCCTCTCGCGCCGCCGTAAGGGCCCATATCTATGATGTAGTCCGCCGACTTGAGCACATCGAGGTTATGTTCTATCACAATTACCGTATTGCCCTGATCCACAAGCTTCTGCAGTACATCCAGCAACACCTTGACATCTTCGTAATGCAGGCCCGTGGTGGGCTCGTCGAGCATATACAGAGTCCTGCCGGTCGCCTTCTTCGAAAGTTCGTTGGCCAATTTCATTCGCTGGCTCTCGCCTCCCGAAAGGGTCACACTGGACTGTCCCAGATGCACGTATCCCAGGCCGACGTCCACAAGCGCCTTCAGTTTCGGAGCGATCTTCGGATTCGTCCGGAAGAACCCGTAAGCCTCGCTGATCGGCATCTCCAGCACATCGCTTATGCTCTTGCCCTTGTACAGCACGCTAAGGGTGTCCTCCTTATAACGTTTCCCCGCACAGGCCGGGCATACCACGTTCACCGACGGCAGAAAATTCATCTCTATCTGCCTGATGCCGGAGCCCTTGCATTCCTCGCAGCGGCCGCCCTCCACGTTGAAGGAGAACCTGCCCGCCTTGAAGCCACGCACCTTCGCGTCCGGAGTCTGCTCGAAAAGCGCCCTGATGTCCGTCCACACCGAAGTGAACGTCGCAGGGTTCGAGCGCGGACTCTTGCCGATCGGACTCTGATCTATTTCAATGACCTTGTCTATATTCTCTATCCCTTCTATCCCCTCATACGGAAGAGGCTTCTGCTTCAGATGGTAGAATTTCCCCTTCAGAATAGGCATAAGCGTCTCGTTGATAAGGGTGGATTTGCCGGACCCCGACACGCCGCTTATCCCTATGAACCTGCCCAGCGGGAACTCCACGTCCAGATGCTTGAGGTTGTTCCCGGATGCACCGCGAAGCACCAGGCTCAGGCCTGACCCCGCACGCCTGGAAGAAGGAACCACCACGCTGCTGTGCACCTCTCTGGCCGGACCGCTGTAACAGATATGTCCTCCGTTCTGCCCGGCTCCCGGTCCCACGTCCACTATCCAGTCCGCGCTCTCCATCGTCTCCTCATCGTGCTCCACCACTATCACCGTATTCCCTTCGTCACGAAGTTTTTTGAGCGAAGCGATGAGCTTGCGGTTGTCCTTCGGATGCAGGCCGATGGAAGGCTCGTCCAGAATATATATCACGTTCACGAGCTTCGAGCCTATCTGTGTGGCCAATCTGATTCTCTGGCTTTCGCCTCCGGAAAGGGAGGCCGTCGCCCGGTCGAGAGTCAGATATTCAAGCCCCACATCCATAAGGAACTCCACCCTTTCGGACAGTTCCTTCAGAATGTCGCGGGCCACGGCCGCAGCCTTTCCGGACAGCTTCGAAGGAAGCGTGTCCAGCCAGGCTTTCAGCTCGGTGATCTCCATCGCGCTCACCTGGGAAATGGTCTTGCCGTCTATCCTGAAACAGTTGGTCTCGGGCTTCAGGCGGCTGCCGCCGCACACCGGACAAACGATCTTGTCCTCTATGTCCTCCACCACGCCGGGCCAGGTGGCCATCTCCGAAAAGGCGCCTTCGCCCACGCGGAAATATTCCTCCGACCCGTACACCAGCAGGGAGACTACCTCGTCCGACAGCGCGGATATGGGATCGTACAGCGAAAAGCCGTATTTCCTGGCGACGGAATGCAGCAGATCGAATTTCCTGTTCGGGCGTATCTTTCCCAGCGGGACTATGCCGCCGTCGGCGATGCTCACCTCCCTGTCGGGGATGATCTTGTCCATCTCCACGTCCTGAATTACGCCAAGACCCTTGCAGTGAGGACAATACCCTTCCGGGGAATTGAACGAGAAACTGTGCGGGGCGGGTTCCTGGAGGGAAGTTCCGCTCACCGGATCTATAAGGTGCTTCGAGTAATGGTGTATGGTCTGCGTGTCGGCATCCCATACTGACACGTTACCCTTGCCCATCTCCAGAGCGGCATGCACGGAATTGCGGACTCTGGACAGATCGCCTTCAGCAGGCTTCATCTTGTCCACGACCAGTTCTATGAAATGCGCCCTGTATCTGTCTACCGAATCCAGATCGGCCAGATCCAGAATCTCTGAATCCACCCTTACCTGGACATAACCCTTGCGTCTCAAACTTTCAAAGAGTTCGCGGTAATGTCCCTTGCGGCCTCTTACCAGAGGGGCGAGAAGGATGCATTTTCTTCCGCTGAACTTTTCCATTATCAGATCCACTATCTGCGAATCCGTATAACGGACCATCTCCTCTCCGCTTACCGGAGAGTAGGCCGTGGAGGCCTTGGCATACAGGAGCCTGAGGAAATCCGAAATCTCGGTTATGGTCCCCACGGTCGAGCGGGGATTGACCCCGGTTGACTTCTGCTCTATGGCGATGATGGGGCTCAGGCCCTCTATGCTTTCCACCGCCGGTTTTTCCAGCACTCCTATGAACTGCTTGGCATAGGGGGAGAGGGTGTTGAGGTAACGCCTCTGTCCCTCGGCATAGATGGTGTCAAAGGCGAGCGAGGATTTCCCGGAGCCGCTAAGGCCGGTTATCACGGTGAATTTTCCGCGGGGTATGTCCACATCCACATTCTTGAGATTGTGGACATTGGCCCCGCGTACAGAGATGTTATTTCTGGAATACGCGCACATAATCTACTTCCAGGGCACAAGGGAGGCACGATTCGTCCACGCCCTGGGCACCGCCCCAGTTTCCTCCCCACGCGAGGTTCAGAATCACGTAGAACGGATTGTCGAAAGGCCAGTAATCGTAATTTCCCTTCTTGCTGTTCTTGTATGTAAGAATTGCCTTGTTGTCCTGGTAGAATGTGATGGCATCCGCGCTCCACTCCATGGCATAGGTGTGGAATTCGGTCTGCGCCGTGCCGATATAACGCTCGGCATGCTCGATGGAGGTGCCGCCGTTATTGTACTTGTTACAGTGGATGGTCGCGCTGCAGTAGTTGGCATTGTATCCGACCTCCTCCATAATGTCGAGCTCCCCGTCCTTAGGCCAGGCGGTATAGTTCGACGGCATCATCCAGAATGCCGGCCAGGTACCCTTTCCCTTCGGAAGTCTCAGACGGGCCTCTATCCAGCCGTAAGTCCAGCCCTTGCGGGTGTTCAGGCGGCAGGAACGGACCTTGCCGTCTATCTTCTTCGCGTAGATCTTGAGCACGCCGTCACGCACGTCGGCTATGTTCACGCCGTTGTAGGAACCTGCCACATAATCCTGAAGTTCGTTGTTCCCCCAGCCGCCGTCTCCGGTCTGGTATTTCCAGTCGGAAGCGTTCGGGAGACCTTCGTAGTCGAACTCGTCGTGCCATACGAGGGTATATCCGTCGGGAGCGGCGATGTCCGGATCATCGGCCGCCTTCTCGCGTCCTTCCTGAGTGACAGGGATATACGCGTAGGTGTTGGCGCATTTTACGGCGATGTTCGCAGTCCTGGAACTGAATTCGGAATTCCTGGCGACCCTGACAGACACGGTCCCGTCAGTGCCGAACACATAAGGAGGTTCGATATTGGCCACCCACTCGGCATCGCTGTATATGGCGAACTGGTCGGAAGCCATAATATGCACAGTCTGCGTACCTCCGTCCGCAGGGAAGGTCAGGGCTGCCGGCTCGAAGGCTATGCTTTCCTCAGAGACGACGGCATTCTGCTCCGCATTGCAGGAGAAGGTCAGCGCCAGTACTATTAAAGCTGTTATGATCAATGTCATAGTTATAAAACAGGTGGACCTGACAATCCCTTACCAGGTCCACCTGCAAAATTAAACAAAACTATTCGTAATACTGGATGCTGATGTCCTTAATTTTAATGACGGTATTCTCAGCTGCGCCGCCGAAGTCGAAGACAAGCTTGCAATTCTCATAAGCGACACCCTGAATTCCGGTAGCGTGGAACACACGCGCTTCGCCTGCCTTGGCCTTAAGATCCGGTTTTGTCTCCCAAATCAAATTGTTATTATCATCTGGACCGGTAAGTTTGGCGTAGAATCCCGGATGATCAGTGTTGGATTCAACGGTGAATGTAATCGCATACTTCTTGTCTGCCTTGATGGCGAGATCAGACGAGAGCAGGAACTGAGCCTGCCAACGGGCTGAAGCTCCAAGAGGGAAGTTAAGTGTATATACCCCATCTTTAATGTCATACACAAATTCACGTTCTGCCCAGCTTGCATCACTGTAATATGCCCTGAATACCTCAATCTTTGAAGGTGCCCAAAGGTTTGCAGGAGTGTTGAGATCGAATGTGAAATTCTCGTCATACTCATCTACCCAACCTGCATTCGGATCTTCCGGTTCCGGGTCCGGATCAGGTTCCGGTTCATCGCGCTCAGGAACGTCCTTGGTGCCGTCGTCATTGGCGTGGTCCTTGAGGACGATATTGCCGACGGTGATCTCGGAGTTGTCAGGGCATCCGCCGAAGTCGAACACCATCTTCACATTGGTGATGTCCTTCTCGACAGTCTGGTTAGCCCACCAGAATACGTAAGGCTCGCCTGCCTTGACCGCGATTCTCTCGGAGGTGAAGAGGAAATCGTTGTCGCTGTCCCCCTGGGTAAGCTTGAAGGTTACGCCCGGAAGGTCGGTAGAAGACTTGATGACACAGGAGAAGTCATAGGTGGTGCCTGCAGTAAGGGTGATCGCATTGGCCTCTGTAGGGATAATGAAGAACTGAGCCTGCCACTGCTGAGTGGTTCCTGTCTCGTAAGTCATTGAATAGGTGTTGCCTACCTGGATGACCTGTGGGTTGTCGAGAACTTCCCAGGAATCTGTGTGTGCGGTGTACTGTGAATACGTGTGGTTGCCCTCGGTATCAACTTTCTTCCAGAGGTTGAAATCGCTGTCATAAACGAATCCGCCGGTAAGAGATGAACCGGACTTGTCGTTCTCGATGACCACGTCCTTCTCCGAATAGTCGAGAGACTGGCCCTTGCTGTTGCTGACGAAAAGACGAACCTTGTAAGTTCCCTTCTGATAGAAGACTTTCTTGAAGTTGTCACCCGTTCCGGCGAATACGAATTCTCCGGTCTCGTTCGTATGCCAGATAGGCATAAGTCCCGTTACTGATGAAGGGAGGGTGAATGTAGCCTCGTTGGTTGACTGGTCAACTGTGACCGTGAAGTCGATATTGGCTGCTGAAGGAAGGTCTGAACCCGGTGTAGAAGGGTCCTCTTTCTGTCCGCAGGAAGACAAAGCCACGAGGGCGATGCCTAAAAGAAGTAAAGATTTTTTCATAAAACTGTGTTGTTATTAATTATTAATAGTTTTCGTTCTGTTTCAGAGTACCCTGAGCCGCATCGATCTCGGTTGACGGGATAGGGAGATATTTTCTGGTGGCGTCCCACGCGTTGGTTCTGTATCCGTAAGTGTCAGGTACGAGAACGGTCTGGGCGAGATCCCATCTGATGAGGTCCCAGTAACGCTTGCCTTCGCCCACGAACTCAAGAGCGCGCTCCTTCTGGATGTTCGCCAGGGTAAGTTCCAGTTCGTCGGTAAGACCGGCACGGTTGTGAACCTTGTTGAGCCAGCCCTTAGCCTCGGCTGCGTCGCTGCCTGTGGCGAGTGCGAGTTCAGCCGCATAGAGAAGGGTCTCGGAATAGCGGTAAAGACGGAGATTGTTGCCGAAACGCATATCCGGAGCGCCGTCGCCTGCTGACTCGTCCGCGGTAGAACCCTGGTATTTCTCCAGGAAGTATCCGGTATCCTGATAACGCTTCTCGTAGTCATATCCGCTGGCGTCGAAGCAGGTGGCCTTGCGGCGCACATCCGTGGCGCTGAAGGAATCGTAAGTCTCCTTGCGTACAGGGCAGAATCCCCATCCTGCGGCGTGGCCTTCGGTATTGGTCTTGAGGTTGTATGCTCCGATGAGTCGAGGAAGGATGGTACCGCCGGCAGCCAGCACGTTGTCGTATGAACGGACCTGTCCGTCAGTCTTGTAACCCACTTCCCAGATGGACTCGCAGCACCACTCGCCTTCGAGGGTGAAGAGCTTCGAGTAGTCATACAGGTCGTATTCTCCTGAAGAAATTATCTGCCTGAGGTACGAGAGAGCATTGGCATACTTAGCGGTATCCTTCTGATAGAGAACCACTTCAGCATAGAGCATATAGACCACCGCCTGCGATACGTAGCCCACTTCGTCGTCTGCGCGCTTCATAGGAAGGGCGTCGATGAGGGCGATACATTTGTCGAGATCGCTGATAATGAAGGAATAAACCTCGTCAGCAGTGTACTGTGTGCCGATGAACGGGCTTTCGAGGTTCTTGTCATAGTAGACTACATTGCCCCAGAACTTCCAGAGCCAGGTGTAGTAATATGCCCTGAGAAGATAGGTCTGCGCCTGATATGACCTGGCAGCCTCGTCGTCGATGTTGCCTGCGGCCTTGGTCCACTCGAGATAGGTAAACACGTCGTTGCACCTCTTGACTCCCGAATAGGCGTCGGTCCAGATGGATGTCATACAGTTCTTAGGGTCGGCGCTGTAGTTCATCATCTCGTGCCAGTATTTGTTGTCCGTGGCGTCTGCACCGCCCACCCAGATCTGGTCGGCCATAATGTCGCTCATTATAAGGAGAGGGTTGTACTGGCTCATAGACCAGTCGGTCCAGTGCATAGGGCAGTAAGCCGACACCATAGCCTCCTGAAGATGAGGAAGAGTGGTATAGTAATCCTCGATAGGATCCTGTGTAGGATTCTCCACGGTAAGGAATTCATCTCCGCAGGAAGAGAACAGAACCGTAGCGAAGGCGATCAAAAAGTATTTTTTCATATTCTTTTTCATAATTCTATCTCCCCCAAAATTAGAATTTGACATTTACACCGACAGTAAAGGTTCTGGCCTGTGGATATACGCCGTAGTCGATGCCGAGCGAAGTTCCGCCTGAAGAGATTTCAGGATCGAAGCCGTGATACCCGGTAAGGGTGAGCAGGTTCTCTGCAGCCACATAGACTCGCAGGTTCGAGATAAGCACCTTCTTCGTGAGCTTTTCAGGAAGGGTATATCCGAGCTGGATGTTCTTGATGCGGCAGTAAGACGCGTCATAGACATAAAGGTCTGAAGATACCCAGTTGGTGCTGTCGCCGATCACGAAGCGAGGATACCTGTTGGAAGTGCCCGCACCCGTCCAGCGGTTGAGCATATAGGCAGGGAGGTTGACGCTCTTGATGTCGGTACGTCTGGTACAGT
Organism: Anaerovoracaceae bacterium; assembly: GCA_963594055.1. Taxonomy (GTDB): domain Bacteria; phylum Bacteroidota; class Bacteroidia; order Bacteroidales; family UBA932; genus Cryptobacteroides. The sequence continues at coordinate 12,734 of CAVBDE010000001.1, read as the reverse complement.
CGAACACCTGGTTGCCCTGGGTGCCCTGGATGAGCATAGAGAAGTCGAATCCCTTGTAGCCTGCCTGGAGGGTAAGTCCGTAGGTGAAGTCAGGCGTTCCCTTGCCGATGTAGGTACGGTCGGCGTCGGTGATCTTGCCGTCTCCGTCCAGGTCGACGAACTTGACGTCGCCCGGCTTGGCCTTAGGCTGGATCATTGACACTGTTCCGTCCTCGGCGGTGTGGGTGTAGGCAGCCACTTCCTCGGCGGTCTGGAAGACGCCGTCGGTCTTGAGACCGTAGAAGAACGGGAACGGATATCCGTTTTCAGCGCGGGAGATGGTACCGGTGCCCTGGAAGGAGTCATAGTTCGCATATCCCGTGTCGTTGCCGTATTCGATGAGTTCGTTCTTGAGGTAGCTGGCATTGGCCCTGACGGCGAAGTTGAAGTCGCCGATGGCTTTCTTGTAGCCGAGCTCGATCTCGAAACCTCTGTTGGACATTATGCCCACGTTGCCCATAGGCTTGTTCTCTCCCACATAGGATGGGATGGCCTGGGTCATAAGCATACCGTCGGTGACCTTGTTGTAGTAGTCCAGAGTGAGGGTGAGCGAATTCTTGAAGAATCCGAGATCTACGCCGAGGTCGGTCTGGATGGAAGTCTCCCATTTGAGGTCAGGATTGGCAAGACCACCGGCCTTGACACCGATGATCTCGCTTTCTCCCTTTCCGATAATAACATTATTGTTCCCTTCCGTGAGAACGGTGTAAGCGAAGTTTCCGATGTTTTCGTTACCGTTCTTACCCCACGATGCCCTGACCTTGGCATTGCTGAGTTCAGGAATCACGCCTTCCATAAAGCCTTCCTTGTGGAGGTTCCATCCCAACGACACTGACGGGAACAGCGCCCAGTGGTTGTTGGAGCCGAAGCGTGAAGAGCCGTCACGGCGGAGAGTGGCCTCCACCATATAGCGTTCGGCGTAGTTGTAACTCAGACGGCCGAAGTAAGAGGCGAGTCTGGACTGAACGTTAGGGGCTGCCCAACCGTTCCTGTCACCGTCTGCCTGAAGGCCGTCGGTGTTGTCAACATAAGGTTTGAGTACATTCTTGAGATATTTCGAAGAAGCGCCCACATAAGCGCCGCTTGAAGCCTTGGCTGACTGGCCCAGGAGGACGGAGATGGAATGCTCTCCGAAGGACTTCTGGTAGCTGAGGGTGTTCTCGACCTGCCATACGAGACCCCAGTTCTGCTGAGAAGTGGCGGATGACTCCGTAGCCTTCTGTGAAGAGGTGAGGTAATACTCGATGGTATAGCTGTCCGAACCCCAGAAAGAGAGGTCAGTGCCAAAGGATGTCTTGAATTTCAGGTTCTCGATGATCTGGAGTTCAGCTCCGAAATTGCTTACGAACTTGTGGCTCCAGCCCTTGCTTCCCGGAAGGGAAAGCGAAGCGACAGGGTTGACCATCTCGTTGTATGAACCGCCGGGGATGGTGAACATCTTGCCGTTCTGGCCGTAAAGCATAAGGTTCTCACCGTAGGTGGCTATCTGTGCGGCTGCCTCCTCGTCCGTACAGTAAACGTTGAGGATAGGAGAAAGCGCAATGGCCGATCCGAGAGGCGAACCCCAGGTGGAGTTGGTCTCGATGCCGGTGGAGTTGATCTTGGCATAAGCCACGTTGCCGGTGAGGTCGAGCTTGTTGAGGAAAGCCCTCTCTGCGCTCTTGTCCAGAACGTGGTAGATGTTGTTGCTGCGGATGGAGAGACGGTCATAATTCGAACGGCCGAAGTTACCGCCGACGATACCGTCCTGGTCGATGTAAGAAAGTGAGAGATAATAGTTTACCTTGTCACTTGCACCGGAGATGCTCAGGTCGTGTGAGATCTGCGGGGCATTGTAGTTGAAGATCTCGTCCTGCCAGTCGGTACCCTCGCCGTAAGCGGAAGGATTGGCATAGATAGGAGAGCTGCCCGCATTCATAAGGCCTTCGTTGATCATCATCGCATACTCGGAAGCGTTGAGCACGTCGAGCTTCTTCCACGGGCTTGACAGACCGTATGAGAACGAATAGCTGATCTGCGCGTCGCCCTTCTGGCCCTGCCTGGTGGTGACGAGAATGACGCCGTTGGCAGCGCGCGCACCGTAAACCGCACCTGAAGCGGCGTCCTTGAGGACCTCGATGCTGGCAATATCATAAGGGTTGATGTAGTCGATGCCGCCCTCGATAGGCATTCCGTCCACTATATATAAAGGGTCGGAATTGTTGATGGTGCCGGTACCGCGGACGCGGATCCGCGAAGCGGCGCCAGGCTGACCTGAAGACGAAGTGACGTTCACACCTGCGGCAAGACCCTTGAGCGCGTTGTCCACACGTATAGGGGCTGTCTTGCCAAGGTCTTCAGACGATACCTTCGCGATGGATGCGGTGACGACGCTCTTCTTCTGAACACCGTAACCTACGACCACTGCATCTTCCAGGAAAAGGTTGTCCTCTTCCATAATGACGACCGCAGCCCCGGATGCCTCCACGACAACAGTCTTGTAGCCCATAAGGGAAATTTCAAGTTTGTCGGAAGCTTCGACTCCGCTGAGAGTCCAGGCTCCGTCCAGGTCTGTAAGCGTTCCCTTCGATGTGCCTTCCACCACTACGGCCGCACCCACGACGGGAGCTCCGCCGGCCTCCTTGACTACGCCGGAATAAGCCTGTGCGAAAGAAACACCTTCAGAGAGAAGGGCGAACAGAAAAGCTATTAAAATAGTTCCGCAAAAATGTTTTTTCATTTTTAAACGATTGGTTGTTTGGTTTAATATTTTAATTATGTGCGATTACAAATTTAACGAATTTATAAATTCCGCGGAACCCCGGGAGCGTCCGGAATAGCAAAAAAGTGGACATCCGGAAAACCAAATGCCCACATATCAACGGAATAGCCTTTCAAAAAAGTGGACTATTTGTGTCCCCCTATCCGCATTATCTGCTCGTCAAAAGGCGTGTTCTGGTCTATAGCGCAGAACTTCATCTGGGTCTTGTAGTTGTAGATGGTGTTCACCGAATACCGCAGAAGCGAAGCTATATGGGTCGACTTGGTGACGCCGAACCTGATGAGCGCATAGATGCGAAGTTCGGTGTTCAGAATCTCGCCCGGCTTGAGGACGACCCTCTTGTCCGGCAAAAGAAGCGAATTGAATTCCGCCACGAAGTCCGGATACAGCTGGAGCACGGCGGTATCGAAGGAATTGTAGAAGTTTTTCAGTTCGGCGTCCATCTGGCTGCGGCTTATGAACGGACGGAGCTTGTCCAGATAAGCTGAACTCGTGGACAAGGACAGTGCCAGGAACTCCTGGGTGGCCTCCTTGGATTCGTACAGCGCATCGACGGTCTTCCTGAGACGGCGGTGGTTGCGCGTGTGCAGAACCACGAACACTGCCAATGAGAGCAGAAGCGCTATCATCACGACGACAGCGATCTTCAGCTGCCGCTCCGATTCCTCCCTCTCGCTGGCGTACGCGGCCTCTATGCCCGGCAGGGAGCGAACGATCTGGACAAGGCGGAGATTGGCATTATAATAGACGGCATCCTCCAGGGCCTTCTGGGTATAGGAGAACGCGCGCTCGACCTGCATGTTCATACTTATCAGGTTGAGCGATATGCTGTAAAGCGCGGCATTGTCCTTCACGGCGGAGAAGATGTCTGCCTTCGCGGACTCGCAGTACCAGTGGATCACTCCCGGGAAGTCCCCCGCCTTGTCGCACAGCACACCCAGATAGTAGGCGGCCTTCGCGTATTCGTGCGAAGACGGACTGTATTTTGAAACCAGACTCAAAGCGACCTCCCTGGCCCGGTCGAACTGCTGAACCCCCATATACTCCTGCAGAAGCATGAACTCGTAATCGAAGGTGTTCTCCGGGCAGAGCTCCAGATATCTGGCCCTGTAATAGCTTGCCTGTCCGAGCATTCCCGAAACCGGATGCCCGGCTGAAGTGAAATCGTTGCAGAAGCGCTGCCTGAGGTCATACCACAGCAGGAGCGCATCTTTGGAGAAGGACAGCGTGTCCAGAGCAGAGAACACCGCCTCGCTCTCCTTATAATATCCGCCCACGCAGAAAAGAGACGCCCTGCGAAGCCGGCACTGATTGTACAGGTCCCTGTCCTTCAGCGACCTGACAGCTTCCTCCTGAATGTCCAGAGTCTCCAGGCACTTGTCGAACTGGAAGGAATAATACTCGTCATACAGCCTGGTGCAGAGGTCATAACGCTTTTTCGGGTCGTTCACCCCGCGAAGGTCCAGTTCCAGACGCTGAAGCCGGTCCTCCTTGGCTCCGACCCAGTCCATACTGCCGGAGAGAACCTTGTCAAGCCTGCCCAGATCGTCCCTTATGTCATACGCCCCCACGCTGAACACGGCGAGGAGCACGGCGAGCGCCGCTACCAGCTTTTTATCTGCGAGTTTATCCATGCCAATCTTTTATTATAGTTCTCCAGCAGCCAGTCCACCTCGCCTTCGTAGGAACCGGTGATCTTCGCATTCGGCCACACATAGGTGGAAAGTATCTTCCAGCGCTGGAAATTCCGCTCCGGGGCCTCGCCCAGAAGGTTCACCTGTTCCTGTATGTAGTCCGGGATGGTCTGCAGCTGAGGATATATCTCCTCCCAGCGGGCCTTCACCTCCGCGGTGAAATCCGCGTCCATAAAGAGCCTGTAATACCATCCGTGATACCTGCCGATGGCACCCTGGTCCTTAACCCACCAGCCCTGCCAGGTAGGAAGCCCGTCGCCGTAATAGTCGCAGTTCCCGAGCGTGATGTCGAAATCCCACACGTGGTACATCTCCAGCTTCCCGTTCACGGGAAGAGTGAGGAAGGAACTCTTGCGCAGGTTCCCGTCCACGTTTTTCGTGAGTTCCTGGATTATGAAGTTGTTGATGAACGAGCGTTTGTCTATATAGGTGCCGTACACCGTGGAGAATTCCCTGTTCCAGAGCGCGTCCTCGAAGCCCTTGAAGAAGGCCTTGGCATAGGCGATCTGCTCCTCCGTCGGGTTGGACGGGTCGGAGAACATCATCGGAGCGCCGTGCGCCGTAGTCCAGCAGACAGGCTCGTCCTGCGACTGGTCTATCTCGAAGAACAGATCACCGGCGTCCACATCTATGTTCACCCTCTCCTTCGACACTTTCTTGTGCTCGCTGAAGCAGTACACGCCGTCGTATCTGCCGTTCAGATACACCTCCACCGAATACATCTTCGGAGTCCAGCTGAAACCGAGCCTGCGGGAGATCTCCATCGCCGTGATGTCGCGAAGAAGCGACTTGTCGCAGTAATTGGCCAGCAGACACCACTCCTTGTCGGTGGACATATTGAATATGCAGGCCTTATCGTCGAGCTTTATCTTGTACGATTTCTTGGGCATGCCCCAGGTGGAGTTACCGCGGCCGCGTATGCGCATGGGCGCCTCGAACTCGGACTTGTCCCAATACAGGTGCGACGGGTCCTTTATCGTGATGGTTCCCGTCTTGTATTCTTCCTTGCTGGTTATGTCGGACCTGTCGGTGGTGGTGAGGTAAACGGTCGGAATCTGTATGGATTCCTTCTTTATAACCAGATGGTTGCCGTTGCTTATGCGCAGGTGAAGACTCTTGTCTGTGGAAAAATACAGGTAGAACGGAATGGAGTCCTCATCGGAAAGCGCCTCGTTCCGGTAAATCCGCGTGCTGACGCCGCCCACCATCCATCTGCCGTCCGAACCCACGGCCACCACCTGCGCCGAAGAGACCGGTTCGGGCTCCACCACCATATCGGCCAATGACATCACGACCGTCTCCCCTTCGGAAGAAACCAGCACCAGCGTCGAATCCTCCACCATGACATCCGAATACCGCTGCGAGGATTTGTATATCCTCAGCAGCTGCGCATAACCCTCGGGCTGCGTCACGGACGGCTCCGCGGGTTCATCCCTCTGACAGGAGAACATTGGCAGAACTCCGGCCAAGAGCAATGCCAACTGTCTGATTCTGATTTTCATTAACCGGTTATTGTTTCAAAAAGTCTTCTATGTGTATGTATCTTATCCCCACCTTCTCGCTGCCTCCGTCCTTCACGGGGTTGTCCCCTATCATAACGCAGTCCTCAGGCCGTGCGCCTATAATCTCAAGCGCATTTCTGAACACCCGCGCAGACGGTTTGTACCCGCCGATGGACGGAGAATCCAGGAACCGGCTGAAATATGACTCATCGAGCCCTATGGCCTGCAGTTTCTCGTGTATGCAGCCGTAATCGGAAAGGATAATCATCGCGTCGCCTTCGGCCTTTATGCGGTCCAATTTCTCCCTGATGCCGGGCCTGAGCGGGCAGTGCCGGCGGATCTGAGCCACCATACTCGGCATATACCACTGCTCATACCACCTGCGGGCATGGTCCACGCTGCGGCCGCTGTATTTCGCGATACACTCATACAGACGCTCATAGCTCACTTCCCCGGTTTCGAGCAGACAAAGCTCCTCGCGGCTTTTCTTCTCCGCGAGAAACATCTTCAGGGGACGGAAATCGCGGATGGCCTTGAGAGCCATCCATTTCTTGAGACCCTTCTTGTCGTAAAGGGTGCCGTCCAGATCAAAAATATACGTCACGGCTTTAGCTGCGGATACCGCCGAACTGATGGATCAATATGTCACTGACCTCGATGATGCGGGCGTTAAGCTCCTCACGGGTGGTGGCTTCGCAGATGAAGCGCAGATAAGGCTCCGTGTTCGAAGGCCTTATGTTGAACCACCAGGTAGGATATTCCAGCCTGAAGCCGTCGAAGTCCATAAAGGTGTCCGGCTTGCCGAGCGTCTCGCGGAAATGGTCGCACACCGCCTTCATCGCTCCGGCCTTGTCGTCCAGACGGAAATTGATCTCGCCGGAATTCTGGTATCTGGCGATGCGGGAGATCTGTCCGCTGAAGGTGACGCCCTTCTTCTTCAGGGCGGATATGATTCTGAGCACTATGAGCGAGGCCAGAAGTCCGCTGTCGGAATAAAAGAAATCCTTGAAATAATAATGTCCGGCCAACTCTCCGCCCCAGAGACCGTCTATGTCACGGAGTTTCGGTGCGGCATAGGCGCGGCCAACCCTCCAGGTATGGACATCGGCACCGTAGGCGGCCAGATATTCTGCCACAGCCTTCGAGCTGCGTATCTCCTGGAGCACCTTCGGGTTCTTCGCCCCCCTCTCGTCGCAGAAATACAGGGCCATCATCGCTATAATGAGGTCCGGGGCCACGAAATCGCCCTTTTCATCCACGAACATCACGCGGTCGGCATCGCCGTCATAGATGACGCCTATGTCCGCGCCGGCCTCCCTTACGGCCTGCCGCAGCGGTTCCACGTTCCTGGCTACCAGCGGGTTGGGGTCGTGGTTGGGAAAACGCCCGTCCATCTCGTCGAACAGATACTGCGGACCGTCGCCGAACACTTCCTTCGCGAACAGATTGGCCATACCGTTGGACAGGTCGAAAACTATCTTAAGGTTCGAGTAGTCGCCCCTGTATTTGAGCATAAAGTCCATATAATCCCTGTGGATGTCGAACGGATGCACTTCGCCCCGCGCAGCTGCGACAGGGGTGGGACGGTCTTCATCTATCCACTGCTTTATCTGGCCCAGACCGCTGTCCAGACCCACCGGCAGCGCCAGACGGCGGGAAACCTTCATTCCGTTGTAATTGCCGGGGTTGTGCGAGGCAGTGATCTGCACCGAAGCCTCGAAGCCGTAATTGGCAGTCGCGAAATACACCATAGGGGTGCTGGTGAGGCCCAGGTCATAGACGTCGGCACCGGCGTCGCAGATGCCCTGCACCAGAGCGTCGTGGATCTCCGGCGAAGAGACGCGGCAGTCCCTTCCGACCGCAACCTTCATCGTGTTGAGGAGTTCAGGCAGGAAATACCCGATCCTGTAAGCCGTGGTCCTGTCGAAATCCTCTCCGTAGATGCCACGGATATCATATGCGTGAAAAGCGCCCATAATTTTACTTGATTATAGTTTTATACTGTGTTCTTACCTTGCCCTTCGAGATGTTCTGGAGCTTGCCCTGTATCATCTTCCGGCGTATAGGGGCGATGAGGTCGGTGAAGAGATGCCCGTCCAGATGGCTCATCTCGTGCTGCACCATACGGCAGTCAAACTTGTCGAACGACTCCACCTTCTTCTCGAAGTTCCCGTCATAATACTCCACCTTGATGGCCTTGGCGCGGGTCACATCGTAATACAGGTTCGGAACGCTGAGGCACCCCTCAGTATAGTCACACTTCTGGTCGGACTCCTCGAGAAGGACAGGGTTGATCATAACCCTCTTGAAACCCTTCAGATAAGGCATCTCCTCTGCCAGACCGTCTCCGTCCACCACGAGAACGCGCAGCGACACCCCTATCTGTGGAGCGGCCAGTCCGCATCCGTCAGCCACGGCAAGCGTGTCCCACAAATCCTTCACCAGGGCCGTAAGCCCTTCCCTGTCATTAAGATCCGCAGCCGGAGCGACTTTGCGCAACACCTCGCTGCCATATAAAAAGATTGGTTTTATCATCTCTCAAGTTTCGCAATTAATTAAAATTATATAGCATCGTGCGTTACTTGCGAAACTTTCTTTCCACGCACACGCTACGCTTATAGACTACTACGTTACCCTTTCCCTAAATCCCTTTCCTCGGGAAAGGGACTTACTATCGGCCTTTCAGGCCTCCAACCAGAACTTTCACATCCTTCTTCTATCCAAAAAACCTTGCAGTATTATCGCAGCGCTGATTTTGTCCACTTCGGTCTTGTCCCTCCTGCGCGAGGATTTCATACCTCCGTCTATCATCGCCCTGTGTGCGAGGACCGAGGTAAAACGCTCGTCTTCAAGAGTTATGGGAATCTCGGGAAAAGCCTTCTGAAGTCTTTCGATGAATGAATCGACCTGGGGTGCCGTCTGCGCGGGCGCACCGTTCAGATTGAGCGGATAACCCACCACAAAACGGGTGATGCGCTCCCCTCCGTCTGCATATTTTTTAAGATAATCTATTATCTTTGCAGACGGCAGAGTATCCAAGGCAGAAGCGAATATCTGAAGAGGGTCACTTACAGCAAGTCCTGTCCGTGCACTTCCGAAGTCTATACCTATGATTCTGTCCATATATGCACTGCAAATTTAGCAAAAGTATGGGAAGTAAAAAAAATCCGAACAAGCGATACAGACTGACTTTGGTGGAGGACGCCACCCACGAAAAGATATATTCCATAAGATTCAGCAAACTCAGCTTTTTCTCCATTCTGGCCCTCTTCGTATGTGTCCTGATCGGAGGGCTCTACTCGCTGCTGGTCCTCACCCCGCTCCACTACACCATACCCGGTTATCCTGATGCCAATTTCCGCAGCCAGGCCCTCTACAACGCCGTCAAAATCGACTCCCTGGAAAGCGCGATGATACGCTGGGAACTCTATGCTGCCAACATCAACCGCACCCTGAGCGGAGAGCAGACCCTCTCCCTGGAGGAAGTGACCGACAACTCGCACGTTGTCCCTTACCTCGAGCAGAAAAGCGCGCAATACCTTCAGCAGCAGGATTCTGTCCTGCGTGCCAAGGTCAAGGAAGAAGAACAGTTCGGCCTCTCGTCCGGCACGAAGCGCGACCTTCCCATCGAAGGCGTGCATTTCTTCTCGCCGCTGGTAGGCGTCATCTCGAACGGCTTCGATATGGCCACGCACCCCGCAGTGGACATCACCGCGCCTGCTAACAGCGTAGTCAAGGCCTGCCTGGACGGCACCGTGATCTACTCCGGATGGAGCAACGAATACGGATACACCATCTCCATACAGCACAGCGGAGACATAGTATCCACCTACAAGCATAACCGCAGCCTGCTCAAGAAGCAGGGCGACATAGTCAAGGCGGGCACCCCTATCGCATATGTCGGGAACACCGGCAGCACATCTACCGGAGACCACCTCCATTTCGAGCTTTGGTACAAGGGCACGGCCGTCAACCCTACCTTATACATATCATTCTGATGGACAAAAGAAAAATCGCCATTCTCGGCTCGACGGGCTCCATAGGCACCCAGGCGCTGGATGTCATCAGGCAGCACCGCGACCTGTTCGAGGTGGAACTGATAAGCGCCTACAGGAGCATAGACCTTCTGGCTTCGCAGGCGCGCGAATTCGACGCGGCCAATGCGGTCATCTGCGACGAGACCCTCTACCCAGAACTCAGCGACCGTCTGAAAGACACTGACTGCAAGGTATTTGCCGGCACGGACAGCCTGTGCGCGCTGGTGAAGTCCGCCAATGTGGACATAGTGATCGGCGCGATGGTGGGATTCAGCGGACTGCGCCCTACGCTTGCCGCGCTCGAAGCCGGAAAAATAGTGGCATTGGCCAACAAGGAGACCCTCGTGGCCGCCGGGAGCATAGTGACACGCACGATGCGCGAACACGGCGCGGTGATTCTGCCTGTGGACAGCGAACACTCGGCCATCTTCCAGTGCCTTCTCGCCGCACAGGGCAATTCCGTCACCAGAGTGCACCTGACCGCCTCCGGAGGCCCGTTCCGCACCTGGGACAAGGCCCGCATCAGCCAGGCCAAGGCCGGTGACGCGCTCAAACACCCGAACTGGAATATGGGCGCGAAGGTCACGATAGATTCCGCCACGATGATGAACAAGGGGTTCGAGATGATCGAGGCCTGCTGGCTGTTCGACCTGGACCCGACCATGGTGAACATCGTGGTGCATCCGGAATCCATCATCCACTCGATGGTGGAGTTCGAAGACGGCGCGGTCATCGCACAGCTCGGATGTCCGGATATGAGGGAGCCTATAGGATTGGCCCTCAGCTTCCCGGCGAGGGTGTCAGTGGGGAACAGAAAGCTCGATTTCGCACAGATAGGCAGTCTGCATTTCGAGGCTCCGGACGAGGACAGGTTCCCGAATCTGGCATTGGCCCGGTCGGCGTTCCACAGGGGCGGGAACATACCGTGCGTGCTGAATGCCGCGAACGAAGTGGCCGTGAAGGCCTTTCTTGAAGGCAGGCTCAGCTTCTACGGCATCACGGACCTGGTGGAGCACTGCCTGAACGGTGCGGATTTTGTGGCCAATCCGGGACTTGAGGACATATTCCTCACTCACGAACAGACCATAAAGAAAGCGCAGGAATTGATATAAATGACGGTTCTTTTCAAAATCATACAGGTGATCCTGGCTCTGTCGCTGCTCATCATAGTGCACGAGTTCGGACATTTCCTTTTCGCCAGACTGTTCCACATCAGGGTGGAGAAGTTCTACCTTTTCTTCGACGTGGGCGGGAAGGCGCTGTTTAAATTCAAGAAGGGCGACACGGAGTTCGGCATAGGCTGGCTGCCGTTCGGCGGATACTGCAAGATCTCGGGGATGATAGACGAATCCCTGGACCTGGAGGGGATGAAGCGCGAACCGCAGAGCTGGGAATTCCGCACCCATCCGGCCTGGCAGAGGCTTTTCGTGATGGCAGGCGGCGTGCTTTTCAACTTCATCTTCGCCATCATAATGTACAGCGTCATCTGCGGCATCTGGGGCACGGCCTACATCCCGAACAACGACGCGCAGATATACCCCAACGAACTGGCCCAGGATATGGGATTCCGGCCGGGAGATCAGATCCTGAATATGGACGGATACGTCCCGGAGGACTTCTCCTCGCTGCAGGCGGACCTGGTACGCCGGGAAGTGAAACAGGTGCAGGTGCTTCGCGACGGCGACACCACTACCCTGTATATGGACCTGTCCAGAACCTCCGAATGTCTGTCCTCGCCGATGATGTTCGGCCTGGCGATGCCGTTCGTGGTGGATTCGGTGGCTTCCCAGGCCAATTCTGCCGCACTCCGCCGGGGCGACAGGATCCTGAGCATCGAAGGCAGCGACGCGCAGTTCTTCCAGGACGGACTTGAGCTTCTCCGGGCCAATGCCGGAAAGGACGTGAGCGCCCGGATACTGCGGGACGGCAAGACCGAAGACATTACCCTGCAGGTGGATACGCTGGGCCGTATCGGAGTGTACATAATGGCCCCGCACGTGGAGAGGCGCCAGTACAACGCGGCGCAGAGCCTGACGGAAGGCGTCAGGAAGACCGGCAGCACGATAAGCGGATACCTCAAGGACCTGAAACTGGTGGCGACACCTTCCACCGGAGCATATAAATCCGTAGGCAGCTTCATAGCCATAGGGCAGGTGTTCCCGAACACCTGGGACTGGTACCAGTTCCTGTCCATCATAGCGCTGCTCTCCATTATGCTGGGAGTGATGAACCTCATCCCTATCCCGGGACTTGACGGCGGGCACATAGTGTTCACCCTCTACGAGATGATAAGCGGAAAGAAACCATCGGAAAAGTTCCTGGTGGTGACGCAGATGATAGGAATGATACTGCTGTTCCTGCTTATGTTCCTGGCCTTCGGCAACGATATTTCCAGACTAATACACTGAATATGAAAAAGATACTGACCATCCTCCTGACGGCGCTCGTGGCCCTTGCCTCCTGCAGGCATACCGGGACTCTGCTTCCGTCCATAAGCGGCAAGGCCGGAGAGATCCTGCTGGTTATCGAGAAACAGGACCTGGACGGAGCGCTGGGTGCGGTCCTCCGGGAGAGCCTGGAGGCGGAATACCCATACCTTCCGCTGGTGGAGCCTTCCTACACGCTCATCAACACCACCCATTCGGACTTCATCGAGATGTTCCACGTGCACAGGAACATCATCTTCTTCGACATCAACCCT